>JALOLA010000023.1 GCA_025456205.1 Acidobacteriota bacterium | reverse complement strand
TCCCGACATCGGCGTGCTGCTGCCGGCCATGGGCTACGGCGCCAAGCAGATGAAGGACCTGGAGGCGACCATCAACAAGGTGGACTGCGACCTGATCGTCATCGCCACCCCCATCGACCTGGGCCGCATCGTCAAGTTCAAGAAGCCCACGGTCCGCGTCGGCTACGAGCTCCAGGAGATCGGCACGCCGACCCTGGAGGAGATACTGAAAAAGAAGTTCAAAAAGTAGATAAGGTCCCTGTACCGGGGGCATGGCAGGCCGCTCTCCGCCGGGGAGCGGCCGCCGCTTTTTATTGGGGCTGGAGAAAATGAGAAATAAACTTGCTTTGATCGCCTTCGGCGGCAACGCCATGCTGGAGGCCGGCGAAAAGGGCACGGCCAAGGAACAGTACCGCAACGCCCAGAAAGCGGCCCAGCTGATGGTGGAGATCGTGCGCAAGGGCTACGAGCTGATCATCGTCCACGGCAACGGCCCGCAGGTGGGCAACATCCTGCTGCAGATGGAAGCGGCGGCCAACACCATCCCCGCCTTTCCCCTGGACGTCTGCGACGCCATGACCGAGGGCAGCATGGGCTACATGCTGGAGCGGGCCATCCTCAACGAGATGCGCAAGCGCTCCATCGACAAGGAAGTGGTCACGGTGCTGACCCAGGTGGTGGTCGACCGCGAGGACAAGGCGTTCTCCAGGCCCACCAAGCCCATCGGCCCTTTCTACAACAGCTTCCGTGCCGCGCAGCTGAAAAAGGAGAACAAGTGGCAGATGGTCGAGGACGCAGGCCGCGGCTTCCGCCGCGTGGTGCCTTCGCCGCTGCCCATCGACATCATCCCCAAGCGCGGCATCCGTTCGCTGGTGGAGCGCGGGATCGTGGTCATCGCCGCCGGCGGCGGCGGCATTCCGGTCTTCATCAATTCGTCGGGGCTGGTGGAGGGCGTCGAGGCGGTCATCGACAAGGACCATGCTTCGGCGCTGATCGCCCGCGAAGCCAAGGCCGACCTGTTCATCATCCTCACCGGCGTCGACCGGGTGTGGGAGAACTTCGGCAAGGAGAACGCCAGCCCCATCGCGCGCATGGACGTGGACAAGGCCCGGCGCATGCTGGACGAGGGCCAGTTCCCGCCCGGCTCCATGGGGCCCAAGATCATCGCCGCCATCGACTACATCAACGGCGGCGGCCGCGAGGTGCTGATCACCTCGGCCGACAAGCTGAAAGCGGCGCTGGCCGACCGCTCGGGGACCAAGATCGTCCGCAGCCGCGGCGCTTCGGCGGACGCGGGCAGGAAAACCATCAAGGGGGAATAGCATCGTGGAGAACAAGAGCGAAACAGGCTTGGATATCGGCGCCGTTGAGATGGAATTCGTCCGCGAATTCCTCAAGGGCAAGGCGCAGCCGCTGGAATTCGAGGACCTGGTCTACCAGGTGGCCCTCTTCAAGACGCGCGACGACCGCAAGAGCCGGGTCAAGGTCTACGACCCCGGCTGCGAGTACCAGGCGGGCGACCTGATCTACAAGGACTACCCGGGCCAGCTGCCGGTGGGCAACAAGAAGTACATCGCCGTCGACGGCGGGGTCATCCTCAAGGTCGAGGAGGCCCGCAACCGCGGCGGCCGCGACGAGATCCGCCTCAGCTACGAGGGCACCTCCGAATTCCGCAAGTATACCGAGTACCTGGTCAAGCAGAAGATCGAGCTGCTGCTGCCGCACAAGGACGAGACGCCCTGCCGCCCGGCGGAGTACATCACCACCGACATCGACCCGCGCCAGACGCAGTCGCCGCTGATCGAGCGCGACTTCAACCTGCTGCGCAAGAAGCTGACCACGGCGCTGAACAAGGAATCGGCCATCGCCTTCATCAACGGCAAGGTGATGCTCAAGGAGAACCTCAAGGAGATCGCCCCCGAGGTGTTCACTTCCATCCGCGAGTTCCTGAAGGGCCGGCAGTCATCGGAAAGCACCGAGTTCTTCGTCGAGAACTTCGCCAAGGTCGCCCCCGACTCCCGCGATTTTGCCGCCACCTGCTTCGCCCTGAACTTCATCATGACCACGCAGTACAAGATCGACCTGCAGCAGACCAGCGGCGCCGGCTGGGGCAAGTGGCACCTGATCTCGGTGCTCTACCATATCCGCCGCAACTCCCTGGTCAGCGACAGCAACCCCTTCCTGGCCAAGGCCAGCTACGGCGACCGCAAGAACCTGCTCCAGAAGCGCAAGAAATTCGAGGAGCAGATCTTCACCGAGGGCGAGACGCGCTATTTCCTGACCCAGCGCGAGATCGCCTCCGGCGCCGTGCGCCTGAAGCCCGGCCTCTACCGTTTCGGCGACGCCATCGAGTTCGAGGCCATGGACACCGTCACGCGCAAGAAGCACATCCTGTATCTTTATCCCGACGAGAACCTGCTGCTGGGCTTCGACAAGGTCTTTGAGAGCGCCAAGGCCCTGCAGGGAACGACGCTGGTCTTCGAGCAGGCGGCCGGCGGCGAGTTCCAGTTCACGGTCAAGACCACCAAGAAGGGCGCCATCACCGACCGCATCGTCTATGACCCCGGGCGCAAGCTCTTCATGGCCAACGGCGAAAAGGTCGCCTCGACGGTCGCGCCCAACAAGTCGCTCTTCCTGGAGACCGAGGTCTTCCAGACCCTGGCCGACCGCCTGGAGGAGTTCCGCAAGGCCGAAAGCTACAACAAGCTGTTCCACAAGGTCTTCCTGGAGTTCGGCAATCGCGAGAAGAACTACGAGATCCATATCCTGCGCCTCTACCATATCCTCGACCTGATCGCTCCCGTCGACCTGCGCACGGTCGAGGAGATCATCCTCAGCAACCCCGAGTTCATCCCCTCGGAGAAGCTGGCCGGGGTCTTCTACCTCGACTCCGACGCCGTCCTCGAGATCGAGGAAGAGGAGAAGCTGCGCCGCCAGGGGCTGGTCGATGACCAGAAGCGCAAGCGCGAGGAGTCGCGCAAGCTGCAGCACGAGGAGGAGCTCAAGGCCCAGGAGGAGATCCGCCTGCTACGCGAGGAACGGCGCAAGAAGCGCGAGGAAGAGATGTGGCAGAAGCAGAAGCTGCAGGAGGAGAAGGAGGCGCAGCGCCGCGCCGAGGCGGCGTTCGCCGCCCAGGAGAGCGCCGCCCCGCCGCGGGCCGCCCGCAAGGCCTACGCCAAGGATGAGTTCCCCAAGCCGGCGGCGCCGTTTGCCGAGCCCCCGGTCAAGCCCGAGGCGGTGAAGAAGCAGAAGCGCAAGGTCGAGCCCGAGAAGCCGGCCAAGACGGCGAAGAAAGGGCAGAAAAAGATCCTGGAGGAGAAGATCGAGCTCGACGAGATCAAGAAGCAGATCCTGCAGGAGGACCTGATCGAAACGGCCGGCGGCAAGGAAGCGGAAGTGAAGAAGGAGCCGGTCAAGGAGGTCAAGGTGGCCTACAAGGACGAGGGCGGCTTCGGCGGGCTCTTCGCCAGCCAGCTCGACCAGATCGTCAATAAAGAGACGGCGGAGCCGGCCAAGAACGGCGGCAAAAAGGATAAAAAGGCGAAACAGAAAAAAGGGGCATGATGAAGATCCTGCTCAACTCCTGGATGCGGGAGATCGACCGCGCGGCCATCGCCGGCCGGGGCATCCCTGCCAGCGTCCTGATGGAGAACGCCGCCGCCGGCTGCTGCGACTATTTCGCCGAGGTCTTTCCCCGCAACCGCTATCCCGGCTGCCTGGTGCTGGCCGGCAAGGGCAACAACGGCGGGGACGGCCTGGCCATCGCCCGCCTGCTGCAGGACCGCGGCTACGGCGTGCGCGTCCTGCTGCTGGCCCGGCCGCAGGATCTCGGCCCTGAATCGCGGGCCAACTACGAGCGCTTGCTGGAGGCGGGCCTGCCGCCCGAGGCGGTTTCCTCGGCGGCCGCGTTGAAGAAGGCGCTGGCCGCCTGCGCCGCCCACGAGACGTTTTTGGTCGACGCCGTCTTCGGCACCGGGCTGGAGAAGCCGGTGACCGCCGGGCTGTTCGCCGAGGCCTTCGACGCGGTCAACCGCTCGGGCCTGCCCGTCGCCGCCGTGGACATTCCCTCGGGAATGGGGGAGAGCTTCGCCCCCGCCGCCGGCATCCATGTCCGCGCCCGGGTCACCGCCGCCCTGCACGCCTTGAAATGGGCCCACCTGCATCCCGACGGCAGCCCCGATTGCGGCCGCATCCGTGTCGTGGACATCGGCATTCCCAGGGACCTGGAGAACGGCGAGGAATACTTCATTCACATGACCGAGCCGTCCGACCTCAGGCCGCTGCTGGCCCGGCGGCCGCGGGCCGCGCACAAGGGCGACTTCGGCCACGCCCTGGTCATCGCCGGCTCGACGGAGAAGCCGGGTGCCGGCATCCTCGCCTCCTACGCCGTGCTGCGCAGCGGCGCGGGCCTGAGCACCGCCGCCGTCCCGCCCCAGAACCGCGACCTCTCCGTCCTGGCCCATCCCGAGATCATGACCCTGCCGTACAAGAAGCCCGAGGAGATCGTCGCCAGGCTGGATGATTTCTCCTGCGTCCTCGCCGGCCCGGGGCTGGGCGAGAACCCGGACACCCTGCGCATGGTGGCGGCGCTGCTGCAGAAGGTGAAATCGCCGCTGGTGCTCGACGCCGACGCCCTCAACGTCCTCGACGGCCAGGCCGCCCTGCTGCGCGGCCGCAACCAGCGGCCGCTGGTGCTGACCCCGCACCCCGGCGAGTTCGCGCGCCTGACCGGCAAGGCCGTGAAGGACGTGCAGCAGGACCGCCTGGGCTGCGGCCGCGAATTCGCCGTGCGCCAGGGCGTCTACCTCGTGCTCAAGGGGCACCACACGCTGGCCATTTCCCCCCAGGGCCGGGTGTGGGTCAACCCCAGCGGCAACCCCGGCATGGCCACGGCCGGCAGCGGCGACGTGCTCGCCGGCATGATCGCCGGCCTCATCTCCCAGCATTACCCCAGGCATGCCATGGATGTCATCCTGGCCGCCGCCGTTTTCCTGCACGGCTATGCCGGGGACCTGGCCGCCCGCGAGATCGGCGAGGCGGGATTGACCGCCGGCGACATCATCCGCTTCATCCCGAAGAGCTTCCTGAAGGCCAATGGCTTCCGCTCTCCTTTCCTCGGCGCCTGAGGAGACCTATGCCCTGGGCGAGCGCCTGGGCGGGTCGTTGCGCGGCGACGAGGTAGTCCTGGTCAGCGGCGAGCTCGGCGCCGGCAAGACCGTCTTCATCAAGGGGCTGGCCGCGGCGTTGGGCATCCCCCCCGCCGAGGTGGTCAGCCCCACCTACGTGCTGATGAACCTCTACAGCGGCAAGTTCGACCTCTATCACTTCGACCTCTATCGCCTGGGCACGATGCCGGAAGCGCTGGAGAACCCGGTCGACGAGTGCCTCGGCGCCGGGGTGCTGGCGGTCGAGTGGGCGCAGTACCTCGATGCCGGCTATTTTGCCCTGGCCAACGCCGTCGCCGTGACCATCGAGGCCGAGGCGGGGGGCCGCCGGCGCATCACCATCCGCAGCCCGCTGCCCTACATTGCCACGGCATGAAGACGATCTATCTCATCCGCCACGGCGAGACGCAGGCCAATCGCGAGGGCGTCTTCCGCGGCCGCGGCGAGGTGCCGCTGAGCCCGCAAGGCCTGAAACAGGCGGAGGAGCTGCGCGCCCATTTCGCCGACCTCAAGGTGCAGCGCGTCTTTTCCTCGCCGCTGCGGCGCGCCGCGGCCACGGCCGCGGCATGCTTTCCCGGCCGGGCCATCGAGCTCCAGGAGCTGGTCAACAACCTCGACCTCGGTGGCTGGTCGGGGCGAAAAAAAAAGGAGATCGCTGCCGAGGAGCCGGAGCTCTGGCGGCGCTGGCTCGAGGAGCCCGAGCGCATGTCCTTCCCGGGCGGCGAGTCGCTGGCCGCGGTCAAGGCGCGCGCCCGGGCGTTCAACCGCCTGCTGGCCGCCGCCGGCGAGGAGCGCATCGCGGTCGTCTCGCACCGCTCGGTCATCAAGTGCCTGCTGGCCGAGGCCCTCGGGCTGGGGAGCAGGTGGTTCTGGAAGTTCCACCTGGACAACGCCTCGGTCACCATGCTGCTGCACGACCCGCTGCGCGGCTTTGTCCTGGCCAAGCTGAACGATACGACGCATCTGAGCGCTTACGTGTTCGAGTGGGATTAGGGTGGTATTGAGAAGTACTCGGCGTAAGGTGTATGGCGGAAGGTGTAGGGTGAAGATGAAAATGATGTCCGTGGCATATGCCCCCTGGAGCGTCGTCATTCTGTTTCTGCTCTTTCTGGCTCTGGCGGTCCAGGCGCAGGAGTCGAATGGCCGCGTCGAGCCGCTGGGCATGATTCTCAAAACCCGTTTCGTGCCGCCCGCCGGCTATGAGCGGGAAGACGCGGCCGGGGATTCCTTTGCCGCGTACCTGCGGCAGCTGCCGCTGAAGCCCCATGGTGCCGTGGTCAGGCTCTTCGATGGCCGCGACAAGCCCGGTCACGGCGTCTATGCCGCCGTCGTCGACCTGCCGATCGGGACCCGCGACCTGCACCAGTGCGCCGACGCCGTCATCCGCCTGCGGGCCGATTACCTTTTCTCCCGGCGGCGCTATGACGACATCCGCTTCCGCTTCACCAGCGGTTTTTTGGCCGAGTATTCCCGCTGGCGCCGCGGCGAGCGCATCGCGGTGCGCGGCAACGATGCGCGCTGGGTCGCGGGCGGCGCGCCCGGAAACGGCCGCCGCTCCTTCTGGCGCTACCTGGAGACGGTTTTCGCCTTCGCCGGCACGGCGTCGCTGGCCAGGGAGCTTGCGGCCGTTCCCGGGGATGACCTGCGCGTCGGCGATGTCTTCATCCAGCCAGGGCATCCCGGCCACGCGGTCCTCGTCGTTGACGTCGCCGTGGAGAGCCGGAACGGCCGGCGAATATTCCTCCTGGCCCAAAGCTACATACCGGCGCAGGAGATCCAGGTGCTGCAAAATCCCGGCGATGCCGCCCTGAGCCCCTGGTACGCTGCCGATTTCGCGACCGAGCTGGTCACGCCCGAGTGGACGTTCCATGCCGGCGACCGCATGCGCTTTCCTGAAGGCTAGGGTCGGGTATTTCCCGGCTTGACAGCGGGAGCGCGGATGGGAATACTATGGTTCATTCCGGGGCTGGGACCGCGTGCGAAGCGCTCGTAGCCGATGAACGGCGCAACGGGGGAAGGCATGGCGATGAAAAAAATGAAGCGAATAGAGCGCGCGGGCGACGGGAGGGGTGCGCCTTCTCGGCGCAAAGGATCGGCCACGGGATCGGGGTCGCCCGCTCGCAACCGTCCACCGGCCTCCGAAATGAGCGGTCCCTGCGATCTGGCCCTCGCCATACTGGATGGGGCCATCGAAGGCGTCATCATCGTCAATGAGGGCGGCGGCCGCATACGCTATGCGAACGCGAGTGCGGGACGCATGTTTGGCGAATCGCCGCAGGGGATGCTGCGGCTGACCCTGGATGATCTCCACCCCGACGAGGACCGCACCACGGTCCGCGAGAGTTTCAAGGCATTCTACCGGGGCGACATCAAACTGGCCGCGGCCGTGCCCTGTCAGCGCCGCGACGGCAGCCGCTTCTGGGCCGATATCAGCGGCGCACGGCTGGTCCTGAAGAATATGCGCTGCATCATCGGTTTCTTCACTGATGTCAGCGGCCAGAAGGCGGCGCGCGATGCCGCAGTCGAGGCGCAGGCGCTAAGTGCCAGTGTCTTCAACGCGGTGCCGGACATCCTAGGCATTCAGGACATGCAACACGGCATCATCCGCTATAACGAAGCGGGATACCGTTTCTTGAATACGGATGCCGATGGCGTCCAAGGCCGGAAATGCTACGAGCTGATCGGTCAAGCGGCCCCCTGCGTGCAGTGTGCGACTTCCGAGACCTACCGGACCCGGAAACCCGCCCAGTTGGAGAAGTTCGTCGAGTCGCTGGGAATCTGGCTCGATGTCCGTTCCTATCCCATTTTCGATCAGTACGGCAACCTGAAGGGCATCGTGGAGCACCTGCGAGACATCACGCTCGAGAAGCGCGCCGAGGCGGAAATGCTGAGGACGGAAAAGCTGTCCTCGCTGGCCATTCTGGCCGGAGGGATCGCCCACGATTTTAACAACCTTCTGGGCGGTATCTACGGCAACCTCGAGATGGCGCGGGCCGTCTCCCACGGACAGCAGGAGCAGGCTTTCCTCGACGCGACCCTCAAGACGATGGGGCGGGCCCGGGCGCTGACCCAGCAGCTGCTCACCTTCGCCAAGGGTGGGGCCCCGGTGCGCAAAGTGGCGCTGCTCGAGGATTTCCTGAGTGAGACCGTGAGCTTCGCCTGCAGCGGCTCCCGGGTCTCCTGCACGCTGGACATCGAGGCCGGACTCTGGGCAAGCAATTATGACGCCGACCAGATCGCCCAGGTCATCGACAACATCCTGATCAATGCCCAGCAGGCCATGCCCGCGGGCGGCCTGGTCACGGTGACGGCACGCAACGTCACGATCGGCGAAGGGGAATCCCCGGCACTGGCGCCGGGAAGGTACGTCCGCCTATCCATCCGCGACCAGGGGATGGGCATTCCGCGCGAGCACCTGTCGCGCATCTTCGATCCCTTCTTCACTACCAAGCAGCAGGGCAGCGGGCTGGGCCTGGCGACGAGCTTCTCGATCATCGGCCAGCATGGCGGCCTCATTCAGGCGGAGTCCGAGCCGGGGAAGGGCAGCCAATTCCACATTTTTTTGCTGGCTTGCGATCGGCCATCGCTATCCGCCCCGGAAAGCGCGCCAAGGCAGGTTGAAGGCTCCGGCCGCATCCTGGTCATGGACGACGAGGCCATGCTGCGCGAGACCATCGGCGCCATGCTGCAGCATCATGGCTATGAAGCGGTATTGGCCGCCGACGGCGCGGAGGCGCTGCGCATCTTCGACGCCGGAGTGGCCAGGGGCGCACCCTTTGCAGCGGTGATACTCGACTTGACCGTCTCCGGAGGCATGGGCGGCAGGGAGACCATCGCCGAACTCCGAAAAAAGGACCGGGACATCCCCGTATTCGTGGCCAGCGGCTATGCGAGCGACCCGATCCTGGCGCGGCCGCAGGATTACGGGTTCACCGACAGCATCGCCAAGCCGTTCACCCGCAAGGGCCTCATCGAGATCCTGTGCAAGTATCTATGAGGAGGCCTGACGCTGAGCGACCGAATGCATGGCTGCCAATGGAGGCTCATTCTTTTTTCGGATCCTGCCGCTGATTGTTCCTGGCGGCGAGCATCAGGAGCTTTCGTCAAGGACAGTGCGGATCTTGCGGGCAAGTTCCTGCGCGGTGAAGGGCTTGGCGATGAACTGGCCGCAACTGCCCTCGGCTCCCTCTTCCATGGCGATGTTTTCCGCGTGCCCGGACATGAAAAGCAGCTTCAGCGACGCGCGGCGCGCCCGTGCCTGGGCGGCCAGCGTCGTTCCCGTCATGTCGGGAAGGATGAAGTCGGTCAGCAGCAGGTCGATCCCGGCCGTGGCAGCGCCGATGACGCCCAGGGCGGCGGCGCCGTCGGCGGCGGCATGGACCCGGTACCCCAGGCTGGTCAGCACCATCGTGACGAAATCGAGCACCGCCGGGTCGTCCTCCACCAGCAGCACCGTCTCGCTGCCGCCGGGAAGCTCGGGAGGCCCCTGTTCCGGGGCGCGGGCGCGGGAGGTGCTGCCGGCCAGCGGGAAATAGACCGTCATGGTGGTCCCTTCCCCGGGCACGGAGTGCACGGCGATCGAGCCGCCGTTCTGCTGTACGGACCCGTAGACCAGGGCCAGCCCGAGTCCGGTGCCCTTGCCGACGGGCTTGGTGGTGAAGAACGGGTCGAAGATGTGCTGGATATCGTCGGCGGAGATGCCGATGCCGTTGTCGCTGACGGAGAGCACCACGTGCTCCCCCGGCTTCATGATCGGAAGGGTCAGAGGCGGCGGGCTGTCGATGCGCTGCCTGCGCGTTTCGATGACGATGCGGCCGCCCGCGGGCATCGCGTCGCGGGCGTTGGCCACCAGGTTGATCACGATCTGTTCGACCTGGCCCGGGTCGGCCATGATGGAGGCGGCTCCCGGGCCCAGCTTCAGGACCAGGCGGACGTTCTCGCCGATCAGGCGCGAGAGCAGCGGCGCGATGCCCTCGATGTGGCTGTTGAGGTCGATCGGCCGCGGCTCGGTCACCTGGCGGCGCGAAAAGGCCAGGAGCTGCCGGGTGAGCGCCGCGGCGCTTTCGCCGGCCCGCATGACGTCCTTGAGACGGGGGACGGCGGGGTTCTCGGCCCCCAATTTGGTGATCACCATGCTGGTGTTGCCCATGACCGTGGTCAGGAGGTTGTTGAAATCATGGGCGACGCCGCCCGCGAGGCGGCCGATCGACTCCATCTTCTGGGCGTGGACCAGCTGCGCCTGCAGGCGCTCCTTCTCGCCCTCCTGGCGGCGGCGCTCGGCGAGCTCGTTCTCCAATTGCTTCAGCGCCCGCTGGTTGATGACGAAGACGCTCAAGGCGACCAGGGTGATGAATGTCAGGGCGACGGCATTGTCGGCGAGGTATTCGATGCAGGCGGTTCTCGTGAGGCCGAAGCGGGCGCGCGCCACCAGGGCGAACGCCGCCAGCAGCACCAGGTTGCCCGCGCCGTAGGCGAGAATGGCCCATTTGCGCCGGGTCAGCGCCAATGGCGTGAGCGCGACCATCCCGGCCACGAAGACGATGGTGTCCATGCTCGAAAGTACGCCCGAGCGGTCCACGAACATGACGGTCCAGATCGTCAGCATGGCCGTGACCAGGATCAGGTGCGCCGCTATGGTGAAGTGCCCGTGCACGAGAAGGATGAGCCCCAGCAGAAAGAGGAGGAACGCGCCTGCCTCCGGCACGAGCACGGCGTAGTTGAAGCGGTAGCCGAGGGCCGGATTGTGCGACTGGGTATAGGCGCTGTAGGCGATGAGGATGGGGACGATGGCCAGCATCAGCAGGGTGACCAGCAGGAACACCCGCACCTTCATGCGCATGGCGGCGTCCGCCCCGTCGTAGCGGCGCGTGGCCCGGTCCAGCACCTGCAGCGGCTTCATGCCCCTGCCGCGGCGCAGGCATCCTTGCGGGAGATTCTCGCCATTTCCTTCGATCCCTCTCTCTTCATTGCTGTTCGTCTGGCATTGAGTCTAGCATATCCCCAAAAACATTTGCAAGTGCCAGGCCGGCTCGGGCCTGAAAGAGAATGATGTTCGAAGTTCGAGGTTCGAAGTTCGATGTTTTCGGAGCGGAGAATTCAGTGATCTGGATGTCTTTAAAGTTCAAGAAAACTGCTTTCGTTCGAAGCCTTTGCGGTTCATTCTTCTCTCTTCAACGTCGAACATCGAACGTCGAACGTCGAACCTTTCTTGATCTCCTGAACTTCAAACCTCGAACTTTCTCTATTCTTTGACCTGGGGCAGCAATCCCGATTTCATGAAGGCCTGGACAATGACGACGATGGCCGGTCCCAGGAGCAGGCCGGCGACGCCCAGGGCCTTGAGGCCCACGAACATGGCCATCAGGGCGACGAGCGGGTGCAGGCCCAGCTGTGTGCCGATGATCTTGGGTTCGACGATGTAGCGAATGACCATGATCACCAGGTACAGCGCCAGCAGGCTGATCCCGGTGGTCGTCCTGCCCATGACCAGGGAGACCGTCGCCCAGGGGATGAGCACGGTGCCGGTGCCGAGGACCGGCAGGATGTCGACGACGGCGATCAGGAGCGAGATGACCAGGGCGTAGCGGATGCCGATGAGGCTCAGGCCGATGAAGCACTGGCTGAAGGTGATCGCCATCAGCATGAGCTGGGCCTTGAGAAAACCGGCCAGGGACCGCCCCAGGCTGTTCTTGAGCGAGGCGAGCTTGGCGTAGGTCGGTGGCGCCATCTGCCGGGAGAGGAACTCCCTGAACACATGGCGGTCGCGGGACGCGAAGAAGGTGGCGATGATGGTGAACATGGCGAACATCAGCATCTCCGGCAGCGCGGTGAGCACGCTGATGACCGAGCCGGCCAGCGAGGTCAGGAATTCGGTCAGGTGGCCGGCCAGGGACTGGATCGAGTCCTGCAGCGGCCCGGCGGCCTCCTTGGGCAACTGATGGTATATCCGTTTCCCCCATTCGGCCAGGCTGTTGAATGCCGCGCTCATGGTGCGGCCGTACTCCGGAATGTTGCTTGAAAGGTCGATGATCTCGGTGATCAGGCGCGCGACCGCGAGGAAGCCGGCGGTGAAAAGCAGCCCGAAATAGACGACCATGGCGATGCCGACGGCGGCGCTGTGCGGCAGCTTGCGCTTCACCAGGAAACGCACGCAGGGCTCCATGGCCGAAGCCATCAGGGCGGCGATCACGAAGGGCATCATGTAGGCGAAGGCCACCTTGAAGGCCAGCAGGATCAGGGCCATGGCCGCCAGGGCGTAAAGGACCTTCATCAGCACGGGAAAGCGCTTTTCCAGATCATCCTTCCACATGGAGCACCTCCAGGGATCGCAGTGCTGTTCAGTGTAACACATGGATGTAATAAATTGAATGTCTGTTCGAAGTGCGATGCTCGATGTTCGACGTTCAGGAGATTAAGGCAGGTTCGACGTTCGAATATCGCTGTTCGATGTTGAAGAAACAAGAAAAACTGCAAAGGGTTCGAGCGAATGCCATTTTCTTTAACTTTGAACATAACAAGATCGCTGAATTCTCCGCTCCGAAAACATCGAACGTCGAACGTCGAACGTCGAACTTCAGTCTAGATCATGCCTTTGATCAAGTCAGATGATATTGGATCTCGATGATTTTGTCGCGCAGCTCCGCGGCCGCCTTGCCGGGATCGGCGCTGCGCGAGATGGCGCGCGACACCGGCAGCAGCAGCCCGCGACCGTCGCGGCGCAGCCCGGCCCGGAGCGCGATCTCCAGGTCACCGCCCTGGGCGCCGACCCCCGGCGCCAGGAACCACATCCCCGGTGCCGCCTGCCGCACCCGGGACAGGGCATCGGGCTGCGTGGCGCCGACCACCAGGCCGACGTTGTCCCTCGAGTTCCAGGCCTGGGCCAGGCGGGCGACGGCCAGATACAGCGGTTCGCCCGTGCCCGCGACCGTCAGGTCCTGCAGGTCGGCGGCGCCGGGATTGGATGTCTTGCACAGCAGGAAGGCCCCCTTCTCCGGGGCGGCCAGGAAGGGCTCGACGGAGTCGCGTCCCAGGTAGGGCGAGAGGGTGATGGCGTGAGCGCCCAGCGTGCTGAACGCCGACCTGGCATAGGCCTCGGCGGTCGAGGAGATGTCGCCGCGCTTGGCATCGAGG
The DNA here is from genome assembly GCA_025456205.1 of Acidobacteriota bacterium. Classification (GTDB taxonomy): domain Bacteria; phylum Acidobacteriota; class Aminicenantia; order UBA2199; family UBA2199; genus UBA2199. The sequence goes on along the minus strand of JALOLA010000023.1, from coordinate 37,946 downwards.
ATGACGGGGATCAGCGAGCCCTGGCGCTGTGATTGCTCCCGGACGGCCTCGATGACCCGCTGGAGCGCCATCCAGCCGGAAGCGCCGAACTGCTCGAAAAAGGCGGCATTGGGCTTGAATGCGGCAGCATAGCGGGCGGTGCGCTCGATCAGGCCCAGGCAAAAAGCGGCGGCGCCATCGGCGTTCGGCGAGGGCAGATCGGAAATGTGCGGGTCAAGGCCGATGCACAGCAGCGATGAACTGTCGCTCACGCGTTTTTCCAGGAACGTAAAAAAGCTTTCCATTTTGCCGGGGCTCCAGTTTTATTTTATGGCTTTCAAGGCATTATAGGGGAATCTCCCCGGGCAAGTCAATCCGCCTGCCGTTGCTTTCGCCGCAATAAAAGTTGCTTGAGATCCCCATGAGCGCCCGCTTTTTCTCCCGGAGCGACAGGCCATGCGACCCGCTTGCGCGGTTCCGCCTGCAGATGAGCGCAAGGGCCGGGTATTCATGATTTTCAGGTTTATTTACGGAAAATTTCTGCAAAAACGTGAAAAAAAAAGCAATTTCCCGCTGAGGCCCCGCAAACCCTTTTGCAGCATGAGTAATCAGGAAAACATAATCATATAGGATTTCTTCACGTAACATGCTTGTGCAATATCTGGAGAGCGCCAGCGCACAACAGTCTATCGGCCTTTTTTCGGCGATTTCCACACGCTGATGTTCAAAGCTGTTTTTGAGGCCCTAGATCCTGATTGGAAATGGCGCGAACGGCAACGAGTGTCTCCTGAATAATATTCACATTTCCACAAAAAGTGATATAAAGCGAGCAGGGCTGTCCGAGATCTTCCGCGTCCCGGCCCTGGGCGGCGTCGCGGTCATCCTGTATTTCTTCCAGCCGCTGAGCTTCGGCGGCTGCTCGGTCTACCGGGCCGTGAAGTGAAGGCGCCGGCCTTGACTCCTTCCGGATTTTTTGCGAGAGTATCCCTTCGCAAGGAGAGTGACGATGAAGAAAAGCATGCTGCTTCTACTGGGACTCCTGATATGCCTGATGACGCTGAGCGTGACCGCCCAGCAGAAGGATTCCGGCAACTGCAAGGACCATCCGGCCTTCACGAGGATGCCGGATTACTGGATATACTCCTGCCAGCAAAAACAGTTCGAGGCCTACTCGTTCGTCGTCGGCAAGGGCAAGACCGAGTTGTTCGAAGGCCAGTACTGGAAGATCGCCTATCGCCCGCAGAACACTCTCGCTTCAAAGCCCAGTGAGCTCCAGATACAGCGCAACTTCGAGAATGCCGTCCAGAAGCAGGGTGGCGAGGTCCTCTGGAGCGAAAAGGGAAGGAGCACGTTCAAGCTCAGCCGCGAGGGCCTGGAGATCTGGGTGGAGCTGCGGACCGATTTCACCAGCGGTTATGCCCTGTTCATCATCCAGAAAGCCGCCATGGCCCAGGACATCGTCGCCGATGCCGCGGCCATGGCCAGCGACATCAACGCCACCGGCCACGTGGCCGTTTACGGCATTTACTTTGATTCGGGCAAGTCGCAGATCAAGCCCGAGTCCGCCCAGGCCATCGCCGAGATCGCCAAGCTGCTGAAGGGGCAGCCGGCCCTCAAGCTCTTCGTGGTAGGGCACACCGACAGCCAGGGCGGGGTGGAAGCCAACATCGCCCTTTCACAGGACCGCGCCGAGGCGGTCCTCAAGGCGCTGGTCGGGGAACATGGCATAGCGCCGGCGCGGCTGCGCTCCTTTGGCTGCGGCCAGTTCGCTCCGCTCGCGTCCAATGACAGCGATGCCGGCCGTGCCAGGAACCGGCGCGTCGAGCTGGTGAAGCAGTAGCCGCCCCGGGAGCAGGAGAACAGCATGCCGCGACCTTCCATGCCCGCCGGGCGCAAGGCCATTATGGAGACGGTTTCCCATGTCCTGATCGGATTCGCCCTGTTCTTCAAGGGGGTCGAAAAGGCGGAGCATTTCAGCCGCCACCCGCTCACGGTCGTCTGCCTGTTCGCCGCCGGCGCCTTCATCATCCTCGGCGCCCTTTTCCACCGCCGCTTCGCGAGGAAGGTCGCCAACTTCACCGCGCTCTTTCATGTCGCCGAGGGGGTCTCCCTCATCCTGGTCGGCTTCGTGCTGCTGGAAAAGAGCGCGCGCATGCCGTATTTCATGTTCTTCATCGGCGCCTGCTACCTGGGCATCGGCGCATTTGAATTCTTCACCAGCGCCGAGGCGAAGCAGCGGCTGCGTCCCGTACAGATGGCGGTCCTGAGCGCAGTCTTCCTGGCGGCGGCCGTTGTGGCCGTCGTGCTTAACTCTCTCGGCACAAGGAACGCCTGGGTCTACATCATGGCCGGCGTGATGGCGGCTATGGCGGCGTTGATCCTGCTGGTGCGGCGTAAGAGCGCCCACTGGCGATAGGAGAAAGGGGAATGGAAGGGTATCACGACCTGCGCAGGAAGGAAAAGGAGATCAGGGACCCGGTGAAGATGAAGGCCATCCTGGCCGGGGCCAAGTATGTCACCGTCGCCATGTGTTGCGGCGACGAGCCCTACCTGGTCACCCTCAGCCACGGCTATGACGAGACGGGAAATGCCATCTACTTCCATTCTGCCCGGGAGGGGAAAAAGGTCGACATCCTGCGCGCCAACAATCGCGTCTGGGGCCAGGCCATCGTCGACCTCGGCTATGCCGACGGTCGTTGCGATCACCGGTTCGCCAGCGTCCAGTTCCGCGGCCGGGTGAGCTTCGTCGAGGGCGAGGCGGAGAAGCGGCACGCCCTGGCGGTGATGATCCGCCAGCTGGAGGGCGAGCCTGACAAGGTCATGGCCGCGCAGGTCCACGCCGCCTCGCTGGCCCGGGTGCTCATCGGCCGCATCGACCTGGATTTCCTCAGCGGCAAAAGGTCGGAAAAAGAGATCGTCTCGACTTGATCCGCGTCCGGCGGCGATCCTGGAGCTCAGATGAATGGGCGGGTCCGTCGCCGTGAGTTCAGCGGCCCTTGAACTCGATCAGTTCGATGGGGGCGCCATTGTGCAGGACCATGGCCGCGCGCACCCCCTGCGATGGGGCGCCGGGCTCGCAGAGCACCTCCAGCCCGCACGCGGCCAGCTCGCGGTCGAGATCGTCTACCGCGAAGGCGACATGGGGCACGGTCTTGACGATCTCGGCGAACGGGCAGTCGTCGTCGAACCTCATCCACTCGATGCCGAAGGGGCTGGTGCTGAATCCCGAGACGTGCATCTTCAGGCGGGGCAGGTGGACCTCCCCGGGCCGGGCCTCGCGGGTCGGGATGCCCAGGTGGTGGTATTTCCAGCCTAGCCTGGCGGTCACATCAGGGGGCTCGTAGTCTTTTCTATCCATGCCTTTCATTGACTTTTCCTTGGAGTGATGCTTGCCATCATAGAAGAGATCGCCATGAGAAGTCAAACAATGGGCAGCTCTCCGCTGCGGGGGACAAGAGCGGGGCAGGCGCAGCGTTCAGCCGTCCAGGCCTTTTTATGATCCCGATCCCGTGACCGTGCCGCCGCAAATGATCTTCAAGGTGACGGGAATGTTGTTGTTCAGGTGGGAATCAGGATAGGGCGGATTGTTGGCTTCGGCCGGATCGGCGATGAAAACGATGCGGTGAGCTCCGCAGCGCGGCTGGAGCTTGATCTTCACCATCTGCTTCCAGGTTGTTTTTTCGCCCGGCAGCAGGCTCAGCTTGGAAAGGAATTGACCGGGCAAGTTGTCCACATAGAGCCAGCAGTCAAAGGTTCGGGCGACGCTGCCGTAATTCCAGATGTCGACTTCCAGCTCCGCCTCGCACGTATCCCCTGGGAGCCACTTCAATTTCCCCTGATGGATTTGATTGCTGGTGCCTCGGGCGATGTACAGCTTGTCTTTGGGGCTGAAACTGAATTGGATCTCGCCTCTGGTCCCGATGTCCGCGGCCTGTATCATGCACAGTTTCTTGGTCAGCCAGTTGTTGCCAGGGTTGCTGTCATTCGGAAACGTTACCTTCACGAACACGGTGAACGGCCGTGTCTTGGCGGGAATGAACTTGGCATCGTCCAGCAGTTCATCGCTGAATGCATACCCTCCCCACTTCAGAAAAACCTCGCTCTGTTCCCCATTGGCCTTGGCGATGAGACGAAACATACTGTCGCCTTTTAACTGGATGCCGGGAATGGTGTAGTTTCCGCTCGGGGTGATCTGGTAACTGACCTGGCAAACATTATTGTATTGATCGAGAAAGGCGTCGCCCAGGTTCTTTATCTTCAGCAATAGGTTTCCCTGCGCGTCAAAAAAGATATCGGTGAGGCCGATATCCACTTGCCCCTGTCCCGCGTCGGGCCCGAGGAAGGCCGTATCCGCGGCCAGGGTGGACTTGACGGAGAATGCCGGGCTGTCGCCGTAGAATCCAGGCTGGTCCGAACGGGCCACCCTGACGAAATAGCTTCCCGCTGCCAGATTGGGAACGATCCCCTCGTAGGTGCCCGAGACCGTCACTACCCAATTGAGCCCGCTTTTTTTGCAGCAGAATTCCTTGAAGAGCGGGATCTTCTGCGCGGGGGAGGCTGTCGGGATGATCCAGGCGTCCATCGGGAAGCCCGGACAATTTTTGATCCAGGAGTTTGACTCATTCTGGGACACAAAGGGATAGGTCCAGGACCATTTCATCGTATAGGGTTTCAGGGGAATCCAGACATCGTTATTGCCTGGCAGGCTGAAGACGATCGGGGTGGGCGCGGCCGGCGCCTGGGGGGGGATGACGGCGATATGGGTGATTGGCATGTAAACCATATTGACGGCCGGCGGCGTCGGCTGCCCGGGCTGCGCCGCCGCGATGATGGAAAAAGCCGGGCCGATGGCGAGAAGCGTATTGTCGGGAACGGTCAGGATGCGGACCTTGTAGTCGCTTCCCGCCGGGACTTTTTTCCCGTTTTCCAGGGTGCCGACCGTCCAGGTGAAGGAACCGGCGTTGAGGGCCAGCCCCGATGTGATGGCCCCGATGCTGCCGCCGCTCTGGCTGAAGAGCATCAGCTTGATGCTGGCGGCGCCGTTCCAGGTCCAGGTGATCGCCTGTGGGGCGTCCTGCGCCCAGGCTTCGCCCGCTTTCGGCGCGGTCAGCTTGGCGCTCTGCGCGCAGGCGGCCGCTGCGGCGAGCCCCAGGATCACGGCGATGATGACTTGCTTTTTCATGGGTCCCTCCCTTGTCTTCAAGCATGAATATAAGAAAGGGAGCGAATATCTCATGTGGGTCGCGCCCGGGCTCGCCGCCAGTGCCCGATCCGGGGCAAGTGAGATATTCCCCCCCGATCACTTATCCTATAGGCGATATTTCAGGAGGAAAAGATGCGAAAGATGCTTATGCTTATTCTGCTTGCCGCCGTCTGCGCCAGCCTGGCCCGGGCCGGCTCGCCCCAGCGCCGGGAAAAAACCGAGCCCACGGGGCACGCTTTCCGCATTGACGCCATCCAGGCGTGGAAAAGCGACCCGTGCCGGGTGCGCCTGCAGGTGAAATACTTCATTGACCCCGCGACGACTCAATCCTGCCAGATCGGCGCCTACGTGCCGAGCCGGGCCGCCATGGCCGACTTCGAGCTCACGCCGGCTGGCAAGAGGAGAGGCGTGCCCAAGGGCGAGCAGTCCTACAGTGAGGATGTCATCATCGACCTGCACTATCTCGGACTCAAGCCCTTCGCTTCCTCCAGCATCGAAGTGGTGATCTTCGACGCCTCCGGGCCCCTGTGCTCCAGGACCTTCGCCTGGGGACGCGAGTGGACGCGCTTCGCTATCCAGGGCATCAATCCCGTCAAGGTCGCCGCCGATTACGCTAAAATCCTGGTTCGCTATTTCATTGATCCCGCCTATCCCCATGCCTGCTATATCAGCGGTTTTACTCGCGATTTGAACAACAACGGCAACAATGATTTCAAAAACATTCCGGCCGGCTTCAACCCGGATGGCCTCCCCAAGGGAAAGAAGAACTTCGCTGACAATATCTCGTTCGAACTGCTCTACAAGGGCGTTGTCCCTTACAAGTCTTCAAGCCTGGATGTCGTGATCTACAATCCCAGGCAGAACCTGCTCTGGGCAACATTCCCTTGGGGACAGACCTGGAAACCCCAGGCCAAGAGGTAGGGCCTCCCGGGAATCCTGCGGATCACTCCGGCCGGCAGAGCCAGGCGTCGCCGAAAGGCGAGGTGCGAAAAGATCTCTCGATCCTGAGCCCGGCGCCGGCGAACTCTGCCTCGCGGCCAGTGGCGATGAACCGCGGGTAATGCGGCCCTTCCATCCGTTCGATCAGGCGCACGAACCAGCCGCCGTCGCAGCAGTAGTCGAACACCACCACGTAGTGGCGGGCGATGCGGGCGATGTTCTTCAGGATGGTCGCCCTGAATTCCGGCGAGAGCCCGTGCAGGAGATAGCCGCAGGAAACGATCCCGTAGCTCTTGGCGGGCATTTTCGCCAGTTCCACCAGGTCGAAAGCCCCGAAATCGATGGCGGGAAACTTTTTTCTCGCCCGTTTCAACAGCCGGCGGGAAAAATCCAGCCCGGTCACCGGGTGGCCGCGGCGGGCGAAGGCGGCCGCCAGGATGCCGCTGCCCGTGGCCACGTCCAGGACCGTCAGGGCCGGCGGCAGGTCCAGCCTGGCCAGCGCGTCTTCATAGCGCGGGACCAGGTGCCGCTCGATCAGGGGATAGATGACCGCGGTCAGGTTGAAGAAATGCCGGGTTCTTTTCCTCTCCTTCAGGAAGCGTTCACTTCGGGTTCGTTCAGGGCGGTCATCCTTCATCCGTCTATTCTGGCAAAAAGGGGGATAAAAGTAAAAGGGGACCGTCGTTGACGATGGATCTGGCGGCCTGGACCGCTAGATGAAGGATCGCGGCGCTTGACTTTTCTTGGCTGCGACCCTAGAATCGCCTTGTGCCCAGGCGGGATCGCCGCCCGCTCCAGGAACTGCGCTGCTCCCCTCCTGCCTTCTTCCCCGCACGAACAAGCCCGGGGAATAACGCCGGGCGCGGATCGACCTTGCCGGCAGCGCCGGTGGGGCCAGAGGAGGTCTGCATGAAACGCCGCGTTGCAAGAACGGTTCTCGGCGGCGGCGCCGTGGCCGCGCTGCTGCTCCTCGCCGGTTTCCTGGCCTGCGCCAGGGAAGAAAAGATTCCGCCGTATGGGCTGGATTCCAGGCCGGCAAGCCAATGCCCGGCCCCGGCGCGGCCGCTGGATGCGGCCGGTGTCACCCTGGAAAGGGTTTTCGCGGATACCGCTTTCGCGTACCCGGTGGCAATGGTCCAGGAGCCGGGAGAAAGCGGCGACTGGTACCTGGTGGAGCAGCCGGGACAGATCCGCGCCTTCAATGCCGACGGCCTCTTCCCGCGCACGGTCGCGGACCTGCGCCGGAAGGTCGTATTCAGGGGCGAGGCCGGCCTGCTGGGCATGGCCTTTCATCCCGACTGGCTGAACAACCGCCTGGTGTTCCTCTCCTATACCGGCTTGAACGCGGCGCGCCGGCTGGCCTCATTCGTGTCGCGCTTCCGCATGACCGGAGTTCCGGCGCAGATCGATCTCGCCTCCGAAAAGGTCCTGCTGGAGGTCGCCCAGCCTTTCAATAACCATAACGGCGGCGGCATCGCATTCGGTCCCGACGGCTTCCTGTACATCGGCCTGGGCGACGGCGGCTCGGCCGGGGACCCTCATGATAACGGCCAGAACCGCAACGTCCTGCTGGGAAAGATGCTGCGCATCGACGTCGACCGCGGCGATCCCTATGCCATCCCCGCCGGCAACCCCTTCGCCGCGGGCGGCGGCCGCCCGGAGATCTTCGCCTGGGGGTTCCGCAATCCCTGGCGCTGGAGCTTCGACCGCGCCAGCGGCGACCTTTGGGTCGGCGACGTGGGCCAGAACCGCTGGGAGGAGATCGACCGCGTGCTCCCCGGCGGCAACTACGGCTGGCGCATCCGCGAAGGGGCCCATTGCTTCCGGCCCAGCGATTGCGATCCCCGCGGCCTGGTCGACCCCGTGGTCGAGTATCCACACCAGGAGGGGTGCTCCGTCACCGCCGGCTTTGTCTATCATGGCGCCGCCATCCCCGCCCTGCGCGGCGTGTTCATCTTCGGCGACTACTGCAGCGGCAATATCTGGGGGATCTTTCACGATGCCGACGGCCACCCGCTGCGCCGGCTGCTGGCCGCCAGCGGCCGCAATATCTCGGCGTTCGCCCAGGACCGAGCGGGCGAGGTTTATGTCCTGGCCTATAACGGCGTGATCTCCAGGCTGGCACCGGCCGGCGGCAGTCCCGCGGCCTTCCCGCCCCTGTTGAGCCAGACCGGCTTTGTCGACCCCGGCGCTCCCAAGCGGCCGTCGGCCTGCCTTATCCCCTACGACGTCGTGGAGCCGTTCTGGTCGGACGGCGCGGCCAAGGAGCGTTTTTTCTATCTTCCGGGCCCGGCGCGGATCACGATCGACGGCCAGGGCCATCTTGATTTCCCCGTCGGCAGCGTGCTGGTCAAGAACTTCCTGCTCGACGGCAGGTGGATCGAAACCCGGCTGCTGATCCGCCATGACGACGGCGAGTGGGCGGGGTATTCCTATGAATGGAATGAAGCGGAGAGCGACGCCGCGCTGCTGGCCTCGGGCAAGGTCCGCAGGGTCCAGGGCCGGGACTGGACCTATCCCAGCCGCGCCCAATGCCTGCAATGCCATACCGCCGCCGCCGGGCGCGCCCTGGGAACTGAGATCGTGCAGCTGAACCGCTCCTTCGCCTATGCCGCCAGCGGCCGCAGCGCCAACCAGCTGCTGACCTACGAGCACATCGGGCTTCTTGCAGCCCCGCTGCCGGCCCCGCCCGAGCTGCTGCCGGCGCTGCCGCGGTCAGCCGACGGCAACTCCGGCCTGAACGCCAGGGCCAAGTCCTACCTGCACGTGAATTGCTCCTATTGCCATCGCCCCGGCGGCACGGGCCGCGGCGAGATGGACCTGCGCTTCGACACGGCGCTGCCGGCCATGAACATCTGCGACGCGGCGCCGCTGCTCGGCGACCTGGGCATCGCCGGCGCCCGCCTCGCCGCCCCCGGCGCGCCCGAACGCTCGATCATCCTGCAACGCCTGAAGCGGCAGGACGTCTTCCGCATGCCGCCGATCGGGAACAACCTTGCGGATGCCGCTGGCATCCTGCTGCTTGAGACCTGGCTGCAGAACCTGGCCGGCTGCCAGTAGGTGACGGCGGCGTCCGCCGCGCGCCCCGTGCCGGCGCCGCGATCGGCCTTATGCCTCGCCCCGGTGTCAGAGCGCCTTGCATCCCCGGCGCTCTTGCATTATCATCGGGGCAGGAGCTGAAGCACATGAAAGAATTGATCACCGCCTGGGGCAAGGGCATCCTGCCCTGGCTCTACGTCCACGGCACGCGCATCGCCGTCATCCTCATCCTGGCGTTTGTGCTGAACAAGGCCGTGCGCAAGTTCATCGAGAAGGCGGTGCGCCTGGCCGTCGTTGCGGACGGGGTCTCGTCCGCGGAAGCGGAGAAAAAACGCGAGGACACGCTGATCCACATCTTCAACGCCGTGGCCCGCATCACCCTCCTGATCCTGGCCGGGCTGATGGTCCTGCAGGAACTGGGCCTGATGATCGGCCCCATCCTGGCCGGCGCCGGCATCATCGGGCTGGCCTTCGGCTTCGGCGGCCAGTACCTGATCCGCGACCTGATCGCCGGGTTTTTCATCATCCTGGAGAACCAGTACCGCATCGGCGACGTGGTCGCCTTCGACGGCGTCGATGGCATGGTGGAGGAGATCGGCCTGCGCACCACCACCCTGCGCGACCTGGACGGCACGGTGCACCACGTGCCGCATGGCGAGATCAAAAGGGTGTCCAACCTGTCGAAGAACTTCTCGCGGGTGAACCTGGACGTCGGCGTCGCCTACGATTCGGACATCGGGCGCGTCCGCGCCGTGGTGGACCGCGTGGGAGCGGAGCTGGCCGCCGACCCGCGCTGGCGCGAGGCGATCACCCGGCCGCCGCAGTTCCTGCGCGTGCAGCGCCTGGGAGAGTCGGCCGTCATCATCAAGGTGCTGGGCGAGACGATGCCCCTCAAGCAGTGGGAAGTGGCCGGCGAGCTGCGCCAGCGCCTCCTCGCCGCCTTCCGCAGCGAGGGCATCGATATCCCTTTCCCGCAGCGTGTGGTTCATCAAGGAAAGTGATCGAACTGTCCAGGCGCGTCCAGGCAGCGAAAGGCCTGATGCGCGAGCTTCGCGGGGGGACTTCCTGCGATCCCCTGGCTATTCGTAGCGCAGCGCCTCGATAGGATCGAGGTTGGCCGCCTTCCAGGCCGGGTAGGTGCCGAAGCCGACGCCGACCAGCACACAGAGGCCGATGCCGGCCAGAACCCAGTCGAGGGGCACGGCCGGGGCGGCGTTCAGCGCCTTGCCGGCCAGGTTGCCGGCGCCGAGCCCGAGCACGATGCCGATGATGCCGCCGAACTGGCACAGAGTGACGGCCTCGACGAGGAACTGGAAGAGGATGTTGCGCTTCTTGGCGCCGATGGCCTTGCGGATGCCGATCTCGCGCGTGCGTTCGGTGACCGAGACCAGCATGATGTTCATGATGCCGACGCCGGCGGCCAGCAGGGCGATGAAGGCGATGACGATGGCGCCCAGGCGCACGTACTGGGTGATCTGGCCGACCTGGGAGATCAGCGACTCGTTGGAGAAGATGTCGAAGTCGTTCTCCTCTCCCGGCGCCACCTTGCGGATGGTGCGCATGTGGCCGATGGCGGCGTCGATGGTGCGGTTGTAGGTGACCGGGCTGTGGGCCATGACCGTGATGTTGACGCTGCGGCTGGTCTTGCCGTACTTGGCCTGGAAGGTGGAGAGCGGCGTGACCACGAAGCCGTCGCGCGACTGCCCGAACATCGCGCCCCGGGTCACGAGAACGCCGATGACGTCCAGGCGCATGCCGTCGACCTTGACCTCCTGGCCCAGCGGGTCGACGCGCGGGAAGAGCTTCCGGGCCACGTCGACGCCCAGCACGCAGACGCGGCGGTTGCGGTCCATGTCGTCGGCATTGATGGAGCGGCCGTCGGCGACCTGCCAGTCATTGGTCAGCATGGCCTCGGGCGTGGCGCCGGCCAGCTGGATGTTGGCGTTCGTCTCGTCGTACTGCGACTTGAAGAGCTTGCCGAACTGCCACTGCTCGGCGCCGACCAGCTTGGCCTCGTCGAGCATCTCGCGCAGCCGGTAGTACTCCTCGATGGTCAGGTTCTTGCGGTTGCGGATCTTGTCGCTCAGGCGCCCCTGCTGCATGGCCGGGAATTTCTGGATCTGGAAGGTGTTCTTGCCCAGCTGGGACAGCCCCTCGCTGATGGAGTTCTGCAGCATGGTGATGACGGTGCTGATGGAGATGATGGAGAAAATGCCGATGACGATGCCCAGCACGGTCAGCGACGAGCGCAGCTTGTTGCCGCGCAGCGAGGCGAAGGCGACTTTCAGGACTTCCCAGAATTTCATTATTCGTACCTCAGGGCTTCGACCGGGTCCATCTTGGCCGCCGTCCAGGCCGGGGCCAGGCCGGAGACGATGCCGGTCAGCAGCGATATGGTAATGGCCAGCACGATGGTGTTCACCTGCACGCTGGTGGGCAGGAACTTGTTGATGACCATGCTCAGGCCGACGGCCAGCAGCAGGCCGACCAGGCCGCCCATCAGGCAGATCACCGCCGCCTCGGTGAGGAACTGGCCCATGATCGTGCGCTTCTTGGCGCCAATGGCCTTGCGGATGCCGATCTCCTTGGTGCGCTCCTTGACCGACACGAACATGATGTTCATGATGCCGATGGCGCCCACCAGCAGCGACAGGCCGGTGATGAACAGCCCGACCAGCTTGATGACGCCCACGACCTTGTCGTATTCCGTGGTCAGCCCCTCCTGGGTGTTGACGGAGAAGTCGTCCTTCTCGTCGTACAGCAGGCCGCGCACGCGGCGCATCATGCCGATGGCCTCTTCCTTGGTGGCCTCGGTTAGCTCGGTGCTGCGCGCGCGCACGACGACGGTCACGGTGTCGCGGGCGCGGCGGAAGTACTTGAACACCGTGCCGATGGGGATGTAGACCTGGTTGTCGGGGTTGAAGTTGCCCAGCATGTTGCTGCCCTGCTTCTCCAGCACGCCGACGACGCGGAAGGGAATGCCGTCGATCTTGACCTCCTGGGCGAGCGGGTCCTGCTTTTCAAAAAGGTGAACGGCGACCTCGCTGCCCAGCACGGCCACGTTGCGGGCGCCGTTGCTCTCCAGTCCGGAGAAGAACCGGCCGCGCGCGAAGTTAAAGTTGGTGGTGCGCACGTAGCCGTCGGTGGTCCCGGTCATCAGCGTGCCCTCGACATAGTTGTCGCCATGGAGCACCTTGTGCATGGTCAGGATGGTCGGGGCCACGGCCAGCGGCAGCTGGGCCAGCTTCTCGAAGCGCTCGAACTGCTCCATGGTGATGTTCTTGCGGTTGCGCATGAGGAAGAAGTCCTCGTCGCTGAACCAGGCGTACTTGTCGATGTAGAGGTTGTCGGCGCCGAGGGCGCTGATGCCGTCCACGAAGGCCTTGTCGATGCCGTTGATCGCCGTGGCCATCAGCGCCACCGAGCAGATGCCGATGACGATGCCCAGCATGGTCAGGATCGAGCGGGCCTTGTTGGCGCGAATGGCGTTCAGGGAGATCAGCAGCCCCTCTTTCCATTCGAACAGGTGATGGCGCACGGCTAGTTCTCCCGCTTGGGAACGGTGTGGTCCGCCACCTGCTTGTCGCTCTCGACCTTGCCGTCCAGCAGGCGGATGACGCGCTTGGCGTGGTTGGCGATGTATTCCTCGTGGGTGACCAGGATGATGGTGTTGCCCAGCTTGTAGATCTCGTGGAAGAGGGTCATGATGTCCTCGCCGGTCCTGGAGTCGAGGTTGCCGGTGGGCTCGTCGGCCAGGATGATCGAGGGGCCGACCACCAGCGCCCGGGCCACGGCCACGCGCTGGCGCTGGCCGCCGGAGAGCTCGTTCGGCTTGTGCAGCATGCGGTCCTTGAGCCCGACGCTGGCCAGGGCCTGCTCGGCCTTCTGGCGGCGCTCGGCGGCGGGGACGCCGGCGTAGATCAGGGGCAGCTCGACGTTGTGGAACGAGGTGGCGCGGGGCAGGAGGTTGAAGGTCTGGAAGACGAAGCCGATCTCGCGGTTGCGCACCTCGGCCAGCTGGTTGTCGCTCATGTCGCTGACGTCGGTGCCCTTCAGGACGTACTGGCCGCCCGTGGGCGTGTCCAGGCAGCCCACGATGTTCATCAGCGTCGATTTTCCCGATCCCGACGGTCCCATGATGGCCACGTACTCGTTGCGGTCGATCTTCAGCGACACGCCGTCCAGGGCGTGGACCTCCTCGGAGCCGACCTGGTACACCCGGGTGATGTTCTCAAGGTTGATGATGTTCATGTTGTCTCGGCTGGCGGCCTCAGTTCTTCTTGCCCTTCCCGGCTTTGCCTTTGGGCGCCGTCTGCACCTTGCTCTTGTCCTGCAGCTCGCTGGAGATGGCCCGGTAGGGGCCGCTGACCACTTCCTCGCCCTCCTTCAGGCCCGAGGTGACCTCGATGAACTCGTTGTCGCTGATGCCGATCTTGACTTCTTTCATGGCCACGGTGCCCTTGTCCAGCACGAAGACGACCTCCTTGGGCTTGGCCTGCTTCTTCCTGCTGGTCTTGCCAACGATCAGCTCGCGGCTGGAATCCGGTGTCGCCGCCGCGGCGGCCTCCTCGGAGCGGGCGGTGACGCTCTGAATCGGCACCGCCAGCACGTTGTCCTTGGTCTCGACCTCGATGTCGGCGTTGCAGGACATGCCCGGGCGCACCTGGGGGTTGAAGTCGCTGAGGGCGATCTTGATGGCGAAATTGACCACCTCTTCCTGGGTGCCCATGCCGGTGGTCTTGGCCGAGTTGGCGATCTGGGTGACCTTGCCGTTGTAGGTGATATTCTTGAATGCGTCGAGCTCGATCTTGGCCGTGTCGCCGATGGACACCAGCACCACGTCGTTCTCGTCCACGTCGACGATCGCTTCCATCTTGCCCAGGTCGGCCACGGTCATCAGGTCGGTGCCCTGGCTGAAGCCGCTGCCCAGCACGCGCTCGCCCAGCTCGACGTTGAGCTTGCTGACCGTACCGTCCATGGGCGAGTAGATGGCCGTCTTGTTCAGGCTCTCGCCGGACTCCTTTAGTGCCGCCTGCGCCTGCTGGACATAGCCCTGCTGGGCCTCCAGCTGGGCGCGGCTGGAGTCCAGGTCCGCCTTCATCTTGTCCAGCTCCTGCTGGTTGGCATAGCCGCTGCGGAAAAGCTCCTGGGTGCGCCGGTAGTTGGCCGCGATGAAGTCCATCTCCACCTTCTTCATCGCCAGGGTGGCCTGGGAGGATTCCAGGTTGGCCCGGGCGCGGTCGCGCTGGGCGGTGTAAGAGTCGGGCTTGATGCGGATCAGCAGCTGGTTCTTCCTGACCCGCTCGCCTTCCTTGACCGGCAGCTCGACGATCTCGCCCGTCACTTCCGGGGTGATGGCCACCTGGTAGGCGGGATTGATGATGCCGGTGGCGGACACGAGCTGCGTGATGTCGCGGCGGGCGGCCTTCTCGCTCTGCACCATGATGCCGGGGTCCCTCTTGCCGCAGACCACCGATTTCAATATGAGCAGCAGGATGATGCCGCCGATGGCGATCCAGATGATCTTCTTGCGCGTCTTTTTTTTACCGTTTTTTCCATTGGCCATGTGCCTGACTCCTTGTAAAATTACCTCGGTTCAATTCCAGTGGAATAACGGTGGGTTGAGCGGTATCCGCCTCCCCCCGTTTTTCTCACTGTATTACTATACGAAACACGGGGGGGATTTGTTCCAAAGTTCAAGAAGGGATCAGTAATCAGTGACAGTGGCAGTGGCAGCAAGAAGCTCCAGCGATGTCCAAGTGGTAGTGATAGTGATAGTGGTAGCAGGAGACCAGACAGTAAGATTAAAATTCCAAATCCCAAGCACCAAATTCCAACTAAGCACCATTATCCATTGACCAAATGACCCAAACGAAGAAAGTATTAATGGACGAACGGATTAACAAGATGAGAAAAATCTGGTTGTCAGCAATAAATGTAGCGAAATTCTTGACTGGAGACCACTCTATTGTCTTTGCTAACACTATCACTATCACTAACACTTTCTTCTCTGACTTTTGCCTTTTTTTCTGCCGTCCGCCTTACGCCCTGCGCCGTACGCCAAGTCCAATATTCACAAACCGTTCCGCTATGACATCATTTGTCATACCCGCGATACTATCATTGTGCCAGGAGGCAACAGATGTCAAAGCAGAAAGTGTTCTTCTTCGCGGCCAGGGTGGAAGGGAGCGACTGCATCGCCGACCTGGACGACCTGCGGCGCATGGCGGTGAACTACGTGGAGCTCTACGGCGAGTCGTGCCTGAACGATCCCGAGACGCCTAGTTTCGTGAGGCAGTTGCTTGCCCGCAAGCCCGAAGCGGAGATGCAGAGGGCGGGGTAGGGGAATCCGCTGTACGGTGTTCGGTTAACGGAATACAAAAAGAAATCAGGTCACATGATCACTTGGCCGGGGCAGTGCTGAACAAGGATACGCAGCTGACAATGAATTCGATCTCGGAGCGCGGGGAGAACAGGCCATCCACCCTGAAATAATGCTTTTCATCCTTCAGGCAAGAGGCATATGCCTTCCCCGGCTGCAATGCCCCGACCGGGACGACAAGCTCCTCGCCGGTCACGGATTTAGTATAAACGCGGATGCCCTCCTCTTCAATGGATAAGGCGCCCGTGGCCGGCGTGCCGGTGTGGTTCCAACGGAAGGGGATGCCCGTCCGCGCATAAGCGGGCAGGTCGATCACCTGCGACGCTGCCGGGAGCAGCCATTGAATGGTGTTCTCGATCGTGTAGGCGGCCATTTTCCTCCGGCCGGTGAAAGGCGGCGCGGAACCCAGCCTGGCGGATGCCTCGGGAAACTCGAGTGAAAAATCCAACCTGTCCCCGACCCGGTACTTCACATCGATCAGCAGCTTGCTGTAACAACCGCGGCCACGGTCCGGCAATATATTGTCCCCGATGCGGACGACTGCGCCGTTCAGCGGTTCGCCTCTGTAACTCAGCCAAACCTGGACGCTGAGGTCGTTGCGGAACCATTGATTATTCATATTATATCTGACAAATCCCCAAACCTTGATCTTTCCGCCATCGGGATCCACCCCTGTGATGGTCTTGCCCTGGGCTTGGAGCGCTGGGACCATTGAAAGCGAGATCAGGGCGATCGCCAAAATGAATTTTTTCATTCTCCACCTCCTCTTGAAGCACGACGGTAGAGGGACAGGTTGAAGGTAAAAGTCAGATCTCGCTTCTTTATGCCGCGATCCGCGCGTAGCGCCGGGCGGCGATGCGGCCAAGGAAAAAAAGCGCCGCGGCCGCGGCCAGGGCCGTCGCGGCGAGCATGGCCAGGATCAGTTGCCTGCCGTCCAGGCCGGCCCGGCGCAGGATGACGAAGAGGCGGTAGAAGGCGTAGACGAAGCCGGCGTCAAGCGCCATGGCCAGCAGCACGTTCAGGTTCTGCTTGATGGCCCGCTGCGGGTTGGTCCAGGTGAGCAGCGGCCGGGCCAGGTCGACGGCCATGTTGATTGCGGTGAGAAACGCGCCGGCGACCAGGGCCAGCAGCGCGGCCGGCAGCACGCTTTGCCAGCTCAGGCCCAGGGCCAGCCGGGCGGCGGCCATGCCGCCCAGGACGCCGAGCACGGCCACCAGGTAGGAATGGAGGAACTTGCCGGCCACCTGGCGGCAGGGGGCGACCGGGATCACCTTGGAGATCCAGAAGCTGCTGCCCTCGCGCGAGAAGGTCGACGAGGCGGTGCCGTTCAGGCAGCCGCAGGCGATAAAGAAGGCCGCGCTGAAGAGGATCTCGGCGCTGCGGTCCCCCGAGCCCAGGAGCTTCAGGAAGGCCAGCGAGGCGGAGCCGGCCCCGCTGCGCACCATGAAAAAGAGCATGACCGGCACCAGGACCACCGAGAGGATGCCGTTGAGGAGAAAGATGGGGGTGCGGTTCATCAGCCGCCACTCGCGCAGCAGGATGGCCTGCCAGTCGTGGCGGCGCCGGGCGAAGCGTTCGGCCAGCGCGGCGGCGGACAGCTTTGTTCGCCGCGCCGCCATTTCCGACAGCCCGATCAGGCCGCGGTAAAAGAGCCTTTCCGCCGCCCAGAGCAGGAGCAGCAGCACGGCGACGGAGATGCCGCCGAAGAGGATGAGGTAGCCGATGCCGCGGGCGCTGAACCCTTCCGCCAGCAGGCGCGCGGCCCAGATGCAGGGCGGGAATTTCTCGCCCAGCAGGCGCGCCAGGCCGTCGGCGGCGGTGAAGAACCGCATCATCTCCTCGGGACCGCGGGTGCCGGCCAGGCCGAGCTGCAGGAAGAGGACCGCGGCCAGCAGCGCCAGCGAGCCGGCCAGGATGAAGAAGTCCTTCTTGCGGCTGACGTTGACCAGGCGCATCATGGCCATGACCAGCAGGCCCGACAGGGCCAGGGGGATGACCGGCAGCAGCAGGAAGACCAGGGCGGCCAGCGGCCAGTAGGCGATGGGCCTGGCGGCCATGGCGCCGTAGACGATGAAGGCCGGGGCGACGACGAGAAGGACCGTCAGGTATTCGTTGACCAGGATGACGCCGAACTTGGCCGCGATGACCTCGAAAGGGCGCGCCGGCAGTGCGACCAGGAACTCGAGGTCGCGGGAGAAGTAAAAGGCCGAAAGGACGTAGAAGAGGCCGAAGACCAGGATGAGGAGCTGGCCGGCCAGGATGGCCAGGGTCAGCAGCGCCGTCTCCTGGCCCATGGGCTTGAGGATGGCGTAGAGGCGGCCGAGGACGATGAAGTAGCCGACGACCAGCGGGGCCGCGCCGAGCAGGCCGAGGGCGAAGAGCAGCAGCAGCCAGCGCTCCTGCTTCTGCTTGAAGAACTTGTGCCTGATCGTTGCCAGGGCGAAATTCTGGCGCAGTCCGGCGCCGAGCAGGGCGAGGAGGCGCCTCATGATCCCGTCGTCTCCAGGAAGATCTTTTCCAGCGAACCCGAATCCCCGGCCTGGCGGCGCAGCTCCTCCAGCGTGCCGCAGGCGGCCAGGCGGCCCTTGTGGATGATGGCCAGGCGGTCGCAGAACTTTTCGGCGACCTCCATGACGTGGGTGGAGAAGAAGAGGGTGCCGCCGCGGTCGCAGTGGGCGCGCATGGCCTCCTTGAGGTGGTGGGCGGAGCGCGGGTCCAGCCCGGTCATGGGCTCGTCGAGGACGAACACGCGCGGCTCCACCAGCAGGGCGCCGGTGAGCACGATCTTCTGGCGCATGCCGTGCGAGTAGGTCTGGATGGGGTCGGCGGCGACGGCGGCCAGCTCGAACGCCTCCAGCCAGCGGCGCGAGCGCTCGCCGCGCTCGCGGGCGGGCACGCCGTAGACGTCGGCGATGAAGTTGAGGTATTCCAGGCCGGTGAGCCGCTCGTAGATCTCCGGCTCGTCGGGCACGTAGGCGGTGACCGCCTTGCAGGCCAGGGGCTCGCGGCGGTTGTCGCGCCCCGCGATGGCGATGGCGCCCGAGTCGGGGGCGAGGATGCCGACGATCATCTTGATGGTCGTGGTCTTGCCGGCGCCGTTGGGGCCGAGGAAGCCGAAGATCTCCCCGGGCGGGACGGTGAGGGTCAGGTCGTCGACGGCGCGCACGGCGCCCTTGTTGTAGCTCTTGCAGACGTTCTTCAGCTCGATCATGCCGCTTACCTGCCTGGCGTGGATTCGCGAGATACCACTTAACACCCGGCGGGAAAAAATGTCAACCGCGTTGGCCTTGCGCCCGGCGATGCCCCTGCGGCCGGGAACGGGTTTCGGAAAGCCCTTATCTTTTTTTCAACAGTCCGGAAGTGAAGGAGTCGCCGCGGACCTTGGCGTACTTGAAGTTGCGATCGTCCTCGAAAACGCAGCCGGCGAGGTCAGGGGCCTGGGAGAAGCTGGCGTACTTGAAATCGGCCATGTCCCGGAATGCCGCGCCCGTGAAAGCGGCGCTTTCCCGGAATTTAGCGTATTTGAAGCTCGCCTCGCCATGGAAAGCGCAGCGCGCAAAGCCGGCGGCCCGGGGGAACCCGGCGTACTTGAAGATCGCTTCGCCCTTGAAGACGGCGTCGTCGAAAGCGGCGGCCGCGGGGAACTCCACGTACTTGAAGTTGGCGTCGCCCAGGAAGCGCGCCGCGGAAAAACCGACGGCGCCGGAGAACGTGGTATATTTAAAGAGAGCTTCGCGGCGGAAGGTCGTTTTCCTGAAGTCCGACGTTCCCTTGAACTTCGCGTACTTGAAATGCGCTTCGCCCTGGAATTCGCAGCCCTGGAAGGACGCCGCATCATGGAAGACGACGTTCATCGTCTTTTCCTCGTCATCGTCGTGGACGTAGGCCAGCACGTCGTCGAGAAAAACGCAGTCACTGAAGGCCAGCGGCACGCGCACGTGCGACCAGTATGTCCTGCTCCAGCCGCCAAAGAGCCATTTGCGCCGGGTCTGGCCCTCGTCGAGAATGGTATCTTTTATGGAAGTGAGGTCCAGCCTGCCGACGATCTCGGCGTCGCTGTAACTGACCGCTTTGCCCTGGTTGATCTGGTCGATGATCTGGCTGGCCTGCACCCGGGTCCTGGCGAAGCTCCAGGCCGGGATCAGCAGCAGAGCCGCCAGCAGCAGGATCTTGATGCGTTTCATATTGCCTCCTTGGAAATGGTTTTCGCGCTGATCGTCCATTCAGCGGCGACCTGCGCTTCCTGTGTGTAAAACGACCGCTTGCAGGCAAAGGTTCCAGACAAAATCCATTTTAGCGGAGTGCGGCTGCTACTCCAGTTCGATGCGCACCGCTATCCCGGATGCCGGGAATCATCGGTTGGAGAGGCTTGTCAGCGCCGGCGGAAACTGTAGACGGCGATGACGGGATCGCCGGGGTATAGCGGGTCGCTGTCGTTGGCGGCCGCGGGCAGGGTCACGTACAGGAGGCCGTGCGCCGGGTCGAAGGCCCCGCCGCCGACGGCGTCGGGCCACTGTCCCGGCACGGTGTAGTTGCCGTAGCGGGCGAAGGGGGCCGGGAACACGCCGTTGGCGTATGGGCGGGAGGAATAGGGGTGCGCGGCGGCAAGGATCTCCTCGAGGTCGTAAAAAGCGTACATGGCATGGCGGTCCTGGGCGTCCCATACCGCCGGCCCGCCGCTGTTGTAGCCCATGGAATCGTCGCGCTTGTAGACGATGGTGCCGGCGACAGGCGGCTGGAAGGCCGGCTCCGGCGTGGCATGCCAGGGGTTGGCGGGATTGCGGTTGAACCCGCCCGTGCTGCCGAGCAGGGCGTAGGTGCGGGTGCCGGGCACGATGAAGCCGACGCCCGACTCGGTCTTCAGCGTCCAGGTCCTGTTGCTGCCGCTGACATTGGCCATGTCGTCGCCCCAGAGCGAATGCTCCAGGGTATAGTCCAGCCAGGATTTGGTATTGATCCCGGCCCCGTTCTGCGCCGCGGCGGCCTCGGCCAGGTTGAAGGCGAAGAGGCTGGGCCCGGCGCTGGCCCGCGACACGATGGTGATCTGGTTGTCGTGGCCCATCAGGTGCGTGCCCCTGAGCCGCGACTGCCATGCCGAGGGGATCGCCATGATCCAGCCCGAGGCATGGGCCGCCCCCGCAGCCTTGAACATGCCGGCGACGGCCGAGGTCGCCAGCTGCGCCGGATGGGTGATGATGCCGGTGGTGGCGGTCTCGCTGCCCTCCCCGTCGTAATAGGTATAGGCGTTGAAAAACAGCTTTCCCCCGTCGTAAAACAGGCCGCCGAAGGCGGCGAAGTTGCCGCCGTCATAGCGGTTGACGCTGCCGGACGGCCAGCTGGCGGCCTTGACCGGGATGCGGCTGTAGATGTCAGACGGAGGCTGCAGAACGTCAGCCACAGGCAGCGAGGCCAGGGCGTCCCGGTTGGAGCGGTTCAGCGGCGCCGGGATGCTGATCTCCCCGACAGCGAAGGAGTCCGTGCCCCCGGCGACAAGGAAAAGCGACCCTTTGCCGTTGTTGCCCTGCGGATCAAAGGCGATCTTGCCCTGGCCGTACTGGCCGAAGGGGGCGCGGAACGAACCCTGGTAGATGAAATCGTCGAGCGCGGCCCGCGGCAGCCCCGTGTCAACGTCGCCGGGCGGCGCCGGGTCGTCGGCTTCCTCGCTAGTGCCGCTGCAGGAAACGAGCAGCGCCAGCGCCGCCGCCAGCATGGCCGTTCTCCAGGCATTCCGTCTTGTTCGCATGTTCTCTCCCCAAGTTGCCGGATGTCGGCTCTCCGGCACTGTATGAATAGCGAGCGCGGGGGAAAATCTCGGAAATGTTTTACGCTATAGTGAGGAAAAGCGGACACGGCACGGCAGGGAGGAGGGAAGGAAAGGCAGGGGAGACGAAGTGAACACTGAGCGGATTAGACATGCTAATAGATTTTTTCCCACTCTCTCTTCCCTCCCTCTTCCCTCACTCTTCCCTCTCTCTCCCCTGAGCCTGGCTCCTGCTGCCCATCGAGTGCTGCTTTCTTACTTATGCCTTTTTACTTTTGCCTTTTGCCTTATTCCTGCCGTCTACCGTCGGCCGTCCACCGATTTCTTCCTATTCGCAGAAGACCCTGACATTCTCCTTGCCCTCGACCTCGACGGTCAGATCGTTGAGGTGGACCAGCAGGGCCTCGACGTCGCGGGGATCGAAGCGGCTCAGGTCGAAGGGCACGCCCTTCTCCTTCAGCTCGGCGTTGACCTTTTCCTGCACCTGCGGCGGGATGAAGCTGGCAAACTTAAGGCCGGCGCGCACCAGGTTGAGCGGCACGCGGACATTGACGCGGTCGCCCTCCGTGTTGCCCGGCGCCGGCTCGACCAGCACGCGCAGGTACTTGGGGACCTTCGCTCCGCCGCCGGCGGCCGTCTGCGGGGCCTCGGACACGGCGGCCAGCAGCTTCTCGGCGTCGTCGACCGTTATCTTCTTGTCGGCCAGCATCTCCAGGATCTTTCTCTTTTCCTCGCTCATTATTTCCTCCTTTTATCTTAAAACTATATGGGTGGTCTTGCCCGGCTCGGAACTGTCGATGTCGAGCCTGAGCCCCGACAGCGAGCCGATCAGGACGAATACCTGAAAATATATCTGCAGCAGCGGCTTGCCCCAGCCCCAGGGCCAGGAGAGCAGCGCGGCCAGCAGCACCAGCGGCAGCAGCAGGAGCAGCAGGGCGCCCAGCAGCAGCCAGGCCAGGAACAGGGGGATGGGCAGGGACAGGCGGCGCTTGCCCCGCTCCTCGAAGCGGATCCATAGCCATAAGGGTATCATTGGCGCCCCTCCAGTTTTTTCAGCGTTTCGCCGATGTCGATCTCGCCCTTTTCCAGCCGCTTCAGGATGTCCAGCGCCGAAGGCGGCGGGTTGATCTCCACGTACTCGAGCAGGGCGGCGATGCGGTTGAGGCGGTTCTTGACGGTCGGGTAGGAGATGCCGAACAGCTCCTCCATGTCCTTGAGCGAGCCGTGGCAGCGCAGGAAGGCGGTGACGAAGATCTGGTCTTCCTGAACCAGCCGCGCCAGGGGCGGCAGCTCGAAGCTGCCCTCGACCGCGATGCCGCTGCCGGCCATGCGTACTTTTTCCACGGTCAGGGCGGCGCCCTGCGTCAGGCGTGTCAGTTCTTGCCAGTCGCTTGCCATGCCGGCACCTCCTTGATATTATTAATTTTTATAGCGTAATAAATGATAAATGTCAATAATAAAATTAATAAAATAAATATATTTTAATAATAATATTGATTAAATCAATATTTACTGCCTTAAAAGATGATTTGCCGGGCCGCCGGATTTCAGAGGATGAAGATCCGCCGTTCCATGGCCGCCTTCCAGATGAACAGCCGCTCGAGAAGGGCATAGAGGTAGAAGGCGGCCGCGAAGCCGAGGTCGCGCGGGGAGCGTATGCTCTCCTTGACCAGGAGGAGCGGGGGCAGGAAGATCGTGAGCAGCCGGCCCGGGTAGAGGACCGGTCCCAGGCAGGGCGCCTGCCGGCCGTGCAGCTTGAAGAACAGCACCAGGTCCTGGGCGCGGCGGGCCAGCCGCCACAGACCGCGCACGGTGTGGCGCTTGCGCTGGTGGGCGACGACCATCCCCGGCCGGAAGCCGATCGTCCGGAGCCGGCGCACGCGGAAGGCCAGCTCGCGGTCCTCATGGCCGCAGCGGAAACGGGGGTCGAACCCGCCTGCCTCGTCCAGCGCCTCCCGGCGGTAGGCGATGTTGCAGGTCATGTAGCCACCGGGGCCGAACTGGTGGGTGTTGCTGTCGCGGATGGTGGTGGGCGTCGGCGCCTCGTAATAGGTGGTCCCCTCGACCCCGGCCAGGGAGGGGTCGCGCAGTGCGTCCAGCCCCTCCTCCAGCCAGCGGCGCTGGGGCGCGCAGTCGGCGTCGGTGAAGAAGATCACGCCGGCAGCGGTCGCGCGGATGCCGGCGTTGCGCGCCGCGGCGATCCCCTGCCGGGGGTCGGCGCCGACGAGGAGAATGCGCCCGTCCCGGCGCGCCCGCACCCGCTCCGCCGTGCCGTCACGGGACCCGTGGTCGACAACCACCACGCGCCCGGGCGGATGGCTCTGGCCCAGGATCGCGTCCAGGCAGCGGTCGATCCGTTCGGCTTCGTCCCGGGCCAGGACGATCACGGCGACGGCCGGGTGGCTCGCGCCCGCGCCGGGAATGGGCTCAGCCATGGAGCGGCTCCCTTCGCCCGAGCAAGGAGCGGGCCAGGGCGCCGGGGCTGGAACGGATGCCGCGCTCGAGGAAGCAGGCATGGGTGCAGGAGCAGGAGCGGCGCGCCCGGAGTTCCCGCTCCGCCTCCGGCCCGCGCAGGATCGCCCGGAGGTCGTACGCGGCAGCGCGGACATTGCCCACCACCGGGGACAGCTCGCATAGGCGCACGCCGCCGTCGGGCTCGAGCACGGCGATGCGCTCGCCCGCCGGGCAGGCGAAGGGCAGCCCGCCGCCGGCGAGCACGCGGGCGTACAGTCCGTACAGGTAGCGGACGCGGTGGAAGGCCAGGGCATTGTGCAGGCGGGAGCGCCCGCTCCGCTCCAGCCAGTGGCGGTGGTAGGGCAGCAGCGCAGCGGCCAGTTCCCGCCATTCATCGGCCCGCGGCGGGCGCAGCCCCGGGTCGCGGGGACGGCCGCGCAGCGGCGAAGGGCCGTGGCCGTCCACATCGAGGTCGCGCCTGATCCATTCGGCCAGCGGCAGGACGTCGGCCAGGTTT
The DNA here is from genome assembly GCA_025456205.1 of Acidobacteriota bacterium. GTDB lineage: Bacteria > Acidobacteriota > Aminicenantia > UBA2199 > UBA2199 > UBA2199. The sequence continues at coordinate 13,672 of JALOLA010000023.1, read as the reverse complement.
TCCCGCGCCGCCACCGTGATGATATAGACCCGCAGGGCGGGGAATTTTTTCCGCAGCGGCGCCAGGGCGCGCGCGGTCGCGATCGTGCCGCGGAAGCTGCCGGCCGCACCTTTGATGCCGTCGTGGACGGATTCCAGGCCGTCCAGGGGCAGGGAAAGCGTCAGGCGCAGGCCGGGCAGGCGGCGCAGGATCTCGGCGCTGCCGGCCAGGACGCGCTCAGACAGCAGGCCGTTGCTGGGAAGGTGGATGGCGGCAATGCGGCAGCGGCGCTGAAAAATGGCGCAGATCTCCACCAGGTCTTCGCGGAGAAAGGGCTCGCCGCCCGAGACCAGCAGGGAATCCAGCCTCGGTAAACCGGCGGCGACCTTGTCGATCTCGGCCAGGGTCAATTCCGCTTCCGCCGGGTCGCGGTCGATCTCTCCGGCGTAGAAGCATGTCCGGCAACGCAGGTTGCAGCGCCGGGTCACGAAAAAAATCAGGTCCTTCAGTCGCTTCATTTTCGCAGGCCGCTCCCATTCTATCCCAGTCGTCCGCCCGGCGCAATCGGCGCCCGGGCGCGGGGCGTTTGCCAGGGACGTTCCCCTTCGCTATAATGGCGCCCATGAAGCGGTCACCTCTCGCCCGCGCCGCCGCCGCCGACCGGACCCTCCTGGTCGAGGCTTCCCTGGGCGGCCTGCTGCGCCTGCTGCAGGTCGCGCTGGCCTTCGCCCTGGTCGCCCTCCTGGCCCGCAGCCTGTCCCTGGCCGAATACGGGGTCTGGGCCTCGCTGGGCATCATCGGTTCGCTGGCCATGGTCACGTCCGGGATCGGCGCCCGCCTGTGCAACGAGATGGCGGTGGCGGCAGGCCCAGGCGACTGGGACCGGCGCAATTCCCGCCTCTTTCTCGCCGTCTTCAGCGTCAGCGCCGTCTTCTGCTGGGGAAGCGGCGGACTGCTCCTGCTCCTGTCGCCGTGGATACCCTGGCCGGCCGTGCTGGGCCGCGCCGACCCCGCCCTGTTCCCCCTGGCCCGCGCCGGCTTTCTCGCCGCCTTGCTCATCCAGGCGGCCGGCATGCCCTTCGTGCTGGCCGCCTTCGGCCTGCGCGCCTATAGGCAGAACGTCGCCGTCGCCGCCCTGAGCCCGCTGGCCACGGCGGGCAGCCTGGCCATGGCCCTGCTGTTCCTGGGCGGCTCCCGGCGGCTGCCGCTGCTGCTCGCCCCCTTCACGGCCTGGACCCTGACCTACCTGGCCTGCTTCCTCATTTTCCTGAAGTCACGACGCTGGCGCTGGCGCTTCGTCCCCCTCTCCGAGGCCTGGCCCGTTTTCCGCCCGCTGCTGGCCGACAGCGTCTCGTTCTCGCTGCTGGGCTTTGCCCTGGCTTTCCTGCTGCAAAGCCTGACATTCCTGACTTCGCGGCGCCTGGGCTACGGCGCCGCCGGCGGACTGGATGTATACGTGAAGATCTATGCGGTCGCGCTGGTCGGCTTCGGGGAGGTCCTGCAGCCGCTGTGGCCGGCCTACGCCGCCCAGCGGGCCGCCGGGGATTGGACCGGCATCCGCCGGCGGCTGCGCGTTTCGTTGGCCGCTGCCGCGGGGCTGTCCATCGCCGCCGGCTGCGGCGGGGCGCTGCTGGCTCCGCGACTCGCGCGGCTGGTGAGCGGAAAGGCCATCGCCCTGCCCGCCCAGGTCCTCCTGCTGCTGGGGTTGTGGCTGCTTTTCGCCACCCTGATCCAGGCGCTGCAAATGTTCCTCAACGCCTGCAACGCCACCCGCGCCCAGCTGCTGGCGGCCGCGCTGCTGCTGCTCATCCTGCCGGGGCTGAGCGGCCGTCTGGTTCCGGCCTGGGGGCTGGGCGCTGCGCCGGCGGCCGTGGTCCTCTGCCTGGCGCTGCAGCTGCTGGTCATGGCCTGGCGCGCCGGCGGCGAGCTCCGCCGGAACGACGCCGGGTTTGACGGCCGCCGCCGGCGTGAAATATAATCCGGGTGCCCTGAGCGGGAAAAAACATGCGCTTCGAGAGCTTGTCCTGGCTGGACGACCGGATCTGCGGCCCCGCCTGCCGCCTGCTGGCATCCGGCAGACGCGCCCCGGAAAAAAACGCGCCCGCGTCCCCGCCGGACCATGTGCTGCTGGTGAAACTGAGGGGAATCGGCGACATCATCCTGGCCATGCCCATGATGCAGGCGCTCAAGGAGAGCGGAACCCGGATCACCTTCGTCACCGGGCCGGCGAACCGGGACTGGCTGGCGCGGCAGAAATGCATCGATGACCTGCTGGTCGTCGATTTTCAGCGGGTCTGGAGATCGCCGCGGATCTTCTCCCTTCTCCGCCGCATCCGCAACCTCCAGGTCGATGCCTGCATCGACCTGACGCAGTCCGCCCATTTTTCGGCGATCCTGGGCTACGTTTCTCCGGCGGCCATGCGCATCGGTTTCGAGAACCGGAACCGCAGGAAGCGCAACAAGAACCGCATGTACACCCACCTGGTCCCCTTCAGCGGTTCGGAGCACATGGCGGCATGCTTTTTCGACCTGCTGCAGCCGTTCGGCATCCGCCGCCCGCAACCGCTGCGCCTGCAGCCCCCTGCCTATTCCAGCGCGGACATCGATGCCGTTTCCGCTTTTTTGCGCGGGGCGGGCTGCGCCACCGCCCCGCTCGTGGGCATCCATGCCAGCGGCGCCATCCCGGCCAAGCGCTGGCCGTTCAGCGGCTGGGCGGAGATATGCGGCGACCTGATCCACCGCGGCTATGCGGTCATCGCCGTGGGCGGCGACGGCGAGCAGGAGGCCGTCGCGAGCATCGCCGCTGCGATCGGCTCCCGGTCCCCGCGTTTTGTCAACGCCGCCGGCCGGCTGACGATGATGCAGCTGTTCGCCCTGATGCCGCGATTGAAATTCTTTGTCGCCAATGACGGCGGCCCCATGCATGTCGCCGCGGCGGCGGGGCTCCCCACCCTGGGCCTTTTCGGGCCGGAGGTCCCCCGGCGCTACTCGCCGCTCAATGATTCCAGCCTGGCGCTGTACAAGGGCGGGGACCTGGCCTGTTCGCCCTGCAGCAAGCCCTACGAAGGGTCCTGGCCGACGTGCCGCCGCCCGCTCTGCCTGTCCGCCATTACGCCCGCCGACGTGCGCCGCGCCATCGGCGACCTGGAGCAGCGAAGCGCAGCCCCCGCGGGCGCGGGGCACTGATGGGCGACTGGAACCAGTTGCGGTTCGGCATGCGGCATCGCCGGCTGTTCCGCCCGCCCTGCCTGGAGATCGGCAGCCGGGAATGCGGGCACACGGTCTCCTTCAGGCAGGAATTCACGGGTCGTGCCGGCGATTACCTCGGCGTCGACATGGAGGCCGGGCCCGGGGTGGACAAGGTCCTGGACCTGGCCACGGATTTTTCGCTGCTCTGCCGCCTGCTGCCTGCGCCATTCGCCACTGTCTTCTGCCTGAGCGTCCTGGAGCACTGCCGCCAGCCGTTTTTGATGGCGGAGAACATACAGCGGCTGCTGGAGCCCGGGGGGGTTCTCTATGTATCGGTCCCCTTCGCCTGGGAGATCCACTCCTATCCTTCCGACTACTGGCGTTTCACGCCCGAGGCCGTCCGCCTGCTTTTTCCCGGGATCGATTTTTTCCCGGAGTGCTGCGCCTATCATTCCCAGACCGCGGATGTCTTCTATCCGTTAACGGACGGACCGCCGCGCCTGGGCCGCGCCCTGAACCGGTCCGGCCGGCCGCGCGGGCCGGTTTACCGCGCCGTGTCTGGGCTGCTGGGAAGGTCGGGCTGGGCGCGTCGCGCCCTGCCCTACGACTACCTGTTCCCTCCGGTCCAGCTCGACATGATCGGCCGCAAAAAGGAGGGGGAATGAGGCAATTCCGGGGGGCGGTCCTGTGGCTGCTGCTGCTCGCCGGGGCGGGCTCGTGCCAGCGGCAGCAGGCCGTCTTCAGTCGCCTGGAGATCCCCGCCGCCAGGCCCGTGGCCCAGCTGCCCCGCGACGGGAGCGGCGAGGCCTATTTCCAGAGACCGGGCCTTTCCTTCCGCTACGGTCGAAAAGGGCGAGGCTTGCGGCTGGTCAGCCCCCTGCGCGGCCTCTGCCGCCTGGACCTGCATTTCTGGTCCCCGGCCGGCGGGCGAGTACTGCTTCGCGTTTGCCATGGCGGGGGCGATGGCGGCGTCTTCCTGGAAAAGGAATTCGCCGTGGGCCCCGGCCTCCGCTCCCTGGGCGCCGACATCCGGCTGGCCAGGGGGGACCGGCTGATCCTCGAGGCCGACCCCGGCGGCGTTTTTTCCCGGCCGCTTCTCTACCCGCTGCTCGCCGCGGCCGAGCGCCGGAACATATTCCTGATCTCGGCCGACAACCTGGGAGCCGATCACCTGGAGCTGTACGGCTACCCGCGGACCACAGCGCCCGCAGTCACGCAATTCCGCCGCGATTGCGTCCTGTTCCGCTGGGCCTTCGCCAACTCGCCATGGACCCTGCCCTCCCACATGTCCCTCTTCACCTCTCTTCATGAGGCCGAGCACCGCGTCACTTTCCGCGTGCAGAATGAGGAAGCGGCGGCGGCGGGGGCGGAGCCAGTGGTCCAGGCCTTCCCCCTGGCGCTGGGGAAGGAATTCCTGGTGGAGCGGCTCTCCGCTTCGTTCATCACCTGCGGTTTCAGCGGCGGGATCAACCTGGCGGCGCCCTTCGGGTTCTATCGCGGCTTCGACCTCTACCTGGAGGCGCCCGACGACCACCTGAACCCCGACTCGGCCGCCCGGCTTTTCGCGCGGACGGAGAAACACCTTCTGGAAAGCCGTTTCCCGGCCGCCTTTTACTTTTTGCACACTTACCAGGTCCATTTGCCTTATCGCCCCCCCCGGGAACTGCTGGAGCGGACGGGCCGCCCGGGCGGACCCCGCGCCTTTGATTTTGAAAAGGACCTCGGCGGCATCAGCGGGATTTTCCGCGGCGGCGACGAGCGGCGCCGCGCTGACGCCGTCGCCCTGTACGACGCGGAGGTCATGGAGTTCGACCGCCGCTTCGGGGGGTTCATCTCCTTTCTCAAGCGCAACGGCCTGTACGAACGCTCCATGATCATCCTGCTCGCCGACCACGGGGAAGAATTCCTGGAGCACGGCTCCTGGGCCCATGGCACCGACCTGTTCAACAGCCAGGTCCGCGTTCCGCTGCTGGTGAAGTTCCCCGGCGGCCACTACGCCGGGCGCAGCTTCGCCGGGGCGGTCAGCCTGGTCGACGTCCTGCCGAGCGTGCTGGACTATTTCAACATCAACGCCGCGCCGGGGCTGGGCGGCCGCTCCCTGCTCGGCGAATTGCGCGGCGGTCCGCCGCGGCCGGAGCCCGTTTTTGCGGCGAACCTGGCTTGCCGGAGCTGGTCGCGCATTCCCGCCCAGGCGGCGCTGGTCCAGGATGGGTACAAACTGGTCCGCCAGTTCCCCCTGGCCGACAGCGGCCCGCGCTTCTTCGCCGCCCCGCCCCCGGTTTTCCCCGCCCGGCAGCTGTTCCGCCTGGCCGGCGACCCGGGGGAAAGGCTGGACCTGGCGACCCGGCTGCCGCGGCTCGCGGCGAGACTCGATGCCCGCCTGCAGGCCTTCCTCGGGAAGGCGACGGACGCCGTTCCGGGGCGGCCGCAGGCCCTGCCCGCCGAAACCCTGGACATCCTGCGTTCGCTGGGGTACATCCGTTGAAATCCTCCGTGCTGGTCTCCATCGTCACCCCCACCTGCGACCACGAGCGCTTCATCGCCGCCTGCCTGGATTCGGTCCTGGCCCAGGATTTCAGCTCCTGGGAGATGGTGGTCGTCGACGACGCCTCGCGGGACCGCACCGCCGAAATCGTTCAGGGCTATGCCCGCCGGGACAGCCGCATCCGCCTGATCCGCCATGAGACGAATTGGGGGATCATGCGGCTCGCCGACACGTATAACCAGGGAGCCGCGGCCGGCGCCGGCGAATGGATCGCCATCCTGGAAGGCGATGATGCCTGGCCGCCGGACAAACTGGCCCGGCAATGGCGGGAACTGGCCGGCGATCCGCAGGTCGTCATGGGATACGGCCGGTCGCTGCTGCTTTCCCCTTCAGGAAAAAAACTGGGGCAAACCCAGGCGGGCCTGCCCGCTTATTGCCGGCCCTATTTCCGGAATTTCCGCGGCCAGGCCCTGCTGCCGCTGCTGCTGCGGCCGTGCTACATCCATCCGGTGACCGTGATGGTCCGCCGCCTGGCGCTGGAAAAGATCGGCGGGTTCCGGCAGGAGCCCGGCCTGGGCCTGGTCGACCACCCCACCTTCCTGGCGCTGGCCGGCCAGGGCCCGTTTTTCGGCTCGGCGAGCGTCCTGGGATATTACCGCCGCCATCGCGATTCGCAAAGCCTCAACCGCATCGTGGAACTGACGGCGGCCGAGCGGCGCCTGGCCTTCGCCTCCCTGCCCGGCGACGGTGTCCCGCGCCTCCCGGGCCTGCGCCGGCGCATGGGGCGCTCCTGGGCCCTGGAGAGCGTCCGGGCCCTGCTGACCGAGGGGCGCCTGCGGCTGCTGCGCGGCCAGCGGCGCGCCGCCCGCCTTTCCTTCCGCCGCTGCCTGGCGGCTGAAAAATTGCGGCTGTGGCCGTACCCGCCGCTGCTGGCCGTCAAGCTGGCTTCTTTGGCGGCATTGCTCTTTTCTTTCTTGCCAGTCAATGTGGAGCGGGCGATCGGCCGGCTGCAATTCCGTTCAGCTTCGCTGCTGGAGAGCGGCGACGAGTGCGATTCATGAAGATCTGCCTGGTCAGCGCCTATTTCGCTCCCCGGGAGATCGGGGGTGCTGAAAAGGCAGCCCGCCGCCTGGCGGAGAACCTGGCCGCCCGGGGCTGGGAAGTCGTGGTGCTCACCACCGGCCCCCGGGATGAGACACAGGTCCTCCCCTCGGGCGTCAAGGTCTGCCGGATCCGCCCGGGCGCCGTGCTTTTCAAGTCGGGAGCCGACCCCGTCCCGGGTTGGCGCCGCTGGCCATGGCGCTTGCTGAATGTCTGGAATTTCATCGTATACCGGAAGACCAGGCGGATCCTCGAACGGGAAAAACCGCAGCTGGTCAACATCCACAACTACGCCCCGTTTTCGCCTGCCGTGTTTGCCGCCGTGCATGCCCGGAAGCTGCCGGTCGTTTTCACCGCCCATGACTATTTTCCCCTCTGCCGGCACTACAGCTTCGAAAAGAGCGGCCGCGCCTGCCGTGGCCACTGCCCGGCCTGCCGCCTGTGGAGCCGCTGGAATCGCCGCTACCTGGGCAAGGCGGCGGCCGTTTTCCTCTCGGATCATTCCCGCTCCGTCTTCCGGCGCTGCCTGGAACCCCTGGCGGAAGCTGTTTTCCCGAATCCGGTCGACCTCAGCGCCGGGCAGATCGCCGGCATCCGCAGGGAAAAGGGATCGTCGCGGCCGCTTCCGGTCACCTGGCTTTTTTTGGGCCGCCTCGATGCGCTCAAGGGGATCCGCAGCGTCATGCGCTGTTGGGAGCGGCTGGACGCCGCCGGGGTCAGGCTCTGGATCGCGGGCGACGGGCCGCTCGCCGGCGAGGTGCGCGCCTGGGCCGCGGGACGCCCCGGAGTCGACTATCTCGGCCCGCTTTTTGGTGAGAAAAAGCACGCGGCGCTGGTCGCCGCCCATGGCCTGCTGCTGCCTTCGCGCCCGACCGATGTCTCACCCCTGGTCATACCGGAAGCGCTCGGCTACGGCGTCCCGGTCCTGGGTGCGAACGCGGGGGCCGTCGCGGAGCTGGTCCGTCCGGGCGTGACCGGCTGGCTGTGCGACTGCGAGGACGCCGGGGCTTTTTCCCGGGCCGTGGCCAAAATATCGCTGGATCCCGGGCTGATCCGTTCCCTGTCGGACTCCTGTTTCGCCGCCGCCCTGGAACAGACCTATGACCGCTATATGCCGCGAATCATGGCCTACTACGAAGCCGTCGCCGGCGGGCGTTTTCACCAATGATCCTATTGAACGCCGCGGGCCGTTGGGTTAGGATGGTGGCACTGTGAGGAGGAGACCATGAGCGAAGGCATCGACAATTCCCGGGAGCGAAAGAAAAGGTTGAAGGAACTCATCCTGAAGCTCCACGCCGGGCAGGGCGAGGAAAGCGTGCGCCGGGAGCTGCTGCAGAGCCTGGCCAGCATCCCCTACGGCGAGGTGGTGGAGGTGGAGCAGGAGCTGATCGGCGAGGGGCTGCCCGAGGCCGAGGTGCTCAAGCTCTGCGACGCCCACTCGGCGGTGCTGCACGGGCGCGTCGACCTCAGCGGCGAGAAGCCGGTGCCGGAGGGGCACCCGGTCGACGTCTTCCGCCGCGAGAACGCCGAACTGCGCAAGGTGACGGCGCAGGCCCGGCAGGAGCTGACGGCCATCGAAAAGAGCAAGGGCGACCCGGCGGAGGCCATGCTGCGGCTGCGCGGGCTGTTCAACCAGCTGTTCGATGTCGACAAGCACTACCAGCGCAAGGAGTACCTGCTGTTCCCGTTCCTGGAAAAGCTGGGCGTCACCGGCCCGCCCAAGGTGATGTGGGGCAAGCATGACGAGATCCGCGAGCTGCTCAAGGGCAGCATCGAGATGCTGCAGGCGGGGGACATCGGCCGCGACGAGCTCCTGGCCGCCGCCGCAATACTCATCCAGCCGGCCCTGCAGGGCATCGACGACATGACGACCAAGGAGGAGGAGATCCTGCTGCCCATGGCCCTGGACAAGCTCAACGAAAGGGATTGGGTCGAGGTCGCGCGCCAATCAATGCAGTTCGGATTCAGTCTCGTTGACCCCTCCGCGAAATGGCCACCGGCCGAGGAGGTCGGTGGCAGTGAGCCCGCCGCGTCTGAAGCGGCGGAAGTTACTGGAGCGGAGGGGCGAATCCAACTACCCTCCGGCTCCTTCAGTCTGGATGAACTTTTGGCCATCCTCAACACCCTGCCCGTGGACATGACCTTCGTCGACCGCGACGACAAGGTCAAGTACTTCTCGCAGGGCAGCGAGCGCATCTTCCAGCGCAACCGCGCCATCCTGCGCCGCGACGTGCGCCACTGCCATCCGCCGGCCAGCGCCCACATCGTGGAAAAGATCATCGATGACTTCAAGAGCGGCCGCGAAAGCCGGGCCGCCTTCTGGATCCAGCTGGGCGGCAAGTTCGTGCACATAGAATATTTCGCCCTGCGCGGCGAACAGGGGGAGTACCTGGGCACCCTGGAGGTGTCGCACGACGTGGAACGCTACCGGCAGCTCAAGGGCGAGCGGCGCATCCTCGCCTACGGGAAGTGAGCCATGGGCGACCGGCTGCTCATCACGCCGAAAACCAAGGTGCTGCAGCTGCTGGAGGCTTATCCGCAGCTGGAGAGCGTTCTCGTCGGCATCGTCCCGGCCTTCAAGAAGCTGCAGAATCCGCTGCTGCGCAACACCGTGGCCAAGGTGGCCTCGCTGCAGCAGGCGGCCGCCGTCGGCGGCGTCCGGACCGGGGAACTGGTCAACCGCCTGCGCCGCGAGGTAGGGCAGGACCTGTTCGCCGAAGGTGCCGGCACGGCGTACAACACCGCCAGGCCGGCGTGGTTTGACCCGGCGCGCGTCGCCGGCGAGGTCGATGCCCGCCCCATGCTCGCCGCCGGCGAGCAGCCGGTGAACCAGGTCATGGCCGATCTCAGCGCCATGGCCGCGGGCACGATCTACAAGCTCAGCGCCCCTTTCCTGCCGGCGCCGCTGATCGACAAGGGGATGAGCCTGGGGCTGGAGCATTGGCTGGTCAAGGAGAGCGAGGAGAGCTTTATCGTATATTTTTACAAAAAATAGCCTGCGGTTTGCGCTTTGTGCCGAGTCCCGTGAGATTTTTCGCAGTTTTGTTTTATTTAGGCGGCATGGGGGAACGATGAAAAAAAAAGCACTTATCATGATCGTTTTGCTCTTTTCTGTCCTGGGGCTCGCGGCGCAGAGCGCAGTGATCGCCGCGCCCAAGGCCGGGGATGTCCTGTTGTTCGGGAACAACAAGACGATCCAGTGGAGTTTCAACGGCAAAGCGGTCATTCGGCTCAACCTGTTGGACCAGGCTGGCGCCAAACTGGGCACCATCCAATCCGGGCTGCCGCTGAGCGCCGGCGCATTCACCTGGGAGGTGGGCCAGCTGGAAGGCGGCGGCAGCGCGCCGCTTGGCAAGGGTTTCAAGATCGTGATGCGCATCGACGGCTCGACCACGGTCCTGGCGGAGTCGGCCCCGTTCGAGATCGCCGGCACCCCCATGACGCCGGCTCCCTCCCCGGCGACCATCAAGGTGACATCGCCAAAATCGGGGGATGAATGGTGCCCGGGGAGCACGTATTCGATCACCTGGACAAAAACCGGCGTCATGCCGGCCACCGTAGACATTCGCCTGAGGTCGGCCGGTTCTGCGAATTCGGCTCCGGATGCGCTTGTGATCGCCAACAACGCGGCCAATAGCGGCTCTTTTTCCTGGACCATCCCCGGCTCCCTTCCGACAGGGGACTATTTTGTCCTGGTCAATACGGCGAATCCCGCCTCGATCCCCATCTGCCCGCTATTTAAAATAGTCAATTGCCTGACACAGCCCGTCCCGCCCGTGATCCCCCCGGGGAATCCGCCCCCGGGCAACATGGTGGTTCTCAACCGCAACCAGAGGGTCGATCCCGCCTTGATCACCCCCTCGCTGCGGGTGGGACAGCCCCAGGCCGGAGCGGTGCTGAAACCCGGGGATACCGTGCCGATCGCCTGGACGCTGACGGGCGGCGGCTACAACCAGGTGAAGATCATGATGTATCCGGCCGGCCAGCCCCACCTGGCTCGTGCCGGGCAGGTGCGCTGGATCGCTCAGAATGCCCCCAATTCCGGGGTGTTCTCCTGGAAACTGAATGCCAGCGAGCGCACCGGCAAGCATGTGATCCGCGTGCAGACGCCCGACGACAAGATCTTCGGCGACAGCGGCGCATTTGCCATATCCGCCGTCCAAAACCTGACGTTGACACAGGTGCGCGCCCCTGATAGCAAGACCCTGCTGGCCGACCATGCCGCGATCGATATCGAGGAGCTGGTACACGGCATGTTCGATAAGGGCGACGTAAAGGGTGTGGAGCTGACCGTGCGCGCCACATCCTCTTCCGGATTCGTTCTGACCCCGCTGTTGGGGCATCCGCAATACGGTTCTCTTTACGCCCGCTGCGTCGTCGAAGTGCCACGCACGGCCAAAGATGGCTCGTTCACTGCGGTCAAGGTGCACGACGCCGTATACTCGCTCAAGGGCGCCCCGCCGTTCAAGCTGAGCGCCCATCCGACCAAGATCGGCTGGGCGAATGCCTCGTTCCGCGTCTATTTCGATCCGGACTTGCAGGGGAAGGCCGCCGGCCAGAAAGTCGCCATCAAGCAAAAAAGCGGCGTCCTCGAGGGAGGCAAGCTCTGCATCGCCGAATATTTCCCGAAGCTGACCATCACTCTGCACCTGGCGACCCAGAGCGGCGAAGCCGTCGCCCAGAAATCGATCTACATCCTCTATGACCTGGCCGGCGGGCCCATGGATTTCATGGTGCTGCCCGGAGAGGTCGAGGTCTGCTCCAAGCGAGGCAAGCAAAACTGGTAAACCGGCCAGGTTTGGGTGTTCCGGTTTGCGGAGCGCTCTTTTCCTGCCGGCGCCGCTGATCGATATGGGATGAGCCTGGGATTCGAGCACTGGCTGGTCAAGGAGAGAGAGGAAAGTTTTAAAGTATATTTCTATTAAAAAGATTAGTGTCAGTGACAGTGACAGCAAGAAAATAAACTGCTTTATTTCCCGTAGGGCCTTGCTGCCACTGACACTGTCACTGTCACTTACAATTCGAACTCGCCCTCGACCAGTTTGACCAGCCATTCGTGCAGCGGTTTCATGACCTTGAATTTCTCGAAGCAATAATCGACCAGGGCGGGGGAATGCAGCTCGGCCGGGATGCGGCCCTCCCAGCCGGCGTAGAGGCCGGCGTGGCGCAGCAGGAACTCCGCCTGCGGCTCGGCGTCGTACCCGGCGGGCACGCGCTTGTAGTGTTCGCCGCCCAGCGTGTAACCGGGGCGGGTGCCGATTTTTTTTACGATCGCGGCCAGCTCGAGCCCGTATTCCGGGTCGGCCACGGTGCGGCGGTAGCGCTCGAGCAGGGGCCGGGAAAAAATGTACAGCCCGCCCCCGAGCATCAGCGTGGGCGGCTCGAGATGAAAATAATAGCCCGGGCAGTCCATGCGCGGCCCGCCGCCCTCCCAGAAGAAGATGCCCAGGTTGGTCTTGTAGGGGGACTTGTCGGGGCTGAAGCGCGTGTCGCGGTAGATGCGGAACAGCGAGCCGTTGGCGCGGGGATCGAAGCGGATCCCGGGCGAGAGGCGCCGCAGCTGCCCGCCCATGGCCAGCCCGAAAGCCCGGGCCGGCTCCAGGACAGCGGCTTCGTATTCCGCCTTGTGGGCGGCGAACCAGTCGCGGTCGTTGTTCTTCTTCAGGTCACGCAGGAACTGGACAGTCCTTTTGGGAAAACCGGGGAAAGCTTCAGCCACGGCCATGGTCCCTCCTTTTTCGAGACAAAGAATGATTCCAAGTATAAAGTAAAAAGGGAAAAGTAAAAAGGCAAAAGTCAGAGAAGAAAGTGTCAGTGCAAATGTCGGTGGAGCCGCAAAGCGAAAGTATGGCCCGCTTGAACTTCTTGCTGTCACTGGCACTGACACTGGCACTATCCAGTTGACAAATGCCTTAAAATATATTATATTAATAATAATTCTTATTATTAAAATGAAAACACAAAGACGAAATAGCAGGCAACGCGAGCGGATATATGTCTATCGCAACATCGCCATCCTGCTGGAGGAAGGGCGCATCCAGGGCGGCGAGTTCGGCAGCGGCATCGTGCGCTACGACGCCGTCACCGGCAGCCATTATCATTTCGTCTGCGAGCGCTGCGGCACGGTCAGCGACTTCGCCATGCCGGCCCGGGACGACATCACCGCGGCCGCCCGTCTTTTTGCACCTCATCACATCGCCGGCCACACCATCCGCTTTTACGGTGTCTGCGCCGCTTGTGCTGCCGGCGACTCGGCAAAATCAAAAAAAAGGAGATAAAAAAATGGAAAACACCCAAGTCAGCATGCCCCGGATCGGCGACAAGGCGCCTCAGTTCAAGGCCGTCACCACCCAGGGCGAGATCAACTTTCCCGAGCAGTACGCCGGCAAGTGGGTCATCCTCTTCAGCCACCCGGCCGATTTCACGCCCGTCTGCACCTCGGAGTTCATGACCTTCGCCTCCCTGGAGGACAAGTTCAGCGAGCTGAACTGCCAGCTGGTCGGCCTCTCGGTCGACGGCCTCTACAGCCACATTGCCTGGCTGCGCACCATCAAGGACAAGATCGAGTACAAGGGCATGAAGAACGTCGAGGTGAAGTTCCCGCTCATCGAGGACATCACCATGGAAGTGGCCAAGATGTACGGCATGATGCAGCCGGGCGAGAGCTCGACCAAGGCCGTGCGCGCCGTCTTCGTCATCGACCCCAAGGGCATCATCCGCACCATCATCTATTACCCGCTGAGCATGGGCCGCAACTTCGACGAGCTGCTGCGCGTGCTGCAGGCCCTGCAGACCGCCGACGCCTTCGCCTGCGCCACCCCGGCCGACTGGCGCCCCGGCGACGACGTCATCGTGCCCCCCGCCGGCTCCTGCGGCGTGGCCAAGGACAGGATGGACGGCAAGGAAGCCGGCGTCACC
>JALOLA010000022.1 GCA_025456205.1 Acidobacteriota bacterium | reverse complement strand
CGCCGAGGCCATCGGCCGCCTGATCTCGCTGGCCCTGCGCAGCGGCATCTCCACCGAGGAGGTGGTCAACCAGCTCAAGGGCATCGGCGGCGCCGAGCCCATCTTCTCCAACGGCCAGCTCATCCAGTCCATTCCCGACGCCATCGCCAAGGTGCTGGAAACCCACGTGGGCAAGGTCAACACCCACCACCAGGACATGAGCGGCCTCAACTGCCCCATCTGCGGCAGCAGCGTCACCGACGAGAAATGCCCCACCTGCGCCAACTGCGGCTGGTCGAAGTGCAACGGGGTGTGAACCGGCTCAGGCCGGCCGGCCCCGGCAGCGATCAGGTCCGCTAAGGATCCCGCGGCAGGGCCTCGGCCGCGTTCAGCGGGACGTTGTTGCGCAGCGCCGACAGCAGGGCGTCCCTGGCAACCGGGTCGGCGGCGGCCCGGCCCAGCTGGGCGAAGCGCTCGCCCAGCATGTCGAACTCCTTGAGCCCCGCCGGCAGCGGCGCCCCGCCGCGCAACTCCGCAAAGAGCCCCTTCAGCTCCATGACGGCCTGCCGCAGCCCCTGTGCCTGCAGGCCGACCGCCGCGCCGCCGTCGGCCGTTTCCAGGAGCGCCGCCAGGCGGCTGGAAAGCTGCACTTTGTCGGCGATGACGGCATAAAGCCTGGCGACGAAATCGAAGAACCCGGCCATCTCGCCGGCGGCGACTTCCCTCTTTCTCAGGTACTGGGCGGCCTTGCGGAAATGGGCCACGATCTCGCGCGCATCGCCCTGCCGCGAAAATGGCGCCAGCATGGGGTCCTCGAAAAAATAGTGCCCATGCGCATGCGGCAGCCGGTGCTCGGCCTGCGCCAGGAAAGAGAACATGCGGAACAGGTCGGGCTCATCGCGGCCCAGCGCCCAGCAACCGAAGGCGTCCGGGCCCGGCGGGCGGCCGCTCCAGAGCAGGCAAGCGGCCTGGAAGCGCACCATGGCCGAGCCTGCAGGCAGGCAGCGGCTTCCCTCCCCGGCAGCAGCGGCGAGCATGACGCCGGCCAGCTTGTTCGCCGCCACCGCATCCATGGCGGCGGCGATACGCTCCAGGGCGGCGCGGGCATCGGGGATGAAGCGGCCGCGGTCGCACAGGCCCGGGCAAAGCACCTGGCGGACGTGGTGCTCCCTGAAAGGCAGGACCGCGGTCCTGAAAGGATCGCCCCGGCCCGACGGCGCCGCGCGGTTCAGCACCAGGGCATCGCCGGGGATGCGGCGAACCCATTCCGGACGCTCCATGAACAGGTCGCTCCAGACCGCCGTCCGGGCGCCGGCGGCGTGGGTCGCCCGGCAGTGCTCGAGGAAGAAATCCAGCCAACCTTCCGCGGTGCCCGCGCTCTCCGCGGCTGCGCCCGGCAAGAACGCCGGAGGCGCGGGAAAAGAGTCGCCCGTTTTGCCGGCAGCCGCGAGGCTGGCGATGGAGCGCGGATCGGGGTCCAGCAGCAGCACCACCATGCCCATGCGCTGGGCCAGCGCGGCGAGGGAGCGCGCGTCGTCACGGGTGGCAGCGGGCAGGGCCATATGATTGAACCTCAAGAGGGCCAGCTGCAGCAGCAGGCGCTGCAGGGCCGCCGCTCCGGCCAGGGCCGCCTCCCCGGCGAGATAAGCCCCGCGGAAAGCGATCAGCGGGGCATCGCGCAGGGAGAACGCCGGCATGCGCCCGGCGTCAGAAAAGCGGGCCAGGACCTGCAGCAGGGTCGACAGCGCATAGAACTGGCCGCGGGCGGAGTCGGCGCTTAGCACGACCCGGTCCGGGCCGCATTCAATGGCGTATCCCTCGTCGCCCGGGCCCGGCCCCCTCGGCGCTGGCCGGGAAGGCCGCTCCTGGAAAACGACCTGCAGCCCGCGGCTGCGGTTGCGCACGCCGAAGTGGTCGAAGAGGAAGCCGAATTTCTTGAAGATCTCCAGCGGATAGCACACGCTGCGGATGTCCAGCGAGCCGCCGCCGCAGCGCAGGCTCGCGGGAGGCGGGTAAAGGAAAGCGAATCCGTCTTTCATGGTTTCCTGGAGATCCGGTGGCAGCGCCGTGCGCGACCGTCGGCGTGATTGTAGAATAAATCCCCGGCCGTGGCAAGGACGAGCGCGGCGCGCAAAAAGAAAAAGCGGATCGCGATAAATTGACAAAGCGAAATATCTTCTATAGAATAATTGGCAAAGCGTCATGGACATACTGAAGAAATTCATCAGCAAATACGCGGCCGGCGACATCATCTATAAAAAAGGCGACATCCAGAGCGATTTCTTCATCATCAACAAGGGCAAGGTGCAGCTGAAGAACGACGGCCAGGGCCAGATCCTGGCCACGCTCACCAAGGGCGATTTTTTCGGCGAGGAGTCCCTGAACAGCGAGCAGAACGCCATCTACACCGTGGAGGTCATCGAGGACTCCTTCCTGATCAAGATCCCCTACGTCTCCCTGACCGAGATGCTCAAGCAGACCCCGGACATCGCCCTGAAGATCCTGAAAAAACTGAGCGAGAAGCATATCAAGATCCAGACCCTGCTGATGGAGCAGGCTGCCGCCGCCCCGGCCGTGAGGGAAAAGCCCGCCGGCAAGGAAGCGAAGAAGGAAGACCAGACGTCGGAAAAGATCGGCGGCGAGGTCAAGGCCTACCTCATCATCCAGCGCTCGAACCGCCTGGTGCAGCTGACCAAGACCCAGACCTTCCTGGGCCGGCGCGACTACACGACAGGCTTCGTCCCCGACATCGACCTCACCGACGAGGACGAGGAAAAATACATCTCGCGCAAGCACGCCAAGATCCAGTTCAAGGACGGCAGGTTCTACCTCTCCGAGGAGCCCGGGGCCATCAACGGCACCTTCCTCAACGGCAACAAGCTGCAGACCGGCGTCAAGCACGAGCTGAATGCCGAGGACGAGATCACGCTCTGCCACCTGAACGTCATCTTCAAGATCTGAAGCGCGCCCGCCGGCGCCGGGCATGCCTAGTCGACGATCTCGCCGCTGTAAAAGATCTTTTCCCTGCCTGACCCCGTATCCAGCAGCAGGCCGCCGTCGGCGGCCAGGCCGCGGAAAATGCCGCGCCGGTCATGCCCCTGCTGGCGGAACGTGATCTCCCGGTCCTGGAACGAACGGCTCAGTTCGCGGGCACGCTCGATGACGGCGGCCGTGTCCCCGGCGGCCAGGCGCCGCAGTCCGTCGGCCAGCCCGGCGGCCAGCCGCTCGCGGCACTCGCCCAGGGGCCATTCCCTGCCGCTCAGCATGCGCAGCGAGGCGGCCCGTTCCCGCAGCTCCGGCGGCAGGTCGTCCGGCCCCTGGTTGACATTGATGCCGATGCCGACCAGGCAGGTGACCTTCTCCCCGACCACCATGTTCTCGCACAGGATGCCGGCCACCTTTTTGCCCCGCTGCAGCACGTCGTTGGGCCACTTCAGCAGGAATTCCAGCCCGGTCCAGGCACGGAGCGCGTCGGCCGCGGCGACACCGGAAACGATGGAGAGCAGGGGCAGCCGGCGCGGGTCGGCCAGGCGGAAGGCGAAGGTGGCGTACAGGCCGAGCCCCGGCGGCGAGGACCAGCTGCGCCCCTCGCGCCCCCGGCCGCCGGACTGTGAGCCGGCGCAGACCACGAGCGGCAGGTCTTTCTCCAATCGGGCGAAGTTCTCCTTGATATGGTCGCTGGTCGAGCGGCAGCTGTCCAGCCGGATGAGGCGGAAGGGGTCAGGCGAGGTCGTCAATGGTCTTGCCGAGCTTGGCCTTTTTTTCGATGATCTCCTGGAGGTTCTTCTTGAAATTCAGGATGACCTCGGCCGGGGCCTTGTCGGCGAAGCCGCCGCCGCTGAGCTTGGCCTCGTTCTGGGCGATCAGCTTGGCCAGCTTGTCGTGCTCGGCGCGCAGCCGCGCGAGCTCCCTCTGCCGGTCCGTGTCGTCGACGAAGGGCAGCAGGATCTCCCAGTTCAGGCTGACGCCGCGGAACCCCTTGGGCAGGGAGGAAAAATCGGCGACGATCTCCGTCTTCGAGCTGCGGCTGAGGAAATCGAAATACTTCAGGTGCTTCTCCAGGTGCCGGCGCTCGGCGGGGGCATCGCACTTGAGGAAGATCGGGATCCTCTTGTTGGGCTCGATGCGGTTCTCGGTACGGGTCTTGCGCGTCTCGGCCACCACTTTCTTCAGCGTCTCCACGGCGGCGTGGGCCTCGGGAAAGGCGAGCTCGCTGCTGAAGGCCGGGAAGGAGGTCTGGATCAGGAACTCCTTTTCGGCCTTGATCTTCTGGTAGATCTCCTCGCTGATGAAGGGCATGAACGGGTGCAGCAGCTGCAGGATGCGCAGCAGGGTCAGCTTGAGCACGGCGCGCGTGTCGGGGCTGTCCAGGTCGCTCTTGGAGAATTCCAGGTACCAGTCGCAGTACTCGTCCCAGATGAAATGGTAGATCAGGTCGGCCGCTTCGTACATGCGGTACTCGTCAAAGCTGGCGTTCACCTTCTCCACCAGGTTGTTGAGCTTGTGCAGCACCCACTTGTCGGCGTCGCTGATGCGCCGCGGATCGAACGCCGCCCGCTCGTCGTCCTTGAGGTTCATGATCACGTAGCGCGACGCGTTCCAGATCTTGTTGGCGAAGGCCTTGTAGCCCTTGATTCGGCTCAGCGAGAGCGAGATGTCCATGCCCGGCACCGCCTGGATGGCCAGGGTGAAGCGCAGGGCGTCGGCACCGTATTCGCGGATGATGTCCAGCGGGTCGACGGCGTTGTTCTTGGTCTTGCTCATCTTCTGGCCCTTCTCGTCGCGGATCAGGCCGTTGATCAGCACTTCGCGGAACGGAACCGCCTTGCCGAAATGAACGCCCATCATGATCATGCGCGCCACCCAGAAGAAAATGATGTCGAAGCCTGTGGACATGATCGAGGTCGGATAGAAGGTCTTGAAATCGGGGCTGTCGTCCTGCCAGCCCAGAGTGGTGAAGGGCCACAGGGCCGACGAGAACCAGGTGTCGAGAACGTCGGGGTCCTGGACCAGCCGCGTGCCGGAACAGCCGGGGCAGCGCTCGGGGTCCTCCTCGCTCACCAGCACCTGCTGGCAGTCCTGGCAATGGAAGGCCGGGATGCGGTGCCCCCACCACAGCTGGCGCGAGATGCACCAGTCCTGGATGTTCTCCATCCAGTTGAAATAGACCTTCTTCCACTTGTCGGGGATGAAGGCGATCTCGCCGTCGCGGACGGCGGCGATGGCCGGCGGGGCGAGCTCGGCGGTCTTGAGGAACCACTGCTTGGATATGTTCGGCTCGACGACCGTCTCGCAGCGCTGGCAATGGCCGACATTGTGGGTGTACTCCTCCTCCTTCTCGACCAGGCCCAGGGCGCGCAGGTCGTTCAGCACCCCCTGGCGGCAGGCGAAGCGGTCCAGGCCGGCGAATTTTTCCGGGATGGGACCGGTCATGCGCGCCTGCTCGTCGATGACCACGATCTTTTCCAGGCGGTGCTTCAGGGCGATCTTGAAGTCGGCCGGATCGTGGGCCGGCGTGACCTTCACCGCCCCGGTGCCGAAATCCTTGTCCACGTCCTCGTCGCCGACGATGGGGATGGCACGGCCCGTCAGCGGCAGCAGCAGATCCTGCCCGATCAGCTTCTTGTAGCGGGCATCCTTGGGATGGACGGCCACCGCCACGTCGCCGAGCATGGTCTCGGGCCGCGTCGTGGCCACGACCACCCAGCGCTTGGGGTCGCGGCGCAGCGGGTAGCGGATGTAGGTCAGCCGCCCGTGCACTTCCTTGTGCTCGACCTCGAGGTCGGACAGCACCGTCTTGCAGCTGGGGCAGCGGTTGACCATGTAGGTGCCCTGGTAGATCTTGCCCTCGCGATAGAGCGCGACGAAGACCTTGCGCACCACGCGCTGCATCTCGTCGCTCAGGGTGAACTTCATCCGGCTCCAGTCCAGCGCCAGGCCCAGCTTCTTGATCTGGCCGACGATCCTCTGCTCCGAGGCGTTCTTCCAGTCCCAGACCATCTGCAGGAAGCGCTCGCGGCCCAGGTCTTCCTTGCTTCGGCCCGTCTCCTTCTTCAGGTTCTTCTCCACCATCATCTGCGTGGCGATGCCGGCATGGTCGACGCCGGGCAGCCAGAGCACGTTGAAGCCCAGCATTTTCTTGCGGCGCACGATGATGTCGGGCAGCGACAGGGTCAGGGCGTGGCCGATGTGCAGCGACCCGGTCACGTTGGGCGGAGGCAGGATGATGGAGAACGGGGAGCCGGCCGACCCGGCCTCGGGGGTGAACAGCCCTTGCTCCTCCCAGCGGCGGTACCAGTCGCTCTCGGTCTGCAGATGGTCATAAGATTTTTCCATGTTCAGTTCTTGCAAGGCGAAACTCCAGAAAGAAAATTAAAGGCCGCTGTCGTTCAGCTCGGACTTGATCTTGTCTATCTCTTCCTTGATGATCTTCTCGGCCAGAGGCGGGACGATCTCCCAGAGAAGCTCCTTGATGGTCTGGTTCAGCTTGTCCTCCAGCTTGCCGGTCAGCTCGAAGCGCTCCGCGCCGGGCGCGCTGGGACCGGGCTGGGGCTCGGCCTTGGCTTCCTTTTTCGTCAAGCCGCTGAGCCGCGCCAGCTCGTCCTGGGGCGATAGCGTTTCCGGGCGTGCCTTCTCGGCGACCCGTTCCTTTTGCGGGGGCTTTTCCCCGGGCAGGTCCAGGCCCTTGGCCGCCGGCGCCTTCATGCCGGCACCGAAGCGATCGGCCAATCCCGGCCCGGCGAACATGGTCTTGGCCGGGGAACCCAGGTCGGTCTGTTCGAATTCCAGGGACAGCTTCTCGGCGGCCGGCTCCTCGTCCTTGAGATCGCCGGGGAATTGCAGGTCGTCGGTCTCCCCGAGCGGCGGCGTCGTCATGGACGACTTGAGCAGGTCCTCCGCGGCGTCTTCGTTGGCGATCTCGAGGAAGCGTTCATGGAATTCGTCGGACACGTCGCGAGCGCCGGCGGCGGCCGGAGGCGCGGCGGGCTCCAGCTCGTATTCAAGCCTCGAGGCGGCCGGGGCGGCCGGCGGGGCCACGTTGATCTCCTCGAACGCCGGCTCCTCCTCGAAGGGATTGCGGATGGCGTCCTCGGTTTCCTGGGGCATGAGGTTGTCCTTGAGCGGCTGCGTGCCCTGGGTGATCTCCTCCGAGGGCAGGATCTCGTCGCGCTCAAAGGCCGGGCTGGCGGCGGCCGGCCGTTCGAAGGCCGTCGGCGCTTCCATTTCGCCGCGGATATCGGAGAAGCTGATATCCTCGCTCTCGGGCATCTCGGTCTCGATCTCGGGAAAATCCTCGGGGAAGGTCGTGGGGCCCTCGCCGGCGAATTCGGCCGCAGGGGGAGGTTCTCCCTGGTTGACGATCTTCATGACGACGCCGACCAGGGCGTTGGAGTCGAAGGGCTTGGTGACGATATCCTCATATTTGAGGTTCTTGAGCATCTCGTTGTCGACCGGTTCGAAACTGCCTTTCATGAGGAAAACACGGCAGCTCTTCAGGGTCGGGGCCTCATTGATGAAGCGGCAGACATCATAACCGTTGAGCTCCGGCAGCTTGACGTCGACGATCACCACGGCGGGAGACAGTTGCAGCAGCTTTTCCTTGATCCCGGAGCCGTTCTCGAAGCTGCGGATCTCGACATTCTCGATCTCCGAGAATGACAGCTCGACGATCCGGCGGATTGTATAGCTATTATCAGCCAAAACAATCACTTTTTTGCTCATTCTGCTCCTCCTGGAAAAGTACCGTCTACGCTACTCTTTATCACTTTTTCAAAGGGATTGTCAAGTTAAAATATTGACTTTTTAATTTTTTTGGGCGAAAATGGGGCCATTATGCACAGGATAAAGGTTCTGATCGCCAAACCCGGTCTGGACGGGCACGACCGCGGTGCCAAGATCGTGGCCAAATATCTCCGCGATGCCGGCATGGAGGTCATCTACACCGGCCTGCGCCAGTCGCCGGAGACGATCGTCAACACGGCGATCCAGGAAGACGTTTCCGTCGTCGGCCTGAGCATCCTCTCCGGCGCCCACATCCAGCTGTGCCGCAGGATCATGGCCGTTTACCAGGAGAAGAAAATACCGCCGCCGCCGATGTTCCTGGGCGGCATCATTCCCGCCGCCGACATGGCGGAGTTGAAGCAGATCGGCATCCGCGAGGTTTTCCCTCCGGGAACGCCGCTGGAGAACATCGCCGGCAAGGTCCGGGAGATCGCCGTCTAGGCGGGAGAGCGCGCATGGTTGACAACGCGATCCGCCCGCTATACAATTGGGTCGCCCGGGAAGGGCAATGAAAGTGAAAGCGATCAAGAAAGCCCGCAACTATTCGGTGATCATCGTCTCCGACGCCACTTCGACCAACAAGGAATTCACCGTCTCCTCCAAGCTGATCAAGAACGCCGTCCTCGGTTTTTCCTTCCTCGTCTTCTTCTTCGGCTTCATCCTGTTCCATTACCTGACCATGACCCTGGACAAGCAGAAGATGCAGCGCCTGGAATACGACGCCAAGGAAAAACGGCAGAAGATCAGCGAGTTGTCCACCACCATCGAAGTGCTGAACGACCGCCTCAAGAAGATGGAGATCTACAAGGAAAGGATCATGGTGGCCACCGGCCTGACCTCGCCCCTGGCGCTGCGTGAAGTCGGCAGCGGCGGCCCCGGCACCAGCCTGCCCGGCAACGGCACGCCGACGGGCTCTCCCACCCAGGTCCCCGGCTCTCCCCTGCGCGGCGATGCCCTGCCCTTGACGGCCACGATCCGCGACAAGGCCCAGAAGATCGAGGACTCGCTCAAGACGGTGGAAAAATACGTCGGCCAGCAGAAGCTGCAGCTGGCGGCCACTCCCGCCATCTGGCCCACGCGCGGCTACATCTCCGGCGTTTTCGGCAACCGCGTCCACCCCTTCACCGGCCGCTACGAGTTCCATGGCGCCATCGACATCGCCACGCAGCTCGGCAACAAGATCATCGCCCCGGCCGACGGCGTGGTGCTGGTGGCCGAGACGCGGGAATACTACGGCAAAATGATCATCGTCGACCACGGTTTCGGCTACGTCACCCGCTACGGCCACCTGTCCGGCTACAACGTCCGCGAGGGACAGCGCGTCAAGCGCTTCGACGTGATCGGCTATGTCGGCACAACGGGGCGGAGCAACGGCCCCCATCTGCATTACGAGGTACGCTACTTCGATAAGCCCGTCAACCCCTACGACTTCATCCTGGACAACTAGCCGCGGCCTTTCTCCTTCCGTCCTTTTCCCGTTCTTTTTTTGATTAAATTGGCGAATTGTCTTGATTTTGGATTTTAGATTACATATAATCCGCAGCGGATGAACAACACGGCACAAACCGGCAAAAAACGCTGCGCGGAAGCAGGTTCCGCGCATCCAGCAAATACTTATAAATTTTATTAGGAGGATATGCATGAAAAAAGTATTGGTAGTCATCGCCTTACTGTTCCTGATCCTGGTGACCACTTCCTGTCAAAAACCCGAGGAGATCACGCTCTCCAAATATTTCCAGGCCATGAAGGCCAAGGACCGGGACACCATGGCCGCCATGGCCGCCGAGCCGTTCGCCGTGGAGTTCAAATCCTGGGAGCTGATCTCCAGCGAAACGCCGGTCAGCGAGGAATTCGGCCTGCCCAAGATGATCGAGGAACTGGCCGCCGTCAAGAAAAAGAAGGACGACCAGCTGCTGCTGGTCAGGGACAAGAAGGACGCCCTGGACCAGCTGAAGACCCAGCTGGGCGAGACCCGCGGCGGCAAGAAGGCCGAGATCCAGAAGCAGATCGCGGCCATGGAGCTCGAGTCCGAGACCGAAACCGCCAACTACAAGCGCGACCAGGCCAATTACACCCAGGTGAAGACCCAGGTGGAAAATGAAAAGAAGATGATCGCCCTGTCCACCAATATCGAGCAGAACCAGGAGCTTCTGGCCGGCAAGACCGTGACCAACAAGTCCATCGTCAAGATCGACGGCGCCGGCGGCGTGAAGGAATATGTCTTCACCCTGCGGAAATACGAGCTGATCAACCCCGTGACCAACAAGGTCACCTCCAACCGCTACATCATCCTGAAGATCCAGCCCAGGGAAGAAAGCGAAGCGGCGCAGTAAGCGCGCTCCGTCCCCGACCCGACCTCAAGCGCCGCGGGAGCCGCTGCCGGCTCCCGCGGCTTGTTTTCCGGGCCCGGCCCGGGCGGACGAACCGAGCGTTCGCCGCGATCCGCTCAAATCACGCCAAGGAGAAACCCGATGAAAAAATCCGCCCTGCTTTTCCTTTGCCTTTTCCTGACCGCCGCCCTTTGGGGGCAGAAGCGGGCCATGAGCTTTGAAGACATGTTCGCGGCCGGCCGCCTGGCGGCGCCCGCTGTTTCCCCGGACAGTCGCTGGGTCGTGTTCGCCGTGCGCACCCCGGACATCGCAGCCAATTCGGCGCACTCCGATTTGTACGCGGTCGATCTGCAGGGGAAGGCGCTGAAAAAGCTGACGGACGGCAAGGGCAACAGTTCCAATCCCCGCTTCCTGCGCTCCGGCCTGCTGACCTTCGTCTCCACCCGCGCCGGTGACCCCCAGGTCTTCTCCATGGACCTGCGCTGGCCGGCGGCGATCACGCCGGTCACCAGCGTGCCCGGCGGCGTCAGCGACTTCACCTGGTCCGGCGACGAAAGGGCCATCGCCTTCGCCCGCGACGTGGCGCCGCAGGCGGCATCCTTCGCCGCGGCCCTGGCCCTGGAAAAGGAGGCGGAAAGCTCCCAGGTCAAGGCCAGGCTGCTGACCGGCCTGATGTTCCGCGTGTGGGACTCCTGGCGCGACGGCAAGCGCAGCCATGTTTTCCTGCACCGGCCCGGCAGTGACGAATTCACCGACCTCACGCCCGGCGAGTTCGACACCCCGCCGCTGGACCTCGGCGGCGGCCAGGACTACGTCTTTTCCGGCGACAGCGCCTGGTTCGCCTACGTGAAGAATCCCGACCCCGTCGTGGCCATTTCCACCAACAATGACGTCTTCCTGCGTTCCCTGCGCAGCGGCGCTGAAAAGAACGTCAGCGCCGACAACAAGGGCGCCGACGCCAACCCGGTCTTCTCGCCGAAGAGCCGCTACCTGGCCTATTTCTCCATGCGCCGGGCCGGCTTCGAGGCCGACAAGAAGGACATCATCCTCTACGACCTGAAGAGCGGCGCGCGCCGGAACCTCACCGCGGCCTTTGCCAACACCATCGCCGCCTTCGTTTTCAGCGCCGATGAAAAAGCCATCTATTTCACCGCCTCGGAAAGCATCTACGAGCCGATCTTCAAGTTGCACATCGCCTCGAGGAAGATCGAGAAGATCGTGCCCGCGGTCAACGCCGGTTCGCTGCGCCTGACCCCGGACGGCAGCGCCCTGGTCTACATGGCGCAGAACGTGGCCATGCCCCAGGAGATCTTCAAGTTCGACCTGCGCCGCCGCCGCCAGACGCAGCTGACGCGCTTCAACCAGGAGCTCTTCAAGAACATCGAGCTGAACCGCGCCGAGACCTTCCGCTTCAAGGGCGCCAACGACGAAATGGTCGAGGGCATGCTGCTCAAGCCGCCTTTCTTCGATGCCGGCAGGAAATACCCGCTGGTGTTCCTGGTCCACGGCGGCCCGCAGAACGCCTGGACCGACGACTTCCACTACCGCTGGAACCACAGCCTGTTCGCCTCCCCCGGCTACGTGGTGGCCGCCATCAATTTCCACGGCAGCCCGGGCTACGGCCAGGCGTTCACCGATTCCATTTCCGGCGACTGGGGCGGCGCCCCCTTCGTCGACCTGGTCAGGGGCCAGCAGTACCTGGTCGAGAATTTTCCCTTTATCGACAGCGAGCGCATCGTGGCCGCCGGCGCCTCCTACGGCGGCTTCATGATCAACTGGATGGCCGGCCACAGCGACGCCTTCAAATACCCTTTCCGTTGCCTGGTCTCGCACGACGGCATTTTCGACGCGCGCAGCATGTACTATGCCACCGAGGAGCTGTGGTTCAAGGAATGGGAATACGGCGGCACCCCCTGGGAGAGCCACCTGTACGAAAAGTGGAACCCGGCCAACCACGTGGACAAGTTCAAGGTGCCCATGCTGGTCGTGCACGGCGAGAAAGATTTCCGCGTGCCGGTGTGCCAGGGCCTGATGCTCTTCACCGCCCTGCAGCGGCGCGGCGTCGAATCGAAAATGCTGTATTTCCCCGACGAGAACCACTTCGTGCAGAAGCCGCAGAACGCCCGGCTCTGGTGGCGGACGGTCCTGGGCTGGTTCGCCGAGCATTTGCACTAGACGTTAGACGCTAGATGTTAGACGTTAGCAAGAGAAGCGAGCCTGGTCAGAATCGTCCGGGCCCTTTTTCTTGCTAACGCCTGGTGTCTAACGTCTAACATCTCATGCTAGTGAGGTCTTTGATGAAAGAATCTGCCTGGCCCGACAGCATCGATATGGCCATCACGGTCTGCGACCGCGACGGGATCATCCTGTACATGAACGAGAAAGCGGCGGCGACCTTCGCCGCCGACGGCGGCCGGGCGCTGGTCGGAAAGGACCTGCTGGCCTGCCACCCCGAGGCGGCGCGGCGGAAGATCGGCCGCATCATGGCATCCCGGCAGGCCAACACCTACACCATCGAGAAGCGCGGCCTGAAGAAGCTCATCCACCAGGCGCCCTGGTACCGGGATGGAGAATTGGGCGGCCTGGTGGAATTCTCGATCGTACTGCCCACAGACATGCCGCATTTTAAAAGAACCTAGACGGTAGACACCAGACGTTAGACGATAGACGTAAGACGATAGACGTTAGCAAGAAAAAAAAGCATTTCATGATTCTCTCAGGAGGTTTTTCTTGCTGACGTCTAACATCTAGCGTCCAACGTCTGATTTCTCTTCATTCATGATGGAGCTTCTTCAGCCTGGACTCGATCTCGTCCAGCGACGGCCTCCGGCCAGGGTCCTTGTCGATCATGGCCTGGAGCAGCGCCTCCAGGTCGCGGGGGATGGCGGGGTTGATCTGGCGCACGGGCAGGGGGTAGGTCTCCAGGATGCGATGGATCACCTCGCCGGTCGCCTCCGACCAGAACGGCTTGGAACCGGTCAGCATCTCGTAGAGGATGATGCCGGCGGCATAAATGTCGCCGGCCGGGGAAGAGGTGCCGTCGCTGATCCGTTCCGGCGGCAGGTAGCGGATGGTGCCCATGACCACCCCCGATATGGTCAGCCGCGACTGGGCCGGGGTGATCGCCAGCCCGAAGTCGAGCAGCTTGACGTAATGAGGCCGTCCGCGGCGCTCGCTGATCATGATGTTCTCGGGCTTGAGGTCGCGGTGGACGATGTTCTGGCCGTGGATGGCGCGCAGGGCGTCGACGATCTGCAGCATGATGTCCAGCGCCGCGGCGGTCTCCAGCCGCCCGCCGCAGCGGATGAGCGCGGCCAGCGACTTGCCGTCCAACAGCTCCATGGCGATGTACCAGCAGTCCTCCAGTTCGCCGCGCTCGAAGATGCGCACGATGTGCGGGTGGTCCAGCTGCTCGGTGATCAGCGACTCGTGCTTGAAGCGCTTTTTCTGGTTCTCGTCGTGGAAATTTTCATCCTTCAGCACCTTGAGGGCCACAACACGTTTTTTTTCCAGCGTGTCCTGCGCCTTGTAGACCGTGGCCATGCCTCCCGTGCCGATGGTCTCCAGGATGCGGAAGTGGCCGATATGCGTCTTTTTCTTCCAGAAGGTGACGGCGCGCAGGTACTTCCGCAGCAGCTGCCATGACAGCGCCGAAAGGGCCGCAAAGGCCATGGCGGCCAGGACCATGAACCATCCGGTCTGGTAGACGAACGGCCGCAGGTAAAAAGCGAACGAAGCCCCGGCCGGGTTCCAGACGCCGTCGGCGTTGGCGGCCGTGACCCGGAAGCGATAACGGCCGGGGCGCAGGTCATTGTAGAAGGCCTCGCGGCGGCCGCCGGCCGGCGTCCAATTCTCGTCATAGCCTTCGAGTTTGTACTTGAACTCGATCCTGTCGGAGCGGATGAAGCTCAGGGCCGTGTACTTGAACTCGAAGCGCTTGCTGCCCGCCTCCAGACGCAGCGGTGTTGCGCCGCGAGAGCCCGCGATCGGCAGGCTGCGGTTATCGACCACGACCTCTTCCACCAGCATCGTGGGCGCCATCTCATTCTGCCTTATGCGCAGCGGATCGATCAAGGCGACTCCTTTCAGGGTGGCGAACCACATCCGTTCCGCCTTGTCCTTCCAGGCCGCGGGACTGCCGTTGTTGCATATCCGGCTGCTCAAGCCGTCGCTTTCATCGAAAAGCCGGCCGTGAATCCGCTGCCGCGGATCGAACGCCGCATTTTCCAATTCCGTTTTTTTTGCCATGAAGATGCCGCGCTCGCTGGTCAGCCACAAATGGCCGCCGGCATCTTCCAGAATGGCATATACCCGGTTGTCGAAAAGCCCCTGATCGACGGTCAGCGAACCCCAGCGGCCGTCCTTATGAACTTTCAGGCCGTGATTGTACGTGCCGATCCACACGGCACCGTCTCCGTCCTCGTAAGCCGACATGGCCTCGCAGTCGCCGAGCGCCAGCCGGAGATGCAGGGCCAGGTCCTCCCCCAGCCTGCCGAAGCGGACACCCGACTCACTGCCGATCCACAAATTTCCCTGCCGGTCCTCCAGGAGGCAATTGATGCGGTCATCGCCGAGACCGGAGGCGGCGGTAAACAGTACGCTTTTTCCGTCCGCGGAACGGCAGGCCAGGCCTCGTCCCCAGCCCGCCACCCACAGCCGGTCCCGGCGATCGCTCAAGATGAAGCGAACATTCACGTCTTCCCGGGGAAAGAGCCGGGGAACGCTTTGGAATGCGCCGCCACGAAAGCGCAGCAGCCCTCCGGTTGTGCCTATCCACAGAGAACCCGCCCGGTCGCTCTCCAGGGACTGGACTTCATCGTTTCGATTCCGGGAGGGCAAGACGACTTCCCGGAAACGGTCATCGCTGTAGCGCCCCAAGTATCCCGAGGCGCCCCCAGCCCATATGCCGCCGGATTCATCTTCCTGCAGGCAGCGGATCATTCCGTTCCCGGGCCCTTGCAGGTCTGCATAAAAAGTGAACCGCGCATCGCGCATCTGGATCAGCCCGCCGCCCAAGGTCCCGACCCACAGCGAACCTTCGGGATCTTCGCACAGGGAATAGATGAGACCGTCGGCTGTAGCCCGGCCGTCCGCCGCCATGCCCGTTTTTTGATTGGCGATGCGATACAAGCCGTTCTCGGTCCCGGCCCAGAGATCGCCGCGCCGATCCTGGAGCAGGCAGATGATGTTATTGCTCAACCCCTTCCCCAGGGTTAGGCAGGCCACTTCCTCTCCCTGTATCCCGTATAGCCCGCTCCGCGTGCCGATCCAAACTCTCCCGTCACGCAAAAGACACAGGGTGTTGATGACGATCTCCGTGCCCTTGGCGTTGAGAGGCAAACGCCGCCAGCGGCGCTGCTCCAGGCGGTACAAGCCCTTCGTATCCGTTGCGACCCACAATCGGCCCGATCCATCCTCCACGAGGCCCATGATCTTTTTCCCCGCAAAGCCGGGGATCTCGGAAAACCGGTCCGTGTCGCCGGGCGGGCGATAAAAAAGCCCGGAATTCGTGCCGATCCACAAATTGCCCAGGTGATCTTCGACCAGGCTGTAGATCGGGCGGGAGACATCACGCTTGCCGAAGCGGTGCAAGCGGAATCTCCCATGGCGCAGGCTGAGCAGATCGCCCCCGTACGAACCGATCCACAAGGTTCCCCTGCGATCCAAATAGAGCGTCTTGATCAGATCGTCACGGAAGGCCGGAGTGTTCGCCCTGGCGAACAGACTGAAGCTTTTTCCGTTGAAACGGGCCAGCCCGTCCTGGGTGCCGAGCCATAAATATCCGGAACGGTCAGGCGTCAGCGCGAAAACGGAATTGCTGGGCAGCCCGCGTTCGCTTTTCCAGACGTCTAATACATGGCGGCTTGGTGCGTTGGGCGGATCGCCGGCGAAAAGCAAACAAACCGGCAACAGGCAGAGCAGGATACGAAACGGGAAGATGAATTTCATCAGCGCGAACGATTGAAAGACAGGCGGCTTACCGGGGGGAGATCGCAATGGTTCAGGGAAGAGCGTTGTGGGTGAACTTGCAGGCTACCTGTTCGGTCATGTCCTCACTTTCGGCGAAAACCTTTTCCAGCTTGGCTTGCGCTTTTTGGGCCTCGATGAATCGTTTCCCTTTTCTCTTCGCCACGGGCTGCGCGTCAAGATAGGTCCTGATCTTGCCCAGCAGCAGGTTCACGTTGGCCTTTTTTATGCCCATCAACCACCTCCGTTTACTGAATGCAACTATTTTAGTTTAACAAATAATTAAAAACAAGGAAGCGGATCGGAAAAAGCCGCCACTCCGGTGTCCACTCCCTGTTTGCTCGCGCCCGGCCGCCCTGCTACAATGGCCCTGACATGCGGGAGATATCCTCTTTGACCCTGGTCTTGAGCGACGAATGCAACTTCTCCTGTCCATATTGCCCGCAGCGAAAAGGAAGAAACAAGATCACGAGCGAAGATATCGCCGCTTTCATGAATCACGTGCGGCCCCGGCTGGCCGATGAGGCTTGGCTCGGATTCTACGGTGGCGAGCCGCTCTTGAGCTGGCCGCTGATCAAAAAAACCGTCGCCTATGCAAATCAAAACTTCAAAGGCAAGTTCCGCTTCACCCTGACCACCAACGGCTCGCTGTTAAAAAAGGAACACGTTTTGTTTTTCAGGAAACATCGCTTCGACCTGATTTTAAGCTACGACGGGCTGGCCCAGAAGTTCCGCGATCTCCGCAGCCTCCCCGCGCTGGAAGCGGCCCTGATGAACCTGCGGCAGTTTTATCCCGACGGCTATCTGATCCACAGTGTTTTCACCACGCGAACGGCGCCGCTGCTGGCCGCGAGCATGGAGAAAATGCTGAAGCAGGGACACTCCCGCCTGCAGTACGCCCTGGACCAGTGCGTCCCCTGGGCGAAAAAAGACCTGGCGGTCCTGGAAGCTCAACTGGGCCGTTTGGCCGACAAGGCAAAAAAACATCAACGAAAAACCGGAAAGATGCCGCTGGAAAACTTCGCGGCCAACGGCAAGAAAGGCATCTTCGCCTGCTCCGCCGGCCGCGACCGGCTGGCGTTGCTGCCCGACCGCACGGTCTGGGGCTGCCAGATGTTCTACGAGCTGCTGGGGCACGATAGGGCCAACCCGGACTACGCCAGATATTGTTGCGGCGAGCTCGAGGAATTCATCGCCATGCCGGCCGGGGCACTGGCGGCCAAGGCCGCCAGCTACGCCGAGCTGCGCCAGGACTATTTTTTCAGCGAAAAAAAAGATTTGTGCGGCCTGTGCGATGACCTGGAACAGTGCGCCGTCTGCCCGGCGACCGCCGCCCTGGCCACCGGCGCCCCGGGGGTGATCCCGAGCTGGGCCTGCCGCATCAGGAAGATCGCGCGGGCGGCGGCGGCTACCTGCGGCCGGCCGGCCTCCCCTAGTTGAAATTATCTTGATAACCGTGTAAGATAGGCAGGAATCTCAGGAGGAAATATGAAGAAACTACTGCTGTCATTTCTGGCCCTGGCGCTGCTGCTGACCCTGGTCTCCCAGCCCCTGGCGGCCAAGGACAAGATCCGCCTCGGCGTGCTGCGCTTCACCAACCAGACCGCCGCCGGCTGGTGGAGCGGCTCGGTGGCCAGCGACCTGCAGGACATGCTGGCTTCCGAACTGGTGAGCACCAAGGCCTTCAGCGTGCTGGAGCGGAAGGAGATCGACGCCGTCCTCGGCGAGCAGGACCTGAGCGCCTCGGGACGGGTCAGCAACAAGACCAAGGTGCAGATGAAGAAGCTGAAAGGGGCCCAATACCTGGTGGCGGCGACCGTGTCGGCCTACGAGGAGAACACCTCGGGCAAAAAGGGCGGCGTGCGCTTCAAGGGGCTCTCCGTGGGCGGCGGCAAGGACAAGGCCTACATCGCCGTCGACCTGAAGGTCATCAACACCGAGACCGGCGAGATCACCGACGCCCGCACCATCGAAGCCAGCGCCAAGGGCTCGGCCCTGGGAGCCGGCCTCAGCCTGCGCAACTTCTCGGTCGGCGGCGAAAGCTACAAGAAGACCCCGACCGGCAAGGCCATCCGCGCCTGCATCCTCTACATCGCCGAGTACCTGGAATGCTCCATGGTCAAGGGCGAGGACGCCGGCTGCATGGACAAATTCAACGAGATGGACGAAAAGCGCAAGAAAAAGACCAAGGATTCCATCGACCTGGATTGACGGACGCAACCGCAGCGGCGGGACGGGCACGGGTCCTCCCGCCGTTTTCACTTGACAGAAAGCCGTTTTTAATATATAAATAGACTTTGGGTTGGGCGGTTAGCTCAGCTGGTAGAGCATCGGTTTTACACGCCGGGTGTCAGAGGTTCAAGCCCTCTACCGCCCAGGCTATGCATACATGGCGCGGGGTCGTAGTTCAGCTGGTTAGAACGCATGCCTGTCACGCATGAGGTCGCGAGTTCGAGTCTCGTCGGCCCCGCCATTCCCCAGGCTGGGGGCGTAAAGGTTTCGACAGTTTTGACGAAGTTAGAGAGGCGGACTGAGCCGAGCAGCTCACAAAACTGCTCAAAAAAAGAACCGCAAACAACTTTGCACTCGCAGCGTAAGTAACACGTTGCCGTCCTGGTTTTCCCCGCCCGCGGGAGGGCCAGGGCGTCACTTCGCGGGCTAGCGTCGCAGGGAGCGCCTCCTGTCCTGCGGGGCGAAACTTAAAGAGGGCCGCGGGCGGTTCATTTTGTTTGTTTTAACGGCCGCCAGGCGTACTGAAAACAAACTACTTCCGTAGAATCTCTAATGGAGTCATGATTGGACGCGGGTTCGATTCCCGCCGCCTCCACGTGCCACCATACCTGCCCCATGAAAAATAGCATAAAGGCCGGCATCGCATCCGTCGCCCTCCTGGTCGCCCCCCTGCTCCTCCCGTCCCTAGGGATCGGATTCCGCGCGTTCGACCATGAGGGGTACACCCGCGTCGTCATCGAGGGCGACCGCTCCTTCGCCTACAAGGTGCAGGACCTTCCCGACCGGCTGGAAGTGCGCCTGGGCGGCCGTGCCGACTTCCGCACCCCGGCGCTGTCCGTGCCCAGCTCGCAGCTGCTGGAGCGCGTGACCTGCGAGGTCCAGGGCGAGGAAAGCGTGCTCACGGTCCACTACAAGGGAACGGCGGCGGTGCGCAAGAACTTCGTCCTGGAAAAGCCCTTCCGCCTGGTGTTCGACCTGGTCAAGAGCGCCAGGGCGCCCGCAGCCGCGCCGGCGGATGACGAGAAGAAGCCCGGCCCCGCCCCGGCCGAGCCGCCGCCCGCGGCCCGTCCCAAGCCCATCGAAACGATCTGCATCGATCCCGGCCACGGCGGGGAGGACCTGGGCGCCGTGGGCCGGTCCAAGCTGCAGGAAAAGAACATCACCCTGAAGATCGGCATCAAGCTGAAAAAACTGATCGAATCCAGAACCGGGCTGCGCGTTATCATGACCCGCGACAAGGACAGCGAGGTCTCGCTCAACACGCGGGCCTCCATCGCCAACAACCAGCGGGCGCAGATGTTCGTCTCCATCCATGTCAACTCCTCGTTCCGCAAGTCGGCCTACGGCTCCGAGACCTTTTTCGTCAGCCTGCAGGCCACCGACCCGGAAGCCCTGGAGCTGGCGCAGAAGGAGAACCAGAACCAGGAGGACCCGGGCGAGGCCATCCAGAACGACGAGCTGAAGATGATCCTCTGGAACATGGCCCAGACCGAGCACATCCGCGAGTCCAGCAAGCTGGCCGAGTACATCCAGAACGAGCTGAACGAACTCCTGGGCACGCGCAATCGCGGCGTCAAGCAGGCCCCCTTCCGCGTGCTCATGCGCACCGCCATGCCCGCCGTCCTCATCGAAGCCGCGTTCATCTCCAATGCCAGCGAGGAGAAGAAGCTTCAGAATGACGAATTCCTGGAGCGGATCGCCCTGGCCATCTACAACGGCATCAGCAAGTTCATCTATTACTATAACAGCATCGTGAAATGACGAGACAAAAACGGCTGCTCATCGCCATCGCCATCGCCGCCCTGGCCGTCCTCCTGGCCGCCCTGCTGCTGCTGCGCAAAAAGCCGGTGGGCTTCGAGCCCGAGCTGCTGAACCGCGAGATCGACAAGGGCGGCGGCATCGCCGAGTTCATCAAGGTGAAGCTTTTTTTTCTCAGCGAGACCTCGCAGTATTTGCGGCCGGTCTTCCGCGAGATCGAGGTCCCCGAGATCCGCGAGGAACTCTACAGGAAATTCATCTCGCTGCTGCTGGCCGGCGACAGCGGCCACATCACGCCGGTGCCGGGCGGCGTGCAGCTGCGCAGCCTGCATTACCTGGGCGCCCGCCAGATGCTGCTGCTGGATTTCAACGAGCCCCTGGCCGCCGCCTTTCCCGGCGGCACCTCGGCGGAGCTGGAATTCATCTACTTCATGGTCGACAACATCTGCTACAATTTCCGTGAGATCAAGAAGGTCAAGTTCCTCATCGGCGGCAACGAAAGCAAGACCCTGGCCGGCCACATCGACCTGGAAAAGCCGTTCTTCCCCGATTTCGCCTGGCTGAAGGACGAGTGACGATGCCGGCGCCCGCCGCCCGGGAACCGCAGGAGACGAGAACACAGTAAGTGCCCGAGAGGAGGCCGCCATGCTTTCCACCATCGAGAAAGTCCTGTTCGTCGTTGCCGCCGTTGTGGCCATCGGCCTGGCGCTGGCCGAGTTCCGCCGCAAATATCTCCTGGTCGCCAGCGGCCGCAAGGCCCAGCGCCTCGACCGCCCCGGCCTGCGCCTCGGCCGCATGGCCTTCAAGGTGCTCTTCCAGGTCCCGGTGATCGCCCAGCGGCCGCTGACCGGCTTTTTCCACGGTTTCATCTTCTGGGGCTTCCTGGTCTTTTTGGGCATCACCCTCAACCATGTCGCCGAAGGCTTCGCGGCGGACTTCAGCCTGTTCGGCCACGGCGCGCTGAACTCATTGCTGCTTTTCGCGGCCAACCTGTTCGCCGGGTTGATCATCCTGGCCGTATTCTATTTCTTCGTGCGTCGCTACATCGTCCGGGTCAAGAGCCTGGAGCGCCCCTCCTGGCAGTCTCTGACCGTGCTGAGCTTCATCCTCATCCTCATGGTCAGCTTCATTTTCTACGAGGCGTTTAAAATGTATTCCCTGGGCCCGATCCGCGGCGATTTCCTGGCCAATTGGACCTTCGCCCGCCTGCTGCCGCCGGCGACCGCCATCTCCGCCGCCGCCATCCGCTTCTGGCTGAAATTCCTCTGGTGGCTGCACATCCTGGTCATCATGGCTTTCGGCGTCTTCATCATGTATTCCAAGCACCTGCACCTGCTGGCCGGCCCCGTCAACCTGTTCTTCCAGAACCTGGGCGTCAAGGCGGAGATACCGGTGGTCAACCTGGAAGAGCAGGAAAAGTTCGGCACCCCTCAGGTGACCGATCTGACCCGCAAGGACCTGCTGGACCTGTTCTCCTGCGCCGAATGCGGTCGCTGCGACGACGTCTGCCCGGCCTTCCAGTCGGGCAAGGCGCTGTCGCCCAAATCCCTGCTGGACAAGCTGAAGCAGCACCTGCTGGATTCGGAAGGCCAGCTGCGCGGCGATACGGCCAACCTCAAGAAACTGCTCGGCGAGGTGGTCAGCGAGGAGGAGGTCTGGGACTGCACCACCTGCGGCGCCTGCATGGAGGTCTGCCCGATGCTCAACGAGCACATCGCCAAGATCATGGGCATGCGCCAGTTCGCCGTGCTGATGGAATCCAGGTTCCCCGAGGAATTCCAGGCCCTGTACCGCGGCCTGGAGAACCAGGGCAATCCCTGGGGCCTCAATGCCGACACGCGCGGCGACTGGGCCAGGGACCTGCAGGTGCCGCTGCTGGCCGAGAAGGGCGAGACCGACATCCTGCTCTGGGTGGGCTGCGCCGGCAGCTTCGACCAGCACTCGCAAAAGATCAGCCGCTCGCTGGTGAAGCTCCTGCAGCGCGCCCACTGCGATTTCGCCATCCTGGGCAGCGAAGAGGGCTGCTGCGGCGACCCGGCGCGGCGCAGCGGCATGGAATACCTTTTCCAGATGCAGGCGCGGCAGAACATCGAGACCCTGGGCCGCTACAAATTCAAGCGCATCGTCAGCGCCTGCCCGCACGGCTGCCACGTGCTGAAGAACGAATATCCCGCGCTGGGAGGCGTCTACAAGGTGCAGCACCACAGCGAGCTGCTGCACGAGCTCCTGGAACAGGGGCGCATCCAGGTCGCCCCGGCCGGAAAAACGCCGCTGACCTATCACGACCCCTGCTATCTCGGGCGCTACAACCAGGTCTATGAGCCGCCGCGGCGGATCCTGCAGCGCCTGAGCGGCTCCCGTCCCCGGGAAATGGCCGCCAGCCGGCAGACGAGCTTCTGTTGCGGCGCGGGCGGCGGCGGCATGTGGAAGGAGGAAAAGAACGGCAAGCGCATCAGCCACTGCCGGGTGGAGCAGGCCGAGAAGACCGGCGCCGCCACCATCGTCACCTCCTGCCCCTTCTGCTCCATCATGTTCAACGACGCCATCGCCGAGACCGGCCGCGAGGGCATGAAGACCATCGACCTGGCCCAGGCCATCGAGGAGAGGCTCACCTGAGGCCCGGCCGTCCCATGAGGCTAGAACAGACATCCGCGGCCGTCGACCTTGCCGTCGTAGCCGGCTTCGCCTCGCTGATCCTCTCGCGCCCGGCCGGCGCCCCCTGGCTTCTGCCGCTGCTGCTGGTCTTCCTGGTTTCGGCGCGCCGCTGGCGCCAGTCGCTGCCGGCATTCTTCAGCCGGGCCTGCTTCGTCCCCTTTGCCGCCGGGCTGCTGGCCTGGCCGCTGCGCCTGTTCTACTGGGACCGCGCCGACCTCGCCCTGCGCGTCCGCAATCTCTCCCTGCTGGCAGCGCTGTTCACCCTGTACCTCCTGGCCCGCGAGCGGCGCTGGCCGCGCAAATTCCTGCGCCGCTTCAATGCCCTGGCCCTGAAGAAACGGCTGCTGGCGGTTTTTCTCGGCGCGGAACTGCTCTTCATCCTGGCCGCCGCCCTGCTGACGCAGCGGGGAGTGGCCCTGGTGGGCGACGAGCCTCATTACCTGGCCATCGGCCAGTCCCTGGCGCGCGACGGCGACCTCAACGTCTTCAACCAATATTACCGCGACGGCTACAAGGAGTTCCTCGACGTCAAGAAACTCCCCGCCCACGGCACCTGGGGCAAGGGCTTCAAGAAGATCTATTCCTATCACATGCCCGGGGTGGCGCTGACCGTGGCCCCGTTCTTCTTTATCAAGCTCGCGCCGCCGCTGCTCTATTTCCTGCTCCGCGCCTACCTGGGCCTGTTCGGCGCCATGCTGGCCGTGCTGGTCTACCTGTTCGCCCTCAGGCTCTGGCGCTCGCGCAGCCTGGCCTTTTTCACCACGCTGGCATTCAGCCTGGGCGCCCCGGTCTTCTTCTACTCCTTCCACATCTTCCCCGAGGTGCAGGCCATGCTGCTGGTGCTGGGCGCCGCCTACATCCTGCTCTACAAATGCGGCCGGCACGGCGACCGCTGCCTGTGGGCCGGCCTGCTGCTGGGCAGCACCATATTCTGGGGGGTCAAGTACGCCATCTTCATCTACCCGGTCACCCTTGGCTTTTGCGCGTACTGGCTGTGGAAAAAGCGGTTCCGCCAGGCCCTGATGCTGCTCGTCTTCCCGCTGCTCTTTCAAGCCCTCTTCTTTTTTTACCTCTACACGGCCTACGGCAGTTTCTCACCCAACTCCGTTTATTATGGCATGCTCAATCCCGAGCAGTCGCAGGCGCTCGTTGACACCATCTTGAAAAGGATCCCGCTGCAGGCGCGCTGGGAAACCCTGCTGGATTATTTTTTCGACCAGCGCGACGGGCTGCTCCTGTACAATCCCTTCTATTTCTTCGCCTTTCCCGGGTTGCTGCTGGCCCTGAAGAATTTCCGCCGCTATCGCCTGCACCTGCTCGCCATCGTGCCGGCGCTGCTTTTCATCCTCAACCACGCGTTTTCCACCATCCGCGCCGGCTACTGCCCCCAGGGGCGCTACCTGGCCCCGGTGGCCTGGGCACTGCTGTTGTTCGCCCTGATCTACTATCGGGAAAGTCGCAACCGGCCCTTCAGGAAGGCCTTCCTGGCCCTGCCGCTCTACGCGCTTTTCGTCACCCTCTACCAAGCCCTGCGGCCCTTCACCCTGTACCAGCCGACCACCCACGATTCGCTGCTGCGCGCCGGCGCCATGTTCCAGGAGTGGAGCAACAGCCGCATCGACCTGCCGACGCTGCTCCCCTCCTATATCAAGGTCGACAACCAGGGCTACCTGCCCAACCCGGTGTTCCTGGCGCTCTTCCTGCTGCTGGCCGTTCTCGCCCTGCTCCCCTGGCGACCGCGGGTCCGGCGCTGGAGCGGCCGCGTCATGCCGGCGCTCGTATTCCTGGCCATATTCTCCCTGGCCAGCCTTTTTCCCAGGCTGGATCGAGCCGATGCCCGGCTGCTGGCCGGGCCCCGCGAACTGCCTGTCCGCATCCATTTTCAGCCGCGGCCGGCGGCCGACGGCGGGCCGGATTCATGGCTGGGCATGGCTGGGAGCTGCCGCCTGCGCATCGAAACCCTGGTGCCGCTGAAGGCCATCGAGATGCGCCTGGAGAACCGTTCCGCCGGCGAGCCGCTGCCGCTGTCCGTTTTACTCTTCGACGCCCCGGTAACCGGCCTGTACTTGGCGCCGGCGACGGAGGGACGTTTGCAACTGGAACGTCCCCGCTTCAAGAGGATCGGAGCCCGCTACGGCTACCAGTTCGAACTGCGGGCCCGCCCCGCCGCCACCGGGGCCGCCCCGGAGTGGCAACTGGGATTCACGCTGCGTTGAACCCGCCCGCAACCGAACGGGCATCGCGTAGTATGCTATAATAGGCAACTCGACCGCGAGAGCGCGCCATGTTTCTCAACACACCGGCTTTCCTGTTCCTGTTCCTGCCGCCCGTCCTGCTGGCCTCCCTGCTCCTGAAAAACGAGGCGAGGAACGCATTCCTGCTCCTGGCCAGCCTGACGTTCTATGCCTGGGGCCAGGGCTGGCTGGTGCTGCTCCTCCTGGGCTCCGCCCTCGGCAACCATCTCCTCGGCCTGGGCATCGACCGGGCCGGGTCCCGGGGGAAACGGAAAGCCCTGCTGCTCGCCGCCCTGGGCTTGAACCTGGCGCTGCTGGCCGCCTGCAAGTACCCCCATTTCATCATTGCCCTGCTGCAACCGCTGCTCCGGGCCGCCGGCCTTGCCGCCGGCGCCGTCCCCGCCTGGCCGCTGCCCCTGGGGGTATCCTTCTTCACGTTCATGGCCATGGCCTACCTCATCGAGGTTCACAACCGCGCCATCCCGGCGGAACGCCAGTGGGTTCGCACGGCCCTGTTCATCTCATTTTTCCCGGCGCTGCTGTCGGGACCGATCAACCGCTATTCGCGCCTGCGCCAGCAGCTGGCCGAGCGCCACGTCACGCCGGAGCTGCTCGGCCAGGGGCTGCGCCGCGTCATCATCGGCCTGGGCAAGAAAGTGCTGCTGGCCGACACCCTGGCCCGGGCCGTCGATGCCGTTTTCGCCGTCCCCGCCGCGAACCTGACGGCGCCCCTCGCCTGGCTGGGAGTGGCCTGCTTTACGCTGCAGATATTCCTCGATTTTTCCGGCTACTCCGACATGGCCATCGGGCTCGGGCGCATGTTCGGGTTCACCTTCATGGAGAATTTCAATTATCCCTACGTTGCCAGGTCGATCACCGACTTCTGGAACCGCTGGCACATTTCCCTCTCCTCCTGGCTGCGTGATTTCATTTTCCTGCCCGCGGCCTACGCCCTCTCGCGCCGCATCAAGGGCGAGCGCTGGCTGGGCATCCGCGCGGACTCCTGGTGCTATTACCCGGCCATGCTGCTGACCATGTTCCTCTGCGGCCTCTGGCATGGCGCCGCCTGGACCTTCATCGCCTGGGGCTTGTACCACGGCCTCTTCATCGTGCTGGAGCGCCAGGCGCTGAAGAAGGTCCTGAAGCGCCTGTGGCCGCCGCTGCAGACCGCCTATACCCTGCTGGTCGTGGCCTGCGGCTGGGCCCTGTTCCGCGCCGCGGACCTTTCCCAGGCGACGGGGTTCTGGAAGGCGCTGCTGGGAGGGGCCGGCGGCGACGGCGGCCCCCGCCCCCCGGACCTGGTCCTGGATGTCCGGCTGCTGCTGGCCCTGGCCGCCGGGCTCATCGCCGCCGGCCCCGTCCTTCCCGCCCTGCGCGCCGTGATCGATAAGCGGCTGGCCGGTACGCGGCACCACTGGCTGCGGCAGGGCGCACAGCTGCTGGCGCTCGCCTTCCTGGCCGCGGTGCTCGCTGCCAGCGTCATGGCCATGACGGCCTCCCCGGCCGCTCCTTTTATTTATTTCAGCTTTTGACGGTCCGGCCGGCGCGGCGAAGAGCGCTGAGGCCGGGCGCCGGGATGGGCGCCTCAATCGACGGTGATGGACTTGGAGACGTTCTTGGGCACGTCGGGATGGACGCCGTGGTTCTCGATGTGGGCGCGGTTGAGGTACTTCATCTTGGCCACTGACATCTTGAGGGCCAGCAGCTGCAGCACGACCGCCGCCTGGAAGACGAACATGTTGACATCCCCGCTCGAGGGCACGCGGATGTACTTGCAGAAATACTCGTCCCGGCCGCTCCCCTCGGCGAGCACCTTCGATGCCGGTTTCCCTTCCAGCGCCTTGGCCAGCTCGGCATTGTCCTCGGCGATCAGCACCACGTCGGCGCCGCGGATCTTGTGCGTGTGGATCTGCGAGATGGTGATGCGCACGTCGCGCTCGTCGGGCGGGCAGACGAAGACCAGCGGGTAGTTGGAAAAATAGTTCTCGGCGTTCACCCGGGCGCGAAAACGACGGGCCAGCTCGGTTTCCGCCGCGGCCGGCTCGCCGCCGTCCGCGGGCAGGGCCCCCAGGTCGGCGAACTTGAGATCGCGCACGCGGTTGAAAAACCGGCCGAGGTCCTCGGCGCTCCCGGCGGCCGCGAGGTCGCCGCCGGCCAGCAGGTCGCGGCAGAACTCGGCCATGTCGGCCAGCAGGTTCTCCATGTCCATGAACGAGTAGAGGGTGTTCTTGCCCAGGATGGTGTTCGGGCCGTGCTTGAACTCGGCGGCGTCGTAGCCCTCGGCGTGGTTCAACACCACCTCGCGGATCTTCAGCGCCCCCTCGCGGGCCAGCCCGATCAGCGACGTGCCCAGGATATGGATGGAGGGCTTGAGGAAGAACCTTAGCATGACCTCGGTGACATCCTCCTCGCAGGCCTTCAGCGTGTACTCGATCAGGTTTTTGATCTTCGCCAGCGCCTGCTGCGGCGGCTGCGCCTGGCCGTCGAGCCCGGCGGCCAGCAGGTAGAACAGGGCCAGCTGGGCGCTGAACGACTTGGTGGCCGCCACGGCGATCTCCGGCCCGCAGAGCAGCGGCAGGAAAAAATCGGCCTTCTCCTGGGGAATGGTGGAGTTCTCGTTGTTGACCACCGCGATGACCGCCACCTGGCCGCGGAAGCGCTCCCGCGCCTGGTTCAGGATGTCGACCAGGTCCTTGGTCTCGCCCGACTGGGTGATAGCCACCAGCACGTCCCCGGGGCGCAGGCTGTTCATGTACACCGAGCGGAAGAGATCGGGATTGCAGGGAACGATGGCCAGCGAGGTCAGGTTGTTGAAAAAGTAGCCGGCCGCCAGGGCGGCATGGTAGGAGGTACCGGCACCGATGAAGAACACCCTGCCGCCGGCGAGGAAGCTTTTGCGAAAAAGGGCCACGGCCTCGTCGCGGTAGCGAATGACCTTGCGCTTTTTCTTCCAGATGACGATCAGGTCGAGGGTGAACAGGGCGTTGAAATGCTCCTCGCCGAACTCCCTCAGCTCGCGCAGCAGCTGGGCCTCGTCGGAGGAAAAGAAGGCCGGCGCCTCGTCCGTTGCCCGCGGCGGCGACAGGGCGAAGATCTCGCCGGCGATGGCGGCGAAGCGCACATCGCTGACGATGCGCAGGAACGCCCGCCGCAGCTGGCCGCGGTCGAAGATGGCGTACAATTTGAGCAGTTCGAAGACGATGTCCTTGCAATCGCGGGCATGGCGCTCGAAAACGGAGAAGTACGGGGCCTCCCAGTCCTGGGAGAAATAGTATTTCAGGATCACGCCCAGGTTGGCGGCGGTGGAGGCGATCTCCTGTTCCATGAAAAAATGGTACTTGGGCTGCAGGGCGATGTCGGCGATGTTCAGCTTGGAGCGCTTCAGGCCGGGTACGCTGCGGCGGCCGTCCTCCAGGGAAAAAACAAAGTACTCGCCGGCGCTGAAATAGATGCCCTGGCCCTCGACCAGCGGGATCAGGAAGCGCGTCTTGGCCAGCACCGAGGTCAGGTCCGAGGAAACGAGGATGAAGTCGCCGTCCTCATCGCTGCCCTTGCCGGCATAGAGCGAGGAGCCGGCCTTGACGGCGAAGATGCCCTCGATGTCGGGCGCCGAGACGCAGGCGGCGTAGGATCCCTGCGCCTTGCGGTTGGCGCGCAGGATGGCCTGCAGCAGGTCGTCGACGCGGCTGGCCGCGCTGTGCTTGCGGCGCAGGGCCAGCTGCTCGTGGTAAAAATGCTCGATCAGGTGCACCAGCATCTCGCCGTCGTTGTCCGAGGCGATGCGGTGGCGGGAGTCGGCCAGGAATTCCTTCAGGCTGTCGGTGTTGGAAATGTTGCCGTTGTGCGCCCCCAGCAGGCGGGTGCGGCAGTTCACCTCGTGCGGCTGGGCGTTCTCGTCGCTGACCGCGCCATAGGTGGCCCAGCGCACCTGGCCGATGAACTTGCTGCCGCTCAGGTTCTCCAGGTCCAGTTCGTGGATGACGCGGGTGGGCGAGCCGACCTTCTTCTTGAGGGTGACGGAGCCGTCGTCCTTGAAAAAAGCGCCGCCGGTGGAATCGTAGCCGCGGTATTCCAGCTTCTTCAGCAGGAACGAGCCGACGCGGCCCAGGCGCTCATTGTCCTTGCGGTACACGATGCCGACGACACCGCACATGGGTTCTCCTCTCCGGGATCAGCCGGGCCGGCGCCGGCCAACGGCTACCATTTCTTGCGCCGCCAGAAGACCAGGAACCCGATCCCGGAGAGCATGGCCAGGCCCAGCACGAACCAGAAGGAGAATGGATGGTCGTGCGCCAGGGGCAGGCTGACATTCATGGAAAAGATGCTGACCACCATGGTCGGCATCATGATGGTGATGGTGATGATGTTCAGCGTCTTCATCAGCACGTTCAGGTTGTTGCCCACGATCCCGGCCCGGGCGTCCATCAGGCTGGAGAGGATGTTGGAATAGATCTCGGCCTGCTTGTAGCACTGGTTGTTCTCGATGAAGATGTCGTCGAGGAACTCCTGGGTGTCGCCGTCGATGCCGATCTTGCCGGCGTTGTTGCGGATCTTCTCGATGACCATGGTGTTGGAATTGATGGCGTTGAGGTAATAGACCAGGCTCTTTTCCAGGATGAACAGGTTGAGCAGGTACTTGTTCTCCATGGAGGCGTTGATCTTCTGCTCCAGGGAGTCGGAGAGCATGTTGATGATCTTGAGGTGCTCCACGAAATGGAAGATCGAGCGGTAGAGCAGCGACAGCATCACCTTGGGCAGCGACAGCCCGCGCACGTAGGGCTTGCCCTCGAACAGCGGGATGTCCTCAGCCAGGAGGATGACCAGCCGGTCCTTGAACAGGAAGAGGCCGAGCGAGGAGACG
Organism: Acidobacteriota bacterium; assembly: GCA_025456205.1. GTDB lineage: Bacteria > Acidobacteriota > Aminicenantia > UBA2199 > UBA2199 > UBA2199. The sequence goes on along the minus strand of JALOLA010000022.1, from coordinate 1,897 downwards.
CGGAAGAGGAAGTTGTCGCAGGCGGCATAATTTTTCGGCCGCTTGTAGATCAGGGCGACGTGCTCCGGCTCGAATTCCAGTCGCGAGAGCTCGTCGGGGTCGAGCGAGGAATTCATGGTGTGCTCGTCTAGCTTCAATTCCTCGGTCAGGTATCTTTTTTCGGCGTCGCTGGGATTGACGTAGACCAGGATCGGGCTTTGCTCGTTCTGGCTCTCCACGATCTTGCCGCCGGCCAGTTCATACCGTCTCACCATGCCGCCACCTCCCCGGCCCGGGAAACGCCTGCGTTCCCGGGTGCTGTCGAGGTGCTCCCGGGGCAAAAAAAAAGGGCGGCGTTGCCGCCGCCCCATGAACGCGATGAAAAACCGGCTACTTTTTTTCTTCGGCGGCCTTCTTCTGGCACTCGGCTTTGGCCTCTTTTCCCTTCTCGCAGCAGCCGGCCTTGGCTTGCATGTGCTTGCCGCCCATCATGCAGCCGCCCTTGCCTTCCTTCATGCAGCCGGACATCTCGGGGAGCTTGGCTTTCTGCTCAGCCGTGAGCAGCGCCTTCACAGCCTCGGTGTGGGCCTGGCACTTTTTCTGCATCTCGGCCATGGCCGCAGCCATTACAGCCTTGTGCTCGACATGCAGCTTCTCCAGCTTGGCCTTCTGCTCCTCGCTGAGGTTGGGGATGTTCTTGAGCATCATGCAGCCCTGGCCCGCCATGCAGCCGTGGCCCATCATCTTTTTCTGGTCGCCCTGCTTCTGGCAGGGGCGGCCTGCAGCGGCGCGATCACGATCATGGCCGCGAAAGCCGCCAGGATCAACACTCTGAATAATTTTTTGTTCGTCATCGGGTAAAACCTCCTTTATAAGTTTACCAACTTACGTTACTTTTTTGTCTCGCCGGCTTCCCGGCAGCCGGCACCTTTCATGCCCTGGCCCGCCTTGGCGGGAGCGCAGGCTTCATCGGACATCATTCCCGGACAGAGCCCCTGCTCCAGGAAGCCCTCGTACTTGAGACGCTGCGCCGGGGAGAACAGGCCCCGCACTTTCAGGGAATGGAGGATGAACATTTTTTCCAGGGCGGCCTGCAGGCGCGCGATCTCGTTCAGGATGGGATCGAGGTCGGCAGCGCCGACATCCTGGCCCTTCAGCAGCACGAACAGCTCGCGGCGTTTTTGCCGCAATTCTTCCTGCAGCGGCCCGGCCTGGGCCAACACCTGCCGGCGTTCGCTTTCCATGCGCCGCGACTGGCGGGCATCCAGGTTGAGGTGGCGCTTCATCGGGCCGCTATGCCAGCCGGATGACATGGCGGCCGCTCTTGCCGGAAAAAGCCGCGGTCGCAGCCAGTGCAGCAGGAAACCGATATTGATTCCCAGGGAGATCACGATGAATACGGCCAGCAGCCTGCTTTTCATTGGATCTCTCCCTGCAACAGGCGGTCATATACGGCGCCGAAGGAATCGGCGGGCAGATCGGCGAAGGCATCGAGGTTCAGGGTCCGGCTGAACGCCGCGGCCCGGGTGTCAGGTGCTGGATCCAGCAGCGGCGCGCCCAGGAAAAACCCCATCGCGGCCGAAACGACCAGGAGCAGCACCATGGCCGCGCGCAGCATGGCCGGGCGGAAGAACACGCTTGAAAGATCAAAAACCGGGGGACGCCGGGAGGAAGCGGCGATGCGCGCCATCACGCCGGCGTGAAAGCCGTGACCGGGGGCCAAATCTTGCGGGGGCTTGATCAGGTCGCGCAGCCACGATTGCTCCCGCCGCCATTCCCGGCAGGCGGGGCAGCCGTCCAAATGAGCGGCGAGCCCCTTTGCGGCATAGCGCTCGGGTCGGTGGTCCATGGCCAACGAAATGAATCTTCTCGCTTTTTGGCAACGCATTTTCAGTTCCTCTCCTTTAGACAGGACGCC
>JALOLA010000021.1 GCA_025456205.1 Acidobacteriota bacterium | reverse complement strand
CAAGTTCCCCTGGCACTTCATCTTCGCCCTCTTCATCCTCGTCAGCCTGGCCAACATCTTCCAGAAGCTGAAGTGGAGCTCGGTCACCGACCACCTGGATTGGGAGAGCACCAGCCACGGGCTGGTCTGCAAGGCGGGGCCGAAGGACAGCCAGGTCAAGCCCGGGGACATCCTGCTGGCCGTCAACAAGTACCTGGTCAACAACCGCATCGACCTGCTGCGCTCCATCGCCGGCCGCAACTACTGCCGCTATGAGATCGAGCGCCAGGGCATCCTGAAGAACGTCGGCGTCGACATCGATCCGGTCTTCACCCCTTTTTCCTACTATATCCTCGTTTTCGTCGGCATCCTGTCCATCCTGCTCACCCTGGGCATTCTCAACATCTACGTCAGGCAGGCGACCCTGTTCCCGCCGCCGCAGATCTTCTTCATGCTCAGCCTGACCCTGTCGGGTTTCCTCATCTTCTCCCCCACCGGGAACTACGGCCCGTCCGACTTCCTCTTCATGGCGCTGGACACGGTGTCCTTCATCTTCTTTCCGGCCCTGCTGCTGCAGTACAGCCTGCAGTACCCGCTGCGCCACCGGGCCTTCAAGAAATTCAGCGGCAAGTTCCGCAGCCTGCTGATCTACCTGCCGCCCTTGGCCCTGCTGGTCATCAACCTGTATTTCATCCTGCAGCACCTCCTCAAACCCGATGCGGAGATCCTGGTCGGCACCATCAACCACTTCCGCTCCCTGGGCCAGAAATACTTCGCCCTCTACATCGTCCTGGCCTGGGCCAGCATCGTTGTCTCGTCGCTGACCCTGATCACGAAAAAGAAGCAGAAGCGCTACATCTTCCCCCTGGCCGGCATATCGCTGAGCTTCGCCGCCCTGCTGCTGCTCGATTTCTCCCGGCAGTCCCCGCAGGCCGGGAGCGGCTTCGGCGTCTACCTGAGCATGTTCTTCCTGCCCCTGCTGCCCCTGAGCCTGGTCTACTTCCTCTCGCCCAAGCGCGTGACCGACATCGAGAACACGATCAAGAAGACGCTGTCGGTATCGTCCCTGTTCATCTTCATCTTCGGCACCTACCTGTTCCTGGGGCTGAACATCGAGCAGAACAAGCTGCTGGGCATCTTCTGGTCCCTCGCCGCCATCCTCATGGCCGGGCTGTTGTTCAGGCCGCTGGAGGGCACCATCCAGAGGTTCGTCGAGAAGCTGTTCTACCGCGACACCTTCAATTTCAAGCGCAAGCTCAAGGAGCTGGAGGGATCGATCAGCGCCCAGCGCGACCTGTCCTCCCTGTCGCAGAGCTTCCTGGAGATCATCAGCCGCGGCCTCCAGCTGCAGTCGGCCTCGCTGCTGATCCATTTCAAGAACAACATGTTCTATTCCCTGCCCGGGCGCCGCCGCCTGTTCCTGACGCGGAACTTCCTCTCCGCCCTGGAGCGCCAGGACCATCTCGTCTTCCTCTCCGAGCAGGAGTTCAGCACCAAGTTCCCCAAGGACCACGGCGCCATGCCGGCCGAGAAGCTTTTCCAGTTCCAGCCCCTGAAGATCGGCCCGCGGCTGGTCGGCATCGTAGCCATGGGCCGCAAGACCGACCACTCCTACCTGACCGTCGAGGACTGGGACCTGGTGGCCAGCATCGCCTCGCCCCTGGCCCTGTCGGTGGAGAACGCCTTCCTCTACTCGCGGCTGGAAGAGCAGCTCGCCGAGCTCAACCTGCTGAAGGAGTTCAACGAGAACATCATAGAGAACATCAACCTCGGCATCATGGTCGTCTCGCGCCTGAACCAGGTGCAGGCCTGGAACCCTTTCATGGAGGACCGTTTCCGCATCCCGCGCGAGCAGGCGCTGCGCAAGCGCGCGCCGCTGGTCCTGGGCAAGGGGCTCTGGAACAAGCTCCAGCCGGGGCCGGAGGGCACGCGCACCCTGCGCAACGTCAAGCTGGCCCTGAGCGAGGCGGAGATCTTCTTCGACGTCTACGTCTCGCCGCTCAAGGACGAGACGGGCAGCGTCTCCGGCCGCATCTTCGTCTTCGAGGACGTGACCGAGAAGAACATCATCCAGAACCAGCTGGTCACCTCGGAGAAGATGGCCTCGCTGGGTTTGCTCTCGGCCGGCATCGCCCACGAGATCAACACCCCCCTGACCGGCATCTCCTCCTACTGCCAGTTCCTGCTCGACAACCCCGACGGGGCCGAGAACCGGGAGCTGATCGGCAAGATGCAGGACCAGGTGCTGCGCGCCAACCGCATCATCCGCACCCTGCTCGACTTCTCGCGGCAAAAGGGACAGCAGGCCATGCCCGTCGACCTGAACAAAGTGCTTGACGAGAGCCTGGCGTTGGTCGAGCACAAGCTGAAGAAGAAGGACATCGCCTTCCGCCGCGAGACCGATTTCAAGCAGAGCATCCACGGCTTCCCCACCCGGCTGCAGCAGCTGTTCATCAACCTGTTCATCAACGCCATCGACGCCATCGACCGCCAGGGCTGGATCTCGGTCAGCGGCGAGGAGAGCGAGGAGCAGGTGCTCATCCGCTTCAAGGACAACGGCCGCGGCATCGGCGAGAAGCACCTGGAAAAGATCTTCGACCCGTTCTTCACCACCAAGGACGTCGGCCAGGGCACCGGCCTGGGCCTGGCCATCGTCTACAATATCGTCAAGGAGCATTACGGCAACATCGAGGTGCACAGCAAGATCGACCGTGGCACCACCTTCATCATCACCTTCCCGCTGCAGAGCCCGCTGAGGAGCATGAACCTATGAGAAAAAAGATCATCCACCTGGTCGACGACGAGATCGTCATCCACGATATATTCAAGCGCATCTTCGTGGAGCCCGAATACGAGTTGCGCATCTCCGAGAACAAGCCCCAGGCCAAGTCCCACCACTCTGCCGACGTGGACGTGGTGATCATGGACCAGATGATCCCCGGCTGCTCGGGCCTGGAGATATTCAAGGAGCTGAAGGCGGACGACCCGCAGGTGCGCGTCATTTTCCTGACCGCCTTCGGCACCATCGAGGCGGCCATCGAGGCCATCCAGCTGGGAGCGCTCGACTACCTGCAGAAGCCCTTCAACAACATCGAGCTGCGCCACAAGGTCGACCGGGCGATCAAGGAAAAGAAACTGAAGGGCGAGAACGAGCAGCTGCGCCGGACGCTCAACGACCGCTTCGCCTTCGAGAACATCATCGGCCGCAGCCCGCTGCTGAAGAAGGTGCTGGGCATCGTGGAGAGCGTCGCCGACTCCAACTCCACCGTGCTGATCACCGGCGAGAGCGGCACCGGCAAGGAGCTGATCGCCAAGGCCATCCATTCCAACTCCAACCGCCGCCTCATGCCCTTCGCCGCCTTCAACTCGAGCAACATACCGGCCACCCTGTTCGAGAGCCTGCTCTTCGGCTACCGCAAAGGCGCCTACACCGGCGCCGTCGCCGACAAGAAAGGCATCTTCGAGGAGGCCGACGGCGGCACCGTCTTTTTCGACGAGATCGCCACCCTTACCGACGAGACCCAGTCCAAGATCCTGCGCGTGCTCCAGGAGAAGGAGATCCAGCCCCTGGGCAGCAACCAGGTCAGGAAGGTCGACGTGCGCATCCTGGCCGCCACCAACATCGACCTGCTGCCGCGGGTCAAGAGCGGCGACTTCCGCGAGGACCTGTACTACCGCCTGAACATCATCAACATCCACCTGCCGCCCCTGCGCGAGCGCAAGGAGGACATCCCGCTGCTGGCCGACGCCTTCCTGAAGAAATTCAGTTGCGAGAACAACAAGGCGATCAAGGGCATGAGCCCCAAGTTCCTGCGCCACCTGATGGATTACAGCTGGCCGGGGAACATCCGCGAGCTGCAGAACGCCATGCTGCGCGCCGTCCTGCTCTCCAACGCCGAGTCGCTGACGCCGGAGGCCCTCACCCCCGAGATCCTCGGCGTGCGCAGCCAGCGGCTGGAGACGGGGGGCTTCAACGAGAAAGTGGACGCCTACAAGAGGCAGCTGATCGTCGAGACGCTGGAGAAGAACAACTGGGTGCAGAAGAAGACCGCCGAGGACCTGCAGTTGAAGCCCTCCACGCTCTATGAGCTGATCAAGCGCCTGGGGATCGAAAAATGAAAGAAATCAAGCTGCAAAAGTACCTGCAGGAATGCGGCGTGGCCAGCCGCCGCGACATCCGCCAGTGGATCCATGACGGCCGCTTCCAGGTCCAGGGCCGCGTCGTCACCGACCCCAATTTCCCCGTTCGCTTCCCGGGCGACACGGTGCACCTTAACGGCAGGCTGCTGAAGCTCGCCCCGCAGGGCAAGAGTTATTTCGCCTTCAACAAGCCGGTGGGCGTCGTCTCCACCCTGGCCGACCCCGAGGGCCGGCCCACGGTCGGCGCCTACATCGGCCGCATCCGCGAGCGCGTCTACCCGGTGGGCCGGCTCGATTTCAACTCCGACGGGCTCATGCTGCTGACCAACGACGGCGACCTGGCCAACTTCATCCTCTCGGCCCGCAACGGCGTGCCCAAGACCTACCTGCTGAAGGTCAAGGGCGCGCTGGCGGAGACCACGCGCCAGCGGCTGGAAAGGGGCATGTTCCTGGAGGGAGAGCGCCTCAATCCCTTCACCATCGAAGAGGTGAAGATGACGGGCAGCGGCAATTCCTGGCTGCGCGTGACCATCAACGAGGGCAAGAAGCACATCCTGCGCAAGGCCTTCAAATACTCCGGCCACCCGGTGGAGAAGCTGCGCCGCGTGGCCATCGGCACCCTGACCCTGGGCAGGCTGCCGCTGGGCGAATGGCGCGAACTGCGCGACGAGGAGGTCGAGGCCTTCAAAAAGGCGTATCGCTACGGCGAGCCGCGATCCGGGAAAAGCGAGGGGAAAAAAGGGAAGAGCGAAGGAAGAAAAAGGGAAGAAAAAAGGAAGAGAGAGTGAAAAGAGCCCTTTCTGGATCTCTTTCCCACTCTGTCTTCCTTCTGCCTTTCCCTCGGTCTTCCCTCTGACTTCCCTCGAAATCTCTGCTGCGGACCTGGCCGCCCCCTGGCCCAGCACTTCCTCTGCATCATCGTCAAGAACGCCGCCGTTTCCGGCAACCTGTTCGAGAACTCGGGCGACGTCTACTCCGCTTTCAGCAGGATCGCCATCGCCACCAGCGGCGTCTGCCGGACGATCTCCGAGCCCGTGGCCGGGCGTGAAGCCGTATTCAAGTCCTGGGAGACATCCCGGTGGCGGAAATCCCCTGGAAGCGCGGGGAAAGAAGTTGATTTTTCACTGTATTTCCCTCGCTTGTTGGTGTATCATGTTTTCAGTCGGATCTTTCTAGGAGGAACGCATGCGCCGCAACATGATCATCGCCCTGTTCGCAATTTCCCTGGTCTTCCTGGCCGCCTCCAGCCCCCTGGCCGCGGCCGACGGCCCGCGCAACATCGTAGTTTTCTTCGATCTCCACGAGAGCACGGATGGCCTGGAGGACGCCGTGGAGTTCATTTTCAACAAGCTGGTCGGGCCCAGCGACCAGCTGATCATCCGCTCGCCCGCGGGGCTGTACGGCTTCTCGCGGGCCAAGCTGGCGCAGCCGAAAACGGAGCTGGTCGCCCTGGTGCGCGACAAGCTGCGCAGCGACATCACCAAGACGGCCCAGAGCTACAAGCAGGTCATCAACGAACTGGAGCTCGCCGTGCGCAACCTGGAGGGTTTGGTCATGCCGTCGGGCGTGCAGGGGGACCCGTTGCCCGAAACCCGCGACCTGAGCGAACTTTTCAATTTTTACCGCCAGGCGCTCCTCAACCTGGCCCAACTGCGCAAGGTCAATGACGCCTCGCTGCGCCAGCTCGCCGATGCCTTCCGCGGCCAGCAGGGGGATAACCACATCATCGTGCTGTTCGAGCGCGAATTCCGCCCTGTTCCCAGGCGCGAGGCGCTGAACTTCCTGGCTGACATGCCCAAGTTCGCCTTCCAGGCGAACGAAATGTTCCTCACCGGCGGCATGAAGGAGCCCTTCGACGCCAGCGCCCTGGCCGAATACTTCAAGCAGGTGTCGCTGACCCAGCACTTCATCTACCTCACCGCCAAGAAAACATCGGCCACCGGCAACCTGCTGGAGAACTCGGGAGACATCTATTCCGCCTTCAGCAAGATCGCCGGTGCCACGGGCGGGGCATCCCTGGCGACCGCCGAGCCAATGGACGGCCTGAAAGCGGTGGTGAAAGCCTGGAAGAAATAGACGATAGACGTCAGACGCCAGACGTCAGCAAGACAGATCCGGGCTGGAGATGTTAGACATAGGACGTTAGACGCTGGCCGTAAGACATTAGCAAGACAAGATCGCGCTGTGACAAGAAAGTGGGGGCCATTTTTCTTGCTAACCACTACCGTCTAACGTCTAGCGTCTTTCCTCTTTTCCTGACGCCAATCTTCTTTCGGCAATCCGTCCTATTATGTTATAATAATAATGAGGTCCTGAACCATGCCAACACCCGCAAAAGATTCGTCAATCATCGCTGCCGGCCGTGGTGCCCGCCGGGGAGTCGCCTGGCTGGGATTGCTGCTCATCGCCACGGGACTGTTCTGCGGCGAGCCGCAAAAAAGCCCCCCCCTCGCCGAGAAATACCGGCAATGGCTGGACCTGGTCGACTACATCATCACCCCCGACGAGCGCAGGATCTTCACGCAGCTGGAGAATGACCGGGACCGCGAAGCCTTCATGAGCATTTTCTGGAACCAGCGCGACCCCAACCGCAGCACCGCCGAGAACGAGTTCAAGGACGAGCACATCAAGCGCTTCCAGTACGCCTCCCGCTATTACGGCTTCACGTCGCCCCTGCCCGGCTGGAAGACCGACCGCGGCCGCATCCACATCCTGCTCGGACCGCCGGCCAACCGCAACGAAGTGTTCAACAGCTACCTCTATCCCATCGAGATCTGGGAGTATTACGGCGAGCCGGGCAAGGGGCTGCCGACGATGTTCAACGTCGTGTTCTACCGCAAGGGGGGCGCGGGCGATTTCAAGCTGTATATCCCGGCCGTGGACGGCCCGGACAAGCTGCTGGTCACCCAGACCGGGGAATTCAGCTCGCAGGACTACCAGGCCATATACAAAAAGCTCAACGAAATCAAGCCCGAGGTGGCAGAGATCGCATTGACGCTGATCCCGGGCGAGCGGACCACCAACTTCAACCCTTCCATGCGCGACCTGAAGCTGATGGCCAAGATCACCGAGCTGCCCAAGGAGCACATCAACACCACCTATGCCAGCCAGTTCCTGCGCTTCAAGTCCTTCGTCGACATCCAGAATTCATCAGACTATCTCGGCAGCCGCCACGAGCTCGTGCTGCTGCGCGACCCCGTTTCGAAGCTGAACTTCCTCCATCTCGCCATCTGGCCGGAGCGCATCTCGGTGGATTATTCCAGCGACACGAAAAAGTACACCTGCAGCTACAAGATGGTGGTCGACCTGCGCCAGGGCGAGACGATCGTCTACCAGCACACCAAGGACCTGCCCTTCGCCTACGACAAGGACGAGATGGACAAGACCCTGGCCAACGGACTGGTCCTGGCCGACCTGGTCCCGGTGATGGACGGCGAGCTCGATGTGACCGTCTTCGTGCAGAACTCGGTCAACAACGAATTCGCCTCGTTCAGCGAGAAGGTCCGCGTGCCGGCCCCGGGCCAGCCGGCGCTGTTCGGCCCGCTGGTATCCTACCGCATCCTGAAGCAGGCGCGGGCCGCCTATGGCGCCTTCATCCTGCAGAACCTCCATGCCAGCCCTGATCCGCAGCGCACGTTCGGGGAGCGCGAGCCGCTGCAGGTCATGTTCGCCGTTGATTTCGCCTCCGCTGCCGCGACGGCGATGCCGGAGATCGAGGTGACCAGTGTCCCGGCCGCCGGCGCCCAGCCCTACTCCCGCCGCCTGGTCCCCCGTTCGCAGGGCGGCACCGAGATCCAGGTGTTTACCGCCGACCTGGGTGCCCTGCCACCCGGCTACTACCGCCTGCAGGCCAGGGTCCGTGACGGCGCCGGCCGCGAGAGCCTCGGCGGCGAGGCCAGCTTCACCGTTTCCCCCATGCCGCTGCTGCCGCATCCCGCGATCGCGGCGCCGACGCTGGCCGCGGACAAGGGCTATGTCTTCCTGGGCATGCTGGCCGCCCAATTCGAGACCAGCGGCCGGACCGGCGACGCCGGCCGCACTTACGAGGAAGCCCTGCGCCAGGCGGGGGAGAACCCCGCCCTGCGCATCGCCTACGGCCGTTTCCTTCTCGGCCAGGCGAAATACGAGCGCCTGCTCGACGTGCTGGCGCCGGTCCCGGACCAGGGCCGGGCCGCCTTCGACCGTTTCGCCCTGCGCGGCAAGGCCTTCTATCATCTGGCCCGCTACCAGGAGGCCGTCGACGAACTGCTGCAGGCCAACGCGCTGTATGACAGCGACATCTCGGTGCTCAACGCCCTCGGCCTGTCCTTCCTGCGCCTGAACAACCCGCAGGAGGCCAAAAAAGCCCTGGCCGCCTCGCTGAAGATCAAGGCCGCTCAACCCGACATCGCCGCCCTGCTGAAGCAGGTGGAGGCCCCATGAACCGCCACGCCCTGGCCCCGCTGGCAAAGGCGGGTATCGCCATGCTGCTGCTGGGGGTCGCTTTCCCCGGCTTCGCGGCCAGGCTCGACCCGGACAGCGAAGATTTTTTCCACATGACGCGCCATTTCATGACCCGCGATGAAGAGAAGGTGTTCCGCGGCCTGACCACTCCCGAGTTCCGCCGGGAATTCATCGCGGCCTTCTGGGTGATCCGCGACCCCGATCCCGAAACGGAAGAAAACGAGTTCCGCACCGAACTGGAGACGCGCTTCGAGTTCGTCAACAAGCATCTGCGCGAAGCCAACCGCCCGGGATGGGACACGGCGAGGGGCATGATCTACATGGTGCTGGGTCCGCCCACCATGATGAATGCCGGCACGACATCGTCCACCCTGAGCGCGTCGAGCAGCAATCCCATGCCCAACTCGATCGTCTGGCCCTATGGGGAAACGGGCATCCGCGTCTGGTTCATCGACAACCAGGGCTACGGTGTGTATGACCTGGACATGATGCGGACCTCGCCGCGGCTGCTGGAGCTGCTGAAGAGGGCCCGGACCCAGCTCATCCAGGGGGACAAGGGAGCGGAAGAGAATTTCCTGGGCTTTACGGCGGAATTCGCGCCCGCCGCCTCCAGGCTGCTCATCGCCGTCGAGGCCAAGGACCTGCGCTTCGACACCGACGGCGCGGGCGGGTTCACGGCGCGCCTGCACCTGGCCGCCAACATCTACATGCCCGACGGCACGATCGTCACCCGCAAGGAAGACCGGCGCCTGGCGGTCGACGCCGAGATGCAGAAAAAAAAGCGCCTGGCGCTCGATTGGGCGCTGCCGCTCGGAGCCGGCAAATACCAGGTCGACCTGCTGGTGCTGGACCGGGTCGGCGGCAGGTCGAACCGGCAATTTCTTTCGCTGAAAATAAAATGAAGCAACGGATCGCTCAAGATCACAGGAGGATGCCCATGCGTATCAAAACCCATCTTTTTCTGGCAGCAGCGCTGCTGCTGGCCGCGGCCATCGCCCTTCCGGCCCAGGAAGGACGGGGCAACGGCCGCTTGACCGGGACGGTCGTCGACGAGGACGGCGCCCCGCTGGCCAATGCCACCGTCACCCTGAAGTACATGGAATTCAACAATACCCGCCAGACCAAATCCAATGCCAAGGGGCAATGGGGCTTCCTGGCCCTGGGCAAGGGCGTGGTCCAGGTCACCGGCGAGATGGAGGGCTACGCGTCCAGCGTCACCCAGCAGCCGGTCAGCGGCGTCGCCCCCAACCCGGAGATCCGCATTGTCCTCAAGAAGGGCAGCGGCGTGGCCGGCGACCCGAACCGCGACGCCATCCTGCGCGCCCACGAGATGTTCGACAAGCGCCAGTACGAGGAAGCCCTGGCCCTCTACCAGGAATTCGCCCAGAAGAACCCGGCCAACTACCAGATCGGGGTCTATATCGCCAACTGCAAGACCGAGCTGGGGAACTACGAGGAAGCCATGGCCGAATTCCAGAGAGTGCTCGCCGAGGTCACCAAGGAGACCCCGGAGCTGAAAGGCAATGCCACTGCGGCCCTGGTGTTCGCCGGCATCGGCGACATCCACCTGCGCCAGGAGAACTTCAAGCTGGCCGTGGAGAATTTCCAGCGCTCGATCGACATCCAGCCCGGCGACCCGGCCCTGCCCTACAACGTCGCCGAGATTATGTTCGCGCGCGCGAAGGTCGACGAGGCTGAAAAGTACTACCGGCTGGCCATCCAGATCAAGCCCGCGTGGCCCAAGCCCTACCTGAAGCTGGCTTACGTCGCCATGAACCGCGGTGAGATGGACAAGGCCGTGGAGCACCTTAAAAAATTCGTCGAGATCGGCGCCGCCGAAGCGAACTTCGAGGAAGGAAAGGCGCTGCTCGACCTGCTGCAGAAGAAATAGCGCCCGCACATGGCGGGAAAAAGAAGGGCCGCCGCCACCATGCTCCGCTGCGCCCGGGTCGCCGCCCTGCTGGCCGTCGTGGTTCTCGGCGGCGCCTGCCGGAAAGAGGGGCGCCTGGCGGATGCCAGTCGCGACGGCGGCAGCAACCTGCTGCTGATCACCCTGGACACCACGCGTGCCGACCGCATCGGCGCCTACGGCGACAGCCGGGCCTCCACTCCCACCATCGATCGCCTGGCCCGGGAAGGGGTGCGCTTCGAACGGGCCTACACCGTAGCGCCGCTGACCCTGCCGGCCCACGTCACGCTGATGACCGGGCGCGAGCCCCAGGCCCACCAGGTGCGCAACAACGGCACCTATACGCTGCGTCCCGAGGAGACCACCCTGGCCGAGATCCTGCGTCCGGCCGGGTTCTCCACCATGGCCATGATCGCCGCCTATGTGCTGGAGAAGAAATTCGGGCTGGACCAGGGCTTCGCCGGCTACGACGACGAGCTGAACACCTCGGGAGAAGCAACCACTTTCCGCTCCGAGATCCCGGCCGACCGGGTGCACGAAAAGTTCACGCGCTGGCTGAAAAGCGATCCCGCGACACCGTTCTTCTGCTGGGTCCACCTCTACGATCCCCACCATCCCTACGCGCCCCCGGAGGAGTTCCGCCGGCGCTTTCCCGACGATCCCTACCGCGGCGAGGTCGCCTTCATGGACGAGGTCATCGGCCGCATGCTGCGCGACCTGGACGGCCGCGGGCTGCTGAAGAACACCCTGGTGGTGGTCGCCGGCGACCACGGCGAGGGCTTCGGCGAGCACGAGGAAAGCGGCCACGGCGTGTTCTGCTACGAGGAGACGCTGCGCGTGCCGCTCATCTTTCACCAGCCGCGGCTCTTGCGCGGCAACCGGGTGGTGACGCAGCCCGTCGGGCTGGTCGACGTCATGCCCACCCTGCTGGAGCTGTACCGCCTGCCCCTGCCCGCGGGCATCCAGGGCCGGAGCCTCGCCCGGCTGCTGACCGTTGATGAGGACCCCGCCAGGCCGGCGCCCGCCCTCTACTTCGAAAGCATGAACGGGATGGAAGAGATGGGTTGGGCCCCGCTTTCGGGCCTCCTGCGCGGTTCGCTAAAGTACATTTCCCTGCCCCGGCCGGAGCTGTATGACCTGGCCATCGACCCCCTGGAAAAGGACAACCTATACCTGAAGAAGAACGTCCAGGCCAAGGGGCTGGCCCGCGACCTGGACACCCATCTGGAAAAGACGGTGAGCGCAGACAAGGCTGCGCTGCGGCTGCTGCAGTCCCGCCAGGACCAGGACCGACTGCGCGCCCTGGGCTACCTGGCCGCCGGCGGCCCCTCGCCCCGGGCCAGAAGCAACGATGATCCCAAGGACGGCATCGGCACGATGAACCTGCTGCTGGAGGCGCGGGAAGCCATCCATGTCGGCGACCTGGACAAAGCCTCGCGGCAGATCGCCGCCCTCAGGGCCACGGGCATCGACCGCACCCTCCCCCAGTTCCACGACACCAGCTACGAGCTGGCGCTGGCCCGCAAGGACCCGGCCGTCACCGAGGCGGTCCTGAACGAAGCCATCGCGCGCTTTCCCGAAGAGACCCGCTTTCTCATGCTGCTGGCGGGATTTCATCGCGATCGGGGCGATGAGCGGAAAACGGAAACAACCGCGCTGCTCCTGCTGGAGCGGGACCCGAAGGCCAGCCAGCCCCATCTGCTTCTGGGCGAGCTCTACCGCGGCCAGAAGCGCATCGACAAGGCCATCGGCCATTTCCAGCAGGCCTGGGACCTGGAGCCGGGCAACCACAAGCTGGCGATCGCCCTGGCCGACATGAACATCGAAACGGGCCATCCCGAGCAGGCACTGGCCGCCCTGCGCAAGCTGGTCCAGGCCGGGCAGGTCCCCGGCTCGCCGCTGGCGGTGGAGATCCGCGCCCAGGCGTCCAAGCTGCTGGTCCGGCTCGGTGAGCCCGACTTGGCGGAAAGCCTCCTGCAGGACCTCGTGCGCGAGCAGCGCGGCAACCCGGCGCACTGGACCCAGCTGGGCCTCGCCCAGCTCGAACGCGGCCAGGGAGAACAGGCCATGCGTTCATTCCAGCAGGCCCTGCAGCTCGATCCGCAGCAGGCCCTGGCCCTGAGCGGCCTGGGCACGCTGCACCTAAATCTTTTCCGCCAGCGCCGCGACCGCCGCGGCCTGGAAATGGCGGCCGGATTCTTCTCCCGGGCCCTGGAAGCGGACGCGCGGCTGATCACCGCCGTGAACGGGTTAGGGGTAGTGCACCTCTATCTCGGCGACGCGCCCAAGGCCATCGGCCAGTTCCGCTCGGCGCTCGTCATCGACCCGGGCTTCGTCAACGCCCATTTCAACCTGGCCATCGCCCAGCTCCGCGCCGGGCAGCGGCTGGAGGCGCGCCGGACGCTGAACACCCTGAAGCAAAAACTGGCCGGCCGCCTCAGCGACGCGGAGCGTGGGCAGCTCGCCGCGCTGCTGCGCGAGGCGGGGTCCTGACCTTCGTGACACGAAAGAACAAAAGACCGTCTTCGTGACGCGTAACGCGTGACGCGTGACATGTGAAGAATTAAATCCCAAGCAGCAACTTCCAAATCCCAAATAAACTCCAATTTCCAATTGGCAAATGCCCCAAGCGAAGAAGTTGAAGAAGTAAAGAGTTCAAGAACTGAAGGGTTCAGCCTAGTTTAGATCAAGGGCTGTTAACCCGTCAACCCTTCCACGTTTCTTCCCGCAATAAACGCTTGCTTTTGTTTTGGAATTTGGAATTTCAATTCTGTTTATTATTTGGAATTTGGGATTTGAAATTCAAGTCTTCTTATTGCCTTTTTTGACCGTCAACCGTTTACCGTTTACCGTAAACCAATTCCAATTATTGACTTAGGATTTCATCTGATCTCTTGCTAACACTATCACTAACACTTATTTCTTCTCCAGCTCGGCGATCAGCTTTTCACCCAGGCGGGTGTAATAATTCCGTCGTTCGGAATTGCCCAGGGCATCGTAGAGATTGGTCAACACGAAATAGCCGAACAGGGTATCGCGGTCCCGTGGCGGCAGGTCGATGCCGCCCAGGCACAGGTCAACGGCCTGGTCCAGGTCCCGCCGCTCGCGCAGCATGATCTCGGCCAGGTGGAAGCGCGGCATCTTCAGCCCGGCATTGGCGTCGATGGCCATGCGGTAATAGCGGGCCGCCTCGGCGAGTCGCCCCCCCTTCTTCAGCAGGTTGGCCAGGTTCACCGCCGCCTGGAATTTTTCCGGACTGAGCTCCAGCTCCTGGCGGTAGAGGTCGATCGCCGCGTCGGGCCGCTGCCTGGCCTCGTGCACCTGGGCCAACAGGTAGCGGATATTGCGCATCTTGGGGTTTTCGCGCAGGCCGCGGTCCAGGACCTCCTCGGCCCCGGCGTGATCGCCCTTCATGATCAGCGCTTCGCCGGCCAGGGTGACCAGCTGCGAAGAGGACGCGTCGATGGCCGTCGCCTGCTTCAGCACGCTCAGCGCCTCGTCCGGGCGGTTCTGGCGCAGGCGGATATAGCCCAGCTGCTCGAGCAGGGCGGGATCATCGGGAAAGGCCTTCAGGAAGCGCAGGTTCTCGGCGGCCGCTTCGTCCACCTGCCCCATGCCCACCAGCGTCTTGACGATGTTCAGCATGATAAAATTGTTGTCGGGCTTCAGGGCCAGGGCGCGGCGGAAGGAATCGAGCGCCTGCGGCCGGCGCTGGCGCTTCAGGTTGACGTTGCCCAGCAGGCTCCAGGCGTCGGCGAGCTCGGGCTCCTCGACGGTCAATTGCTCGAGGATGGCGGCCGCTTCCTCGGGCCGTTTCTCCTCAAGCAGGTGCGTCGCTTTCGTCAGCAGGTTGCTGACGGCGATCTTGTCCTTGGGGTCGGCGAGGGGGCGCGAATCGTCCACGCGCACCGTTCCCGAGAGGTAGCCCAGGGCGGCCAGCCGCCGCTGGTCCTCAGGGCTGAGCTGGCGGCCGGCGGCGCTGGCGAGGGCGCCGCGGGAGGCGCGGCTGACAAAGGCCATGAGCTGCCCCCGCAGGTCGCGGCGGCGCCGGTCGCCGGCGAGCTCGAGAAGCTCGCGCGGGTCGCGGCTGAGGTCGAACAGCTCGTCGCGCGGGGCCAGGATATACTTGAGCTTGCCGCTGGTGAACGACTGCAGCTGGGACCAGCCGTAATGGAAGCGCGGGTAGTAGGTCTCGCTGTAGGCGCGGCCGCCCGCCGCCGCCTCGGGTCCACCGTCCAGCAGCGGCCAGAGCGACCTCCCCTGCCACGGCTTGGGAACGGGGATGTCCAGCAGTTCCAGGATGGTCGGCGCCACGTCCACCAGCTCCACCGTCTCGCCGACCTCGCGGCGCGCGAACGGCCGCGGGGCACGGATGATCAGGGGCACATGGACCGTCGTTTCGTAGAGGAACATGCCGTGGCCATCCTCGTCGTGGTCGCCCAGCCCTTCGCCGTGGTCGGCGGTGACGACGACCAGCGAGCGCTCGAGCAGCCCTTTCTCCTGCAGGAAAGCAAGGAACTTGCCCAGTTCGCCATCGGTGTATTCCACTTCGCCGCGGTAGGCCGCCAGGGGCGTGCTGCTGTCGAATGGAGCCGGCGGGTCGTACGGCGCGTGGGGATCATAGAGATGGATCCAGGCGAAGAAGGGCCCCTGGCCTTGTTTTTCCAGCCATTGCCGGGCGTCGCCCAGCACCTCGTCCGCGCGCTTCTCGTTCTCCAGCAGGATCTTGCCGTAGCGCCCCGGGTCAAAATGGTCGGAGTAGGTGTCGAAGCCCTGGTTGAGTCCCCATTTGCCGTGCAGCACAAAAGCCCCGATGAAAGCGGCCGTCGCGTAGCCCCGCTCTTTCAATACCTCGCTGACCAGCGTCAGCTCGGCGGGCGCCCGAAAGCCGCCGTTGTCCCGCACCTGGTTGAACAACGGATAAGTGGAGGAAAGCAGGCTGGTATGCGAAGGCAGGGTGAGCGGCGCCTGGGCGACGCAATGGTCGAAACGCGCCCCAGCGGCAGCCAGGGAGTCCAGCACCGGGGTGCGGGCCCGATCGCCGCCATTGGCGCTGACATGGTCGGCACGCAGGGTGTCGATGGTGACCAGGATGACGTTGAGGCCCGCAGCGCCGGGGCGGAACGTCCCCGGCCGCGCCAGGGAACGGACGAGCAGCCAGGCCGGGACCGCCAGGAGGACCAGGGCCGCCGCGCCGATCCGCCAGCGTCGCGAACGTGATCGGGATAAAATGGAGGCGGACATTGTCTTTATTCTATCACAACCGGCCGCCCCGAAGCAATGCGCTCCAGCGGCGAGGGCATCCGGCACTCCGCATTATTCCCAGATAATAAAAATGGGGGGCACCGGGTGCCCCCCAGGATGAAAAATCGATGGATCCTTTCGCTTACTTCAACTCGATGCGGGCTCCCAGCTGGAACATGCGCGGAGCGTTGATGGTCAGCATCTGCCCCAGTTGACGAACGCGCTGGTTGCTGGAATCGGTCCAGACCGATGTCGCAATTCCCTGGTTGGTGAGGTTGAAACAGTCGGCGAAGACGCTCACTGTGACGTTGGAGATCTTGAAGGCCTTTTCCAGGCGCAGGTCGAGCTGCACGGTATCGGGCAGGCGGCGCGATCCCCGTTCCTCGGCATTGACGAACGCGCCATTGCGGCTCTGGGTGACGGGCACTCCCAGGAACAGCGAGCGGATCGTGCGCGTCCAGGTGCCGCCGCTCAGGTAGCGGAAGTAGCCGCTGACATTGATGCCCAGGGGGCCGGCCAGCAGGCCCTGGATCTTGAATTGATGGCGGTTGTCGAGATCGAGCGTGCCGAAGGCATTGATATGGGCGTTGGGGTCAGTGAACAGGGCGGATGTGCCAAGGGAGGCGCCGCCGCGCCCCTGGCTGATGAGGCCTTCGCTCTTGCCGTATACATAGGAGGTATTCAGCTGCCAGCCATGGCTGAAGCGCTTGTTCAGGGTGAGTTCCACTCCCTGGAAATCGCGCTTGGCGCCCGGGGGATTGACGATGCGCACGTCGCTGGCAGAGGTGTTGATCTTGCTGTAGAAGGTGACCGTCTTGCCGTCGAAGGGGTCCACCGTGGTCTTGGCGACCCAGTTCTTGCTCCAGTCGAGCTCGCCGGTGGACATCAGCTTGTCCATGTCGAGTTGGGCGGCATCCACCTGGTGGATCAGGTTGCGGTCCCACTTGCGGATGAAGCGGACGCTGGCCGACCAGTCGGTGAACAGCTCCCGCTCCAGGCCGAACGTCAATTCATCGGTGTAGGCGGCTTTCAGCTTGTAGTCGCCATAGCCGATCTTGGTGGTCGCGGGCAGCCAGAGAGGCGTCTCGGAACCGATGATCGGGGTGCCATCCGGGTTCAGGTTGGTGATGTAAGTGACCCAGCCGTTGGGATGAGCGCCGTTGATCCAGCCGATCTGGTTGGGTACGGTATAGCGCGACCAGGAGGCTTTGGCCAGGGTCTTGTTGTCGCCGAACAAATCATAAATGACGCCGAAGCGGGGAGCCAGGGTGGTCCAGGAGAATCCCTTGATCGGCTCGGTGATGCCGCGATTGACCACCAGGTCGCTGATGGCCCCCGGGAAATGGATGTCGCCGGCTTCGCCCTGCACCGGCCAGGTCACCGAGTTGTACTCCATGCGCAGGCCGAGGTTCAGCGTCAGATGCCGGTTCACGCGCCAGGTGTCCTGGATGAAGCCGAAGTAGTCATCCATGTTGTCCTTGCGGTCAAAGCCGTCGCCGATCAGGACAAATCCGGCCAAATAGGTGCCCGTGTCACCCAGCATGTAATTCAAATGGCAGCCGGAGACGGGGTCGGGCTTGCCGTACACCTGCCAGCCGACGCGGGCCAGCTGGGCCTCGCCGCCGACCTTCAGCTCATGGGTGCCCATGAAGTCGTCGATGAAGGTGGTGAAGTCGATGTTGACGTTGTAGCGGTCGCGCTGGTTGCGGTCGTAGGTGCGCCAATTGCCGCCATTGTCAAGGTAGCGATACGTATACACGTCATAATAACAAGGGGCGTCCGTGTTGGAGTCGAAATTCAGCCCGGCCTGGCTGATGCCGACCTTGAAGTTGGCGTACACGTTCTCGCCGAAGTAGCGGTTCCAGTTGGCGTTGATGACGTGGGTCGGCGAGGTCTGCTTGGACGTGTTCTTTTCGGTACGATAGATATTGGCAAAGCGGTTGTTGTTGACGCGGTCCGAATAGTTGTAGGAGAGGGTGAACTTGTTCTTCGGATCGGCCTGGAAGGTCAGCTTGATGTAGGGCAGGGGCTGGGTGACCTTGATGATCGTGTTGGCGTCGGGATTCGTGTACGGGAAGCCGCTGACGTAGCTTTGCGTTTCCGCGTACGTGCCCGAAGCGAAGAACCAGAGCTTGTCCTTGATCACCGGGCCGCCGAGGGAGAACGAGGGCTCGAACTGCAGATGGTTGGCCGTTACGCCCTGGCCTTCCAGCGCCGTGCCCTTGGTATTGTCGCCGATCAGGTCTTCGTGGTTCATATAAAAGGAGGCGGTGCCGGAAACGCGGTTGCCGCCAGACTTGGTGATCACGTTGACCATGGCGCCGCGCACCGAGCCGTACTCGGCCGAAAGGCCGCCGGCCTGGATCGAAATTTCATCCATGATGTCCAGGCCGAAAGTGACGTTGGTGAGGCCCGTGGCCGGGTCGCCCAGGTTGACTCCGTCCAGGTTGAAGGAGTTGTCCATGGCCGAGCTGCCCATGGACGAGGAGCCGCCGCCGGCACCGCCGTCGACCATGCCCGGGGCCATGTTGACAAAGCTGAGCAGGTTGCGGGGAGCGGGCAGCGATTTCAGGAACTGCACGTCGAAGTTGGCGGCGCGCGTCTGGCGCTGCGTGTCCACCGTGGGGCTCTGCCCGACGACCACGACGGCTTCCTTGATGGCTTCCTGGCGGATGGTCGTGTTGACCGTGTAGGTCTGCAAGGCGACCACGCGGATGTCCTTGCGGATCACCGGGCGGAAGCTTTCCAGCTGAAAGTTCAGCTCGTACACGCCGGGGGGCAGGTTGCCGAAGCGGTAGACACCGTTCTCGTTGGTCACCGTGGTCATTTTGCCGACCATCAGAGCCGGCGAAGCTACGGTCACGGACACGCCTGGGATGGTCACTCCATCTTCCATGGAGACCACGCCCATGAGCGTGCCGGTCTGGCTGGATTGCGCGTACCCGATGGCCATTACCGCGAGCAGGAGCAGCAGCCCCAAGCAGGTTTTTTTAAACATGTTTACCTCCAAGAAATTTGCATACGCGAAAAAGTCAGCAATATTAATGCCAAGTTCAAAGGCGCAAATTATCTGGCGTTTTCGGGATTTCTTTTCAGTATTTTGAGACGGGACGGGATAAATTCAATGAAAATCCAATTAAATGAAAGGCTGAACAGCCGGCGGCACGCAAGGCGCCTTGGGAACGAACCGGCTGTCGAGCGGCGGCGCTGCTGAGGATTTGTCGCGAATGCCGATCAGCGCTTTTCCAGGCGGGTGATCAGATCTTCCCCGGCCCGGGTGTAAAAATCACGGCGCTCAACATCGCCCAGGGCGGCATACAGGTTGGTGAGGATGAAGTAGCCGAACAGGGTTTCTCGGTCGCGGGGCGGCATCTCGATCCCCGGCATGCAGATGGCCACGGCTTCTTTCAGGTCCCCGCCCTGGCGCAGCATGATCTCGGCCAGGTGAAAGCGGGGCAGCTTCAGCCTGTCATTGGCCGCGATGGCCATGCGGTAATAGCGGGCGGCTGAAACCAGGTCGCCGCCCTGCTTCAGCAGGTTGGCCAGATTGACGGCCGCCTCGAACCGGTTGGCATCGATCTCCAGCTCGCGACGATAGAAGTCCATGGCCGCGGTGGGGCGCCCCTGCCCTTCCTCGATCTGGCCCAGCAGGTAATGGCTGCCCGCGGCTCGCGGATTCGCGTCCAGGACGCCCAGGAGCAGCTGGCGCGGCGCGGACAAATCCCGGCGGGCGATCAGTATCTCCGCCGCCTGGTTGAGCCGGGGATAGATCCCCGGGTCGATCGCCAGCGCCTGTTGCAGCAGGCGCAGGCCTTCCGCGTCCTGTCTTTGCTGCAGGCGGATCCGCCCCAGGGCGGCCAGGAGGGTGGGGTCCTCCGGGGCGTCACGGAGAAAGCGCTGGCCCTCGGCGGCGGCGTCATCATATTTGCCCATTTTCTCGAGCGTCTTCAGCAGGTCGAGGCGGTAGTTGGGGTCCTCGGGCTTGAGAAGCAGGGCGCGGCGAAAGACATCCATGGCCTCCTGCGGCCGGTTGCCCGCGAAGAGGGCGTTGCCCAGCAGGTTCATCGCGTCGGCGAACTCGGGATTGCGCCCGACGATCTCCCGGGCAAGGGCGAGCGTTTCCTGCCAGCGGCCGGCGCCGAGCAACGCCACCGCCTTGCCGAACGCGATGTAGTCCTCCAGCTTGTCCTTGGGATCGGCCAGGGGCCCGGCGTCATCCGCCGCTGCAACGGCGCCGCCCAGGTAGCCCAGGGCCGCCAGCCGGCGCCGGTCCTCCGCGTCCATGACCCGGATGTTGCCCGGGGTCAGGGCACCGCGACCGGCTTTCTGCATGAAGGCGAGCCCGCGCCGGCGCAGGTCGTCGCGCTGGCGCGGACGTTCCGCTGCCAGGTTGCGCTCCTCGCCGGGGTCCTGCCGCAGGTCGTACAGCTCGTCGCGCGGGGCATAGATGTATTTCGTCCTGCCGTCAAAAAAGGCGCGCAGGGGCGACCAGCCGAAATGCAGGCGCGGATACCAGGTTTCGCTGTAGGCGCTCCCGAAGCGGTCGTCGTCCCGGCCGTCCAGCAGCCGCTGCATGGTCTTTCCCTGCCAGCCGGGCGGGGCGGGAATGCCCAGCAGGTCGAGAATGGTCGGCGCCACGTCGAGCAACTGGACCGTCTGCGGGACGGTCTTGGCCACGAACGGCGCCGGAGCGCGCACGACCAGCGGCACGTGAATGGTCGTCTCATAAAGGAAATAGCCGTGCTTCTGCTCGCCGTGGTCGTCCAGGCCCTCCCCATGGTCGGCCGTCACCACGACCAGGGTGCGATCGTACCATTTTTTTTCCCGCAGGAACTCTAAAAAGCGGCCCAGCTCGTGGTCGGCGTATTCCACCTCGCCGCGATAGGGTTCGCTGCCGTAGCGGTTGAAAGGCGGAGGCGGCTCATAGGGGAAGTGCGGGTCGTAGAGATGGATCCAGGTGAAGAAACGCCGGGAACCATTCTCTTCCAGCCAGCGCCGGGCGTCGCCCAGCACGGTGGCCGCCGGCTTCTTGGCCAGCAGCACCAGGTTGCCCGAGCTGCCGGGATCGAAGCGGTCGGAATAATGATCGAAGCCCTGGTTCAGCCCCCACTTGCCGTGCAGGACATAGCCGCCGATGAAGGCCGCGGTGGCAAAGCCGCGCCCGCGCAGCACTTCGCTGAGCAGCTCCAGTTCTTCGGGCGCGCGGAATGTGCCATTGTCGCGGACGCGATGGAACAGGGGCTGGGTGGACG
The DNA here is from genome assembly GCA_025456205.1 of Acidobacteriota bacterium. Taxonomy (GTDB): domain Bacteria; phylum Acidobacteriota; class Aminicenantia; order UBA2199; family UBA2199; genus UBA2199. The sequence continues at coordinate 9,344 of JALOLA010000021.1, read as the reverse complement.
AGAGCAGGGACGCGTGCGAGGGCAGGGTCAGCGGCGACTGGGCGATGCAGTGCTCGAAGCGCGTCCCCTCCGCCGCCAGGGCGTCGATCACCGGGGTAAGCGCCCGGCCGGCCCCATAGGCGCCGACATGGTCGGCGCGCAGGGTGTCGATGGTGACCAGCACCACGTTCCAGCGACCGGGAGGATGGGCGCCGGCCGGGCCGGCGGAGCCGGGTTGCAGCAGCCACCAGGCCAGCCCCAGCAGCGCCAAACCGGCGGCGGCAAAAGCCCAGGCGCGGCGACGCCCAGATACTGCGAAAGAAGACAAAGCGGGTTTCATCATCCGCATCATACCTTATATGGGCGTTTTCGCCAAGCAGAAAAAAAGGGGGGGACACCGAAGTGTCCCCCCCCCAGAGAGACAAAACTAACTAAGCGTTACGCTCAGTTGAACTCGATGCGGGCTCCCAGCTGGAACATGCGCGGATCGTTGATGGTCATCATGCGCTCGAAGGCGTACAGCTTGTTGGAGGAGTTGTTCCACACCGACGTGGCCACGCCCTGGTTGAACACGTTGAAGCAGTCGGCAAAGGCGCTCAGGTTGAAGTTGCCGATCTTGAAGCTCTTTTCCAGGCGCAGGTCGAGGCGCACGGTGTCGGGCAGGCGCCGCGCACCGCGCTCTTCGGCGTAGATGGTCGCGCCGCTGCGGCTCTGGGTGACGCTCACGCCCAGGTAGCGCGAGTTGACGACGCGGGTCCAGGTGCCGCCGCTCAGGAAGCGGAAGTAGCCGCTGAGGTTGATGCCCAGCGGGCCGTTGAGCAGGCCCTGCACCTTGAACTGGTGGGTGGCATCGAGGTCGAGCAGGCCATAGGCGTTGACGTGGGCATTGGGATCGCCGAACAGGCCGGAGGTGCCCAAGGAGGCGCTGCCGCGGCCCTGGCTGATGAGGCCCTTGCCTTCGCCGTAGACGTAGGAGGTGTTCAGCGCCCAGCCGTGGCTGAAGCGCTTGTTCAGCGTGAGCTCCACGCCCTGGTAGTCGCGCTCGGCGCCCGGAGGGTTGACGATATAGATCTCGGCGGCCGAGGTGTTCTTCTTGCTGTAGAAGGTGACGGTCTTGCCGTCATAGGGATCGACGGTGGTCTTGGTGATCCAGTTCTTGCTCCAGTCGAGCTCGCCGGTGGACATCAGCTTGTCCATGTCGAGCTGGGCGGCGTCGACCTGGTGGATCAGGTTGCGGTCCCACTTGCGGATGAAGCGGGCGCTGGCTGACCAGTCGGTGAACAGCTCGCGCTCCACGCCGATGGTGAACTCGTCGGTGTAGGGGGCCTTCAACTTGTAGTCCTTGTAGCCGATGAAGGTGGAAGCAGGGACGGACCAGACCGATTCGGAGCCTATGATCGGCGTGCCATCGGGGTTCAGGTAGGTGATGTAGCCCACCCAGCCGTTGGGATGGGCGATGTTGATCCAGCCGGTCTGGTTGGCCATGGTGTAGCGGCCCCAGGAGGCTTTCAGCAGGGTCTTGTTGTCACCGAACAGGTCATAGATGATGCCGGCGCGGGGGGCCAGGGTGGTCCAGGAAAGGCCCTTGATCGGCTCGGTGATGCCGCGGTTGACCTTCAGGCCGCTGAGGGCGCCGGGCAGCTGGATGTCGGCGGATTCGCCCTGCACGGGCCAGGTCAGCGAGTTGTATTCCAGGCGCAGGCCGAGGTTGACGGTCAGGTGGCGGTTGACGCGCCAGGTGTCCTGGATGAAACCGAAGTAGTCATCCATGTTGTCCTTGCGGTCGAAGCCGTCGCCGGAGAGGACCAGGCCGAAATAGTAGTAATCCTCGCCCAGCATGCCCTGGTAGTGGGCGCCGGAGATGGGATCGGGCTTGCCGTAGACCATCCAGCCGACGCGGGCCAGCTGGGCCTCGCCGCCGACCTTCAGCTCATGGGTGCCCATGAAGTCGTCGATGAACGTGGTGGCGTCGACGTTGAAGTTGTAGCGGTCGCGCGAGTTGTGGTCCTCGGTGCGCCAGGCGCCGCCCTTGTCGAGGTAGCGATAGGTGTACAGGTCGTAGTAGAAGGGCTCGGCCAGGTTGGAATCCAGGTTCATCTGGAACTGGCTGATGCCGACCTTGAAGTTGGCGTACATGTTCTCGCCGAAGTAGCGGTTCCAGTTCAGGTTGACCACGTTGGTCGGGGTGGTCTGCTTGACGGTGTTGTTCTCGGTGTGGTAGCGGTCGGCGTTGCGGTTGTTGTTGAGGCGGTCGGAATAGTTGTAGGAGAGGGTGAACTTGTTCTTCTGGTTGGGCTGGAAGGTCAGCTTGAGGTAAGGCAGGGGCTGGGTGACCTTGATGAGCGTCTTGGCATCGGGGTTGGTGTAGGGGAAGCCGATGGCGTAGTTCTGGACCTCTTTGTAGGTGGCCGAAGCGAAGAACCACAGCTTGTCCTTGATCACCGGGCCGCCGATGGAGAAGGCGGGCTCGAATTCCAGGTGGTTGCCGCTGAAGCCCTCTTCTTCCAGCACGGTGCCCTTGCGGTTGTCGCCGACGAAGCTCTCGTGGTTGAGGAAGAAAGAGGCGTTTCCGGTGACGCGGTTGCCGCCGGACTTGGTGACCACGTTGACCATGGCGCCGCGCACCGAGCCGTACTCGGCCGAAAGGCCGCCGCTCTGCACCGAGATCTCGTCCATGATGTCCAGGCCGAAAGTGACGTTGGTGACGCCGGTGGCCGGATCGCCGAGGTTGACGCCGTCCAGGTTGTAGGAGTTGTCCATGGTGGCGGAACCGTGGGCGGAGTCACCGGTCATGCCCGGGGCCATGTTGACGAAGTTGCCCAGGTTGCGGGGGGCGGGCAGCGACTTCAGGAACTGCACGTCGAAGTTGGCCGCGCGCGTCTGGCGCTGCGTGTCCACGGTGGGGCTCTGGCCGGTGACAACGATGGCTTCCTGCAGCGATTCCTGGCGCAGGGTGGCGTTGACCGTGAAGGTCTGCAGGGCGACCACGCGGATGTCCTTGCGGATCACCGGGCGGAAGCCTTCCAGCTGGAAGCTCAGCTCATAATTGCCTACGGGCAGGTTGGCAAAGCGGTACACGCCGTTCTCGTTGGTCACGGCGGTCATTTTGCCGATGATCAGGGCCGGAGACGACAGGTTTACCGTCACGCCGGGGATGGTCACTCCATCTTCCATGGCGACCACGCCCATGAGCGTGCCGGTCTGGCTGGACTGCGCATAGCCGACGGCCATGACCGCGAGCATAAGCATCAGTCCCAAACTGATTTTTTTAATCATCACGAACCTCCTTATAATTTACAGAAACTTAACAAGCAATATCCATGCCAAACAAATAACGCCCGCTCAGCGGCGATCGCCGCGCGCATCATTCAAATAATTGAATCCTGGCGGGTCCACCGCTCCAATATATTGAATTTTTATAAAAAAAGGCTGAAATGAACTGCGATCATCGTTCAAAAAATTGAACATTTGCATATTTGAATTCTAGAAAAAAATGACGATAAAGTCAACTCTTTCGCTTTTTTTTATGAAAGGGAAGGGGATGCGAAAAATCAGCGAAGTGCCCCCTGGAGATGGAAATAATGAAACCGACTTGCAGTTAAACTCAATGCGGGACCACCCTCGAGAACTCCCCCTCTCGGATGGCACCGCTAGCGAATACTTCTTTTGTGGCGACGTCGAGCTTCGAACAGCAAGCTTCGCCTTGCCTGTTCAGATGTACGATCGGTCGCTGCTTACTTGCACTCCATTCCCAGGTTCTTGAACACGAAGCCCCAGGTATCGGCCGAGATCTCGATGGCCTTGCGCAGGTTGGACGAGCCGTGTCCCGAACGCGTCTCGATGCGGATGAGCACCGGGTTCCCGCCCCGGTGCATCTCCTGCAGCGCGGCGATGAACTTGAAGGAGTGGGCCGGCACGACGCGGTCGTCGTGGTCGGCGGTGGTCACCAGCGTTGCCGGGTAGCTTACCCCGGGCTTCAGGTTGTGCAGCGGCGAGTAGGCATAAAGGTACTTGAACTGCGCCGCGTCGTCACTGGAGCCGTATTCCACGCTCCAGCCCCAGCCCACGGTGAACTTGTGGTAGCGCAGCATGTCCATCACGCCCACGGCGGGCAGGGCAACCCGGAACAGGTCGGGGCGCTGCGCCATGACGGCACCGACCAGCAGGCCGCCGTTGGAGGCGCCGGAGATGGCCAGCTTGTCGGAGCGGGTGTACTTCTCGGCCAGCAGATACTCGGCCGCAGCGATGAAGTCGTCGAACACGTTCTGCTTCTTCTCCAGCATGCCGGCGCGATGCCAGGCCTCGCCGTACTCACCGCCGCCGCGGATGTTGGCCACGGCATAGACGCCGCCGTTCTCCAGGAACACGAGGTTGCCGGCGCTGAAGTAGGGCGACATGCTGGCGTTGAAGCCGCCATAGGCGTAGAGGTAGGCGGGATTGCCGCCGTCCAGCTTCAGCCCCTTCTTGTGGACGATGAACATCGGCACGCGGGTGCCGTCCTTGCTGGCGTAGAACACCTGCCTGACCTCGTAGTCCTCAGGGGTGAACTTGGCCTCGCTCTTGCGGAAGAGCCTGCTCTCGCCGCTGGCGATGTCGTACTGGAAAATCACCGGCGGGTAGTTGAACGAAGTGAACGTATAGAAGAGGGTGCGGTCTTCCTTTTTCCCGCCGAAACCGCCGGCCGAACCCAGGCCGGGCAGGACGATCTCGCGCTCCAGCTTGCCGCTGAGATCATGCTGGCTGACGCGGGTGGTCACGTCCTTGAGATAGTTGCAGAAGAGCTTGCCGCCGGCGCTGTTGGCCCCAAGCAGCACTTCCCCCTTCTCGGCGATCACTGTTTCCCAGTTTTCCTTGCCGGGCCTGGCGGCGTCGATGGCCACCACCCGGTAGTTGGGGGCGTCACAGTTGGTATGCACCAGGAAGCGGGTGCCGATGTTGTCGATCGGGCTGTAGTCGAACTCGAAGCCCGGGCAGAGCAGGTGGAAGGGATCGTCCTTCTTGGTCAGGTCGCGAAAATGGATTTCCGAGCCGTGGGTGCCCTCGGAGATGTACAGGAAGAGGAAGCGCTTGTCCTCGGAAACGCCGGCCCCGTAATAGCGCAGCGGGTGCCGGGGATCGGCGAACACCAGCGTGTCCTTCTCCTGGGGTTCGCCCAGCTTGTGGTAATAGACCTTCTGGTTCTCGTTCTTGGCCTTGAGCTCGTCGCCCGCCTTGGGCTCGTCATAGCGGGAGTAGTAGAAGCCGTCGCCGCTCCAGGCCGCCCCGGAGAACTTCACCCAGCGCAGGCGATCGGGCAGCTCGCGGCGGCTGGCGATCTCCCAGACGCGGATCTCCTGCCAGTCCGACCCGGCCTCGGAGCGGGCGATGGCCATGTAGCGGTCGTCCTGCGATTCGCCCATCAGCCCGATGCGCACCGTGCCGTCGGCCGAGAGGGTGTTGGGGTCGATGAAGACCTGCGGCTCGCCGTCCAGGCCCTGCTGGTAATAGATGACCGACTGGTTCTGCAGGCCGTCGTTCTTGCTGAAAAAATAGTAAGCCCCGACGCGGAAGGGGGCCGAATAGCGCGGATAATTGAACAGCTCCTCGAGCCGCCTGGCGATGGGCCCGCGGCAGGCGATGCCGTTGAGGTAGCCGAAGGTCACCTGGTTCTGTTCCTCGACCCAGGCCTTGACCTCGGGGGCGTTGTCGTCCTCGAGCCAGCGGTAGGGATCGGCCACCTTGGTGCCGTGGTAGTCGTCGATCACGTCGACTTTTTTCGTTCTGGGATAAAGCAATTCATTTTTTTTCGCCGCGCTGTCGGCGGAGACAAAAGAGAAGAAGACGGCGAGCATCAGGATCACGAACAGGGCTTTTTTCATAAAGAACCTCCTATGAAACTCAGCGACTATTTTTACACTATCTCATTATACGAAAATCCCGGAAGTTTGTTAATGAGAATGATCGTGACGCGCGGCGGCCGCGCGGAATAAGAAAATCGGCCGGAATCCTTCCAGATGAGCGCTTCGCTGGCCTGCTCCTGCTGCAGCAAAACGTGAAAGGAGAAAAGTTAGCGCAAGCGACGTATGTTCGCTGCTGCGGTAACTATCACTTAGATATCGCTCTATTTCGCGATGGTGAACTTGTCCTCGACCTTGTCGTGCTCGACCTGCTGGTAATAGGAGTAGCCGGTGCCGGCCGGGATCAGCCGGCCCATAGTCACGTTCTCCTTGATGCCCAGCAGGTGGTCTTCCTTGCCGGCGATGGCGGCATCGGTCAGGACGCGCGTCGTCTCCTGGAAGGCGGCGGCGGAGAGGAAGCTGTCGTTGGCCAGCGCCGCGCGCGAGATGGGCAGCAGGGCGGGCTTGGCCTTGGCCGGGCGGCCGCCCTCGGCCTCGACGCGGGCATTCTCCTCCTCGAACTTCCATTTCTCGATGATCTGGTCGGGAATGAACTGCGTGTCCCCGACCTCCTCGATGCGCCGCCACTTGATCATCTGGCGGATGATGATCTCGATGTGCTTGTCGTTGATCTCCACTCCCTGCAGGCGGTACACGTCCTGGATCTCCTTCAGCAGGTATTCGGCGAGCTTTTGCTCGCCCAGGACGGTGAGGATGTCGACCGGGTTGAGCGGGCCGTCCATCAGCGGCGTGCCGGCCGTGATCTTGCCGCCATCGTCGACGATGATGTGAGCGCCGCGGGGGATGCTGTGCTCGTCGGGCTTGACGTTCTTGTCGAAGGAGCGGATGGTGATCTTGCGGGCGCCGTGCTGCACCTTGCCATACTCCACGGTGCCGTCGATCTGGGCCATTTTGGCCGGGAACTTCGGCTTGCGCGCCTCGAACAGCTCGGTGACGCGCGGCAGGCCGCCGGTGATGTCCTTGGTCTTGGCGAACTCCGAGGGGATCTTGGACAGGACGTCGCCGCCCTTGACCTCGTCGCCCTCCTTGACCGAGATGTGGGCGTTGACCGGCAGATAGTACTTGCGCTTGATCTTGTTGGTCACCTTGTCGCGGATGGCGATATGGGGCAGCAGCTCGTCGCGCAACTTCTCGTTCTTGATGTCGATGACCAGCTGGGTGATCTTGCCGGTCTCCTCGTCGCGGGCGTTGACGAAGGAGATGTTCTCCTCCAGGTCCTTCAGCTCCACGATGCCTTCGTCGTTGGTCAGCAGCGAGTTGGCGAAGGGGTCCCATTCCAGCAGCATGTCGCCCTTCTTCACCGCCTGGTTGTCCTTGACCAGTATCTTTGAGCCGTAGGCCACGGGGTACATGGCCTTCTCGCGCTTCTTGGAGTCGAGCAGCTGCAGCGACCCGATGCGGTTCATGGCGACGAACTCGTTGTTCTTGTTCTCGATGATCTCCAGGTTGTTGTACTTGACGATGCCCTCGTAGCCCGACTGCAGGCGCGTCTGGCCCTCGTGGCGGCCGATGCCGCCGATGTGGAAGGTGCGCATGGTCAGCTGCGTGCCCGGCTCGCCGATGGATTGGGCGGCGATGATGCCCACGGCCTCGCCCAGCTCGATGATCTTGCCGGTGGAGAGGTTGCGGCCGTAGCACTTGGTGCAGACGCCGCTGCGGGTCTCGCAGGTCAGGACCGAGCGGATCTTGGCCTTCATGATGCCCGAGTCCACGATCTCCTTGCCCTTGTATTCGTCGATCTCCGTGCCGGCGGCGACGATGATCTTTTCCGGGTCGTCGGGGGAATAGATGTCGTCCAGGGCGAAGCGGCCGATGAGGCGGTCGACCAGCGGCTCGATCTCCTTGCCATTCTCGATGATGGCCGAGACCTCGATGCCGCTCATGGTGTGGCAGTCCTCTTCCTTGACGATGACCTCGTTGGCGGCGTCGACCAGCTTGCGGGTCAGGTAGCCGGCGTCGGCGGTCTTGAGCGCCGTGTCGGCCAGGCCCTTGCGCGCGCCGTGGGTGGAGATGAAGTACTGCAGGACCGAGAGCCCTTCCTTGAAGTTGGCGGTGATCGGGGTCTCGAGGATGTCGCCCGACGGCTTGGCCATCAGGCCGCGCATGCCGGCCAGCTGCTTCAGCTGGTCCTTGCTGCCGCGGGCGCCGGAATCGGACATGACGAAGATGGGGTTCATCCCCTCGCCCTCGTAGCTCATCCTGCGCATCTGGTCGAACATCTTCTCGCGGATGTCGTCGCTGGCCTTGCTCCACAGCTCGATGATCTTGTTGTGCCGCTCGCCGGCGGTGAGGTGGCCGTTCTTGTAGCTGCGGTCGAGGCTCTCCAGGAGCTTCTCGGTCTGGGCGATGATCTCCTGCTTCTCCGGCGGTACCAGCAGGTCGGAAATGCTGATGGTGAACCCGGCGCGGGTGGCGTACTCGAAGCCGGCCTCCTTCAGGCGGTCCAGCGTCAGGACGGTGGGCCCGAAGCCGTGGTTGAGGTAGATGTAGTAGATCAGGTTCTGCACGCCCTTCTTTTTCATCAAGCCGTTGATGAAGGGGATGCCCTGGGGCAGGAGCTGGTTGAAGATCACCCGCCCCGGCGTGGTCACCAGCAGGTGGTTGTCCTGGCGTTTGATCTCCGTGATCGGGCAGTTGACGATATCCTGCGGATCGAGCAGGTACGCTTCCTGGTTCTTGACGGTGCCGAGGTACTTGACGCGGATGCGGGCGTTCAGGTCGACCTTGCCCTGCTCATAGGCCTGTATCACGTCCTTGAACGAGGCGAAGATCATGTTCTCGCCGTTCAGGTTGCGCTTGGTGAAGGTCATGTAATAGAAGCCGAGGATCATGTCCTGGGTGGGCACGGCCAGGGGCTTGCCGTTGGCCGGGGAGAGGATGTTGTTGGAGGAAAGCATCAGGATCTTGGCCTCGGCCTGGGCCTCCAGCGACAGCGGGATGTGCACGGCCATCTGGTCGCCGTCGAAGTCGGCGTTGAAGGCCGGGCAGACCAGGGGGTGCAGGGTGATGGCGTTGCCCTCGACCAGGTGCGGCCGGAATGCCTGTATGCCCAGGCGGTGCAGCGTCGGGGCGCGGTTGAGCATGACGGTATGGTCCTTGATGACCTCGTCCAGGGCGTCCCAGATCTCGTCGCGGTTCTCCTCGACCCAGGTGCGGGCCACCTTGAGCGTGGTCACCATGCCCTTCTTTTCCAGCTTGTTGTAGATGAAGGGCTTGAACAGCTCCAGGGCCATCTTCTTGGGGATGCCGCACTCGTCCAGCTTCAGGTGCGGGTTGACCACGATCACCGAGCGGCCGGAGTAGTCGACGCGCTTGCCGAGCAGGTTCTGGCGGAAGCGGCCCTGCTTGCCCTTCAGGGAGTCGGACAGCGACTTCAGCGGCCGCTTCTGCGAGCTCATGTAGCTGCGGCTGCGCTTCTGGTTGTCGAAGAGGGCGTCCGCCGATTCCTGCAGCATGCGCTTCTCGTTC
>JALOLA010000073.1 GCA_025456205.1 Acidobacteriota bacterium | reverse complement strand
CGCCCTCCTTGATCCTGTGGCTCTCGGCCAGCAGGATGGAGCCGACATTGTCCTCCTCGAGGTTCAATGCGATGCCGTGGATGCCGCCGGGGAACTCCAGCAGCTCGTTGTACATGACGTTGTCCAGACCGTAGATGCGGGCGATGCCGTCCCCGATGGAGATCACCACTCCGGTTTCATCCTTTTTGAAGTCGAAGGCGAAGCCCTCGATCTTCTGGCGGATCAACTCGCTGATCTCGTCGACTTTGATTAGCATTTATCTTTCCCCTACAAGCGTTTCCCTCAGCTTCTTCAGGCTGCCGGCCAATGAAAAGTCGTACTGCACCGAGCCGCGGCCGATGCGGATGCCGGCGACCAGCTCCGGGTCCAGGCGGAACTGCAGGGCCACTTCCCCGGCCAGCGCCCGGCGCAGATTGCCGCGCAGGCGCTCTTTTTGCCCGCTGGACAGCTCGACCACCGAGTCGACCGTCACGATCTCGATGCCGCGCGCCTCGTACCAGGCCTGTTCCAGCGCCTGCACCATCGCCGCCAGGTAGGCCATGCGGTTCTCGGCGGCCACGGTCAGCAGGAACTGCAGGGTCTTGTCGTGCAGGCCCATCTTGGCGCTGACGATCTCCAGCGCCCGGGCCTTTTCCGCCGGGGAGATCAGCGAGGTGGCCAGCCCGATCTTGAGCCGCTCGTCGGAGGCCAGCAGCTCCATGAAGCCGAGCAACTCGCCGCGGACGCGCCGGAATTCGGCCTCGTCGGCCATGGCCAGCACCAGGGCCTTGGCGTAGCGCTTGACCAGGCTACTTTCCTTCATTCCTCTCCCCCACTGGACGCCCCGCTTCCTGTTTGGACAGGTCGGCGCAGGCGTCGATGTTGCGCTCGATGATCTTCTGCTGGGTGGCGGCGTCCAGGCTGCGACCGAAGTCGTCGCGGAAGCGCTCGATGGCCAGGTCGGCGATGCGCTCCCTGACCGTGCGCACGGCGGCATCGACATGCTGACGGATCTCCTCTTCGCTCATGGCGATGATGCGCTCGGCCTCAAGCCGCCCGGCAGCCTCGAGCCTGGCCATTTCATCCTTTCCGGCCGCATCGGCGCTGCTTTTTATCGTATCGATCTCCGCCGCCACCCTGGCCAGTCGCTCGCGGATCTCGCGCAGGCGCAGCTCGGTCGCGGCCAGGTTCTCTTCACGGGCCACGATGTCGTCGCGAATGCCGCTGCTTTTCTGCGCGAGCATGCGGATCAGTGGCTTGCGCAGCAGCAGGAACAGGCCGCCGAAAAGCACGGCGGAATTGAACACCTTGCCAAAGACGCCGAACCAGTCGACGTGGGCGGGCCCGGCCCCGGAAGAAGCGCCCAGCCCGGAGGCCAGCGCCAGCCCGAGCGACGCGAAAAGCGCTTTTTTCGTCATAAATAGGCTTGCTTGATCTTGTCGCTGAACATGGAGACCTGCCGCAGCAGGGACGATTCGGCGGCGGCGATCTCGCCCTCCAGCTGGGCGATCTTCTCGTCCATGAGCCGCGCCGCCTGTTCGCGGGCGGCGGCCACGGAGCGCGAGCGGATCTCCTCGCCGTTCTTCAGCCATTCTTCCCTGCTGTGCTGGGCTTCCAGCCGCGCCTGGCTCAGCCGTTCCTCCACGACCCGGGCATGCTCCTCGATCTCTTCCATCATGCTTTCCTGGCGGGCGCTGTCGCCGGCGATCTTCGCTTCGCGCTGGGCGATGACGCCGCCGACAGGCCTGAAAAAGAGGCGGTCGAGGATGATGTAGAGCAGCCAGACCAGGAAAAATATCCAGATGAAGGAGGAATTGAGCTCTAACATAGAGGAAATGTAACATATCGTCGCCAAAAAATCAACATGAAAAAGCGCTGCGGCCGGCAGGCGCGCCGCGCTCTTGACAGCGGCGGCCGCATCGGGTAAGATGAGCCATTGTACGCGGTTTTCCGGCCCCGGACGACACATCCCGACCACTGGAGAAAACATGGAACTGATCGCCAAGCTGATCGACATCTTCATGCACCTGGACGTGCATCTCAACACCCTGATCGCCACCTATCAGCTCTGGACCTACCTGATCCTATTCCTGGTGATCTTCTGCGAAACCGGCCTGGTGGTCACCCCCTTCCTGCCCGGGGACTCGCTGCTGTTCGCCGCCGGCGCCCTGTCCGCGACCCCCGGCAGCCCGCTGCAGGCCCATTGGCTCTTCGTGGTCCTGACGGCGGCGGCGATCATCGGCGACACCGTCAATTACTGGATCGGCCACGCAGTGGGGCCGAAGATCTTCAGCCAGAAGAAAGTGCGCTTCCTGAAGAAGGAGCACCTGGAGAAAACCCACGCCTTTTACGAGAAATACGGGGGCATCACCATCATCCTGGCCCGCTTCATTCCCATCATCCGCACCTTCGCGCCGTTCGTCGCCGGCATCGGCCGCATGACCTACTGGCGCTTCATCAGCTTCAACGTCATCGGCGGCATCGTCTGGGTGGCCATCTTCATCTTCGGCGGCTACTTCTTCGGTAACCTGCCCGTGGTGCGCAGGAACTTTACCGTCGTCATCATCGCCATCATCTTCATCTCGGTGCTGCCGGGAGTGGTCGAGTACCTGAGGCACAAGCGCAAGAAAAACTAGCGCCTGGCTTCAGTGACAAGTAACGAGTGACGAGTGACGAGGAAAAGCGATAGACCGAACTAGTTCTTTTTTTCTTCTCTTCCTTGTTACTTGTCACTTGTCACTCGTCACTCCGGTTTACCGCCTCCCGCTCCATGCGCCGGGCCGGCGAGCGCTTCCCGGACCTTCTCCGCCAGCGCTTGCACGGAGAATGGTTTCTGGATGAAGTGAACTCCCTTGTCCAGCACGCCGTCGCTGGCGATGACGTCGGCCATGTAGCCGGACATGAACAGGCAGCGCAGCTCCGGCCTGATTTCGCCGAGACGGTCGGCCAGTTCCCTGCCGTTGATCCCGGGCATGATGACGTCGGTGATGAGCAGGTCGATGGCCTCGGGATAGCCGCCCGCCAGCTGCAGCGCCTCTTGCGGCGTGCGCGCCGCCAGCACGCGGTAGCCCAGCTCCTGGAGAAGCATGATCCCCAGGTCCAGCACCACCGGGTTGTCCTCGACCAGCAGCACCGTCTCCGAGCCCTTGCGCAGGGGTTGTTCTTCCTTGTCCGGGGACGCCGCGACGACGGGCTCCGCCACGCGCGGCAGGTGGATGGTGAATGCCGCCCCCTGGCCCGGCTGGCTGCGCACCGAGATGAAGCCGTCGTTCTGGCGCACGATGCCGTACACGGTCGCGAGCCCGAGCCCGGTGCCCTGGCCGACCCCCTTGGTCGTGAAGAACGGCTCGAAAATGTTCGTCATGATCTCCTGTTCCATGCCCCGTCCCGTGTCGCTGACGGTGAGCGTGACGAACTCGCCGGGAGCGCATTCGAGCAGTTCGATGCAATACTCTTCATCCAAGGTACGGTTGCCTGTCTCGATGGTGATGCGGCCGGAGCCGGCGATGGCATCCCTGGCGTTCACAACCAGGTTGGCCAGGATCTGGTCGACCTGGGATGGGTCCATCTTCATATGCCACAAGCAATGTCCGGGCATCCACACCAGGTCGATCTGCTCGCCGACGAGCCGCTGCAGCATCTGCAGCATGCCGGGGATGATGTCGTTCAGGTCCAGCACCAGCGGGTTCACCACCTGCTTCCTGGCGAATGCCAGCAGCTGGCGCGTGAGGTCCGCCGAGCGCTTGCCGGCCTTGAGTATCTCCTGCAGGATGCCGTGCAAAGGGTCAACCGGGGACACTTTTCCCAGCGCCACCTCCGCGTAGCCCTGGATCGACTGCAGCATGTTGTTGAAATCGTGCGCCACTCCGCCCGCGAGCCTGCCGATGGACTCCATCTTGTGCGCCTGCATCAGCTGCGAGCGCAGCCGCTCCTGCTCCTCCTCGGCCCGCTTGCGCTCGGTGATGTCGCGCCAGGCCACGTGGAGCATGTTCTCGCCGCGGATCACGATGGGCGTGAGCGAGACGTCCACATGGAGTTCCGTGCCGTCCGCCTTGAGGTGGACCCACTCGAAGCGCTGGTGGCCGCTGGCGAAGGCCTCGCGCATCTTCTGCAGGGACAGTTCGCCCGACAGGGAGCCGTCCGGCTGCCGCGGCGGGGAAATGTCCGCCGGCTTGGCATGGATGAGGGCTTCGCGGGGAACATTCCCCAGCAGCGCCAGGGCGGCGCGGTTGCACTCGACGAAGACGTCGCCCTGCAGCAGCAGGATGGGGTCGGCGGACTCGTCGAAGATGCGCCGGAACGACTCCTCGCTCTCCTGGAGCGCCTTGACGATGGGTTCGCGCTTCTTCTGCTCGCGGATGATGATCTGCGAGCGGACAAGGAGGGAAGTGAAGAGGGTGGACAGCACCAGCAGGGCCAGGGTCAGGGCCAGCAGGCGCGAGCGAAATCCCGCCATGGCCAGCAGGACCTCGTTCTCCGGGGTGGCCACCACGATCGACCAGAAGGTGTTGCCGATGCGGATCGGCCGGTATACCGCGTGCTTGAGGACATCTCCCGGGCGGCCGCTGCCGGCTTGTTCATAGTAGTATGAAGTGACCCCCTCCCGGCCCTTCATCATTTCGCCGGCCATGGCGATGATCTCGGGATAATCGCGGCAGGTCTCGTATACGCGTTTCCCCACGTGGCCCGGGAGAGGACTGGATATCTCGAACCCCTCCCGGCTGATGACCCAGGCGTAGCCGGAGGCGCCGACGCGGATATTCTCGATATGCTGCTGGGCGATGACATCGAAGGAGAGCAGAAAGGCCACGGTCCCGTCGAAGGCCCCGTCCCGCAGCACGGGGACATGCACGGCGATGGCGCGGAAGCCCTGGACGGCCATGAACACGTCGCTGATGACGGCCTGGTGAGTATCCAGTATCTCGCGGACATGCGCCTGATAGGAAATGTCCATGCCGATCGCCCCCGGAGCCGGGGGCGTGGTGTAGATGATCCGCCCGCGGCGGTCGAGGCGGGTGACCCCCTTCACCTCCGTGGCATGGCGGGCCTGGTGCCCGCTCAGGATCCTTTCTCCGGAAGCGTCCATGGCGATGACCTCGGGAAGATGCGCCAGCATGTCCAGGGTGTCGATGATATAGGCCATATGGTGCTGAATTCCCTGGGCGGCCTGGTCGGCATGGACCCTCTGCCGGGCGTTCAGCTCCTGGATGGTCTGCTGCCTGACATCGCGGTAGATCGCGGTCAAGGCAACGGCAAAGATCGCCACCATAGCCAGGAAGAGCAATATGAAAGGCTTCAAGAAACGCATCCGCTTCTCCTCGTCCGCGCCTGACTCCCCTCGCCGCCGGGGCCATCTTGTCCCGCGCGGCTCGGCAATATCCGTTTATCTCTCGATCCCACCCTCCCGTGGCGGGAGGGCCGTCTTTCTTTTCAATCCGATTCTAGTCGTGCGAGCGGAAAAAATCAATACGGAGTGGGAAAAAGCGCCCCGTCATTCGCCATTGGCCGCTTCAGTCTCCTCGAGCTTGGCGATCTTCTGCTGCAGCCGCTGCAGCCGCTTCTCCATCTCCTGCTGGCGGGCCGGAGTGAGGCCGCCCCCGGCGATGGCTTTCTCCACATAGGTCAGTGCCATGGCAAAATCGCGCTCGCGGTGCTCGAAATGCACCGAGAGCTCGCGCTGTGCCTGGGCGTCGTGCCCGTCGGCAAGCTGCCGCCATAGCTCCAGCGCTTCGCTGAAAAGCTTCTTTTTTTTCAGCAGGAAGGAGAGGCGGCGCGTCGCCAGGGTGCCCACTTCCGAGCGGGCGCTGACCTCGCGGGCGACCTTGTAGAACGCCTCGGCCTTCTCCAGCAGCCCGGCGCGCTCGCACAGGCGGCCCAGGCCGAAGATCTCGCCGCCGTCGCCGGTGAGGGAATAGTCGTCGAGGTAGAGGACGCCCAGCAGCACGACGGCGGCCAGCCCCACCAGGTCCATGGCGTTGTGCTCCACCACCGGCTCGATCAGCGAGAAAGCCTGGCTGCGCAGGAAGCTGAAATAGAGGGCCGGGATGTCGCTGCCGTCGATGTCGTCCTCGCGCGAGAGCCCCAGCAGCATCTCGCCGAGGTAGCCGAGCTTGCGCGAGTCGAACGTGTTGCGCCAGATGGTGCGGGCCGGGAACAGGAAGTCCAGGTGCGGCAGGCCGCGCAGCGGGAAGGGCCGGCGCTGCAGGATGTAGCGCGTCTCCAGCAGGGGGAAGTCGAAGGCCTTGCCGTTGTAGGTGGCGACGGCGGAGAAGCCGCCCTCTTCCAGGAAGCGGGCCACTGCCTCCAGGAACTCCCCCTCCCTGTCGAGGCTCAGCAGCACGAAGATCCTGACCTGGAAGGCCTGGTCGGCGAAATAGCCGAAGCCCAGCATGAAGGGCACAGTGCCGGTGCCCCCGGCCAGGCCGGTGGTCTCGCTGTCGAAAAACAGCATGCGCCGGGGGTCGACGGCGGCGAACTCGTCGCTGCCGGCGATCACCGCCAGGGTGTCGGATCTCAGGGAGAGCCAGTCGCCAAGGCGCACCTTGCCGTAGCGGCCGTCCAGCGAGTAGGAGAAATCCCTGACCAGGAACGGCGCCTCGCTCCCGGCCGCGGGCAGCGTGGGCGGCGGCGCGGGCGTGGCCGGTTTTTCATTACGGCGCAGGTTCTGCCGGACCAGCCTGTCCAGTTTCTCGCGGGTGGAGAGGCCGCTCTCATTCTCAAGGCTGCGCCACTTTTCCTGAATGCCGCCGGGCTCCAGGTCGTGCAGGCGATCTTTCAGTTTTCTCATGGTGGCATCCCGCCGGTTACGATAACATAAAAAAAGCGCGGCGCCAAATGCCCCTCAAGCGGGCAGCAGGCGCATTTCATCCCAGTCGCCCCGCAGGGTGCGCTGTCGCAGGCCGGCGCGCAGCCTCCGCAGGTACGCCCGTCGCGAAATGGATCGTCCGCCCCAGGCGAGCAGGTGGGGCGACGGCACCTGACAGTCGATGACGCCGAGGTCCAGCGTGAGTGCCAGCGCCGCCAGGGTCGCCAGCACGGCCTTGGACGCGTTGGCCTCGAGATGGAACATCGACTCGGCGAAAAAAACGCCGCCCAGGGAGACGCCATAGAGCCCTCCTGCCAGCCGACCTTCATGCCAGGCCTCGAGCGAATGGGCGTAGCCCAGCCGGTGCAGCCCGATGTAGGCATCGCGCATGGCCGGCGTGATCCAGGTTCCGGCCTGGTCCGGGCGCGGCAGGGCGCAGCCGGCGACGACGGCGGCGAAATCCCGGTCGAAGGTGAAGGTGAAATCCCCCCGGCGCAGGACTTTTTTAAGCGTTGCCCCATAATGAAACTCTTTCGGGAACAAGACGAAGCGCGGGTCGGGCGACCACCAGAGGATGGGCTGGCCCTGCTCGTACCAGGGGAAGATGCCACGGCCATAGGCACAAAGCAGCCGCCGCGGCGACAGGTCGCCGCCCACGGCCAGCAGCCCGTCGCGCCCGGCGCTCTGCGCCGGGGGAAAACCATCCTGGCCTCTCAACCTGGCGATCGGCATCGTTCCACGCTCCCTGGCTCGGCTCCATGCCCATGGTAGCAGAAATCGTTCCCGGGCGCACGCCCGGAATTGACTTCAGGACGGCCAGCGGGTATAACCTATTTTCGCTTGCGCAAGGAGGAACCAACGCCATGAAAAAAAGAACCCTGTGGACACTTTCTTTCCTGCTGGCCGTTTCGCTGCTGGCGGCACTGCCGTCTGCCGCCAGGGACACCGCCAGGGACAACCCGTTCTTTCAGGCCCGCACCACCCCCTTCCAGGTGCCGCCATTCGACAAGATTCGGCAAGAGCATTTTCTGCCCGCGTTCAAGGAAGGCATCAGGAGAGAGCAAGCCGAGATCGACGCCATCGTCGCCGGCAAGAAGGCCCCGACCTTCGCCAATACCATCGCCGCCATGGACCACAGCGGCATTTTTCTCGGCGACGTCAGCTCGGTTTTCTATGCCCTGCTCGGCGCCGAGACCAACGATGACCTGCAGGCCATCGCCCGCGAGCTCTCGCCGCTGCTATCGGCCCACCGCGACAACATCAGCTTGAACCCGAAGCTGTTCGCCCGCGTCAAGGCCGTCTACGACCAGCGGCAGAAGCTGGCCCTCACCCCGGAGGAGAGCTTTTTGCTGGAGAACACCTACAAGGGGTTCATCCGCAGTGGCGCCCTGCTCGACGAGGCCCGGAAAGAGCGCCTGCGCGCGATCAACCAGCAGCTTTCCATGCTGGGGCTGAAGTTCGGCCAGCAGCTGCTGGCCGAGACCAACTCCTCGCGCATCGTCATCGACTCCCCCGAGGGGCTGGCCGGCCTGCCCGAGAGCGTGCGCGCCATGGGCGCCGACACGGCGAAGGCACTGGGCCTGATGGGCCAATGGGCTTTCACCACCCAGGTCCCTTCCATGACCCCATTCCTGCAGTATTCGACGCGCCGCGACCTGCGCGAACAGCTGCACCGCGCCTATTTCATGCGCGGCGATCGCGACAACGCCAACGACAACAAGGAGATCGTCCGCCAGATCACCAGCCTGCGCGCCGAGCGCGCCCGGCTGCTCGGCCACCCCACGTACGCCCATTTCGTCCTGGAGGAGCGCATGGCCAAGGACCCGGCAACGGTCATGGCCTTCCTGCAGAAGCTGTGGGCGCCGGCGCTGGAGCGGGCCGGGCAGGAAGCGGCGGAAATGCAGGCCATCATCGACCGCGAAAAGGGCGGCTTCCAGCTCGCCTCCTGGGACTGGTGGCACTACGCCGAAAAACTTCGTCAGGAGAAATACGCCTTCGACGACGCGCTGCTGCGCCCTTATTTCTCCCTGGAGAACGTGAAAAACGGCATATTCACCCTCTGCGAAAAATTGTACGGGCTGCAGTTCCTGCCGCTCAGCGCCATCCCGCTGTATCATGCCGAGGTCCAGGTCTACGAGGTGAAGGAGTCCGACGGCAGCCACGTGGGCCTGCTCTACATGGACTTCCACCCCCGTCCCGGCAAGCGCGGCGGCGCCTGGTCGGGCGGTTTCCGCCGCGCCTACCGTGAAAAAGGCAAGCGCGTGGCGCCGCTGTCCACCATCGTCTGCAATTTCACCCGACCCGCCGCCGGCGCTCCCGCCCTGCTGAGCATCGACGAGGTCAACACCTTTTTCCACGAGTTCGGCCACGCCCTGAACACCCTTTTCGCCGACGGCGTTTACCGCGGCCGCAGCATTCCCCGCGACGCCGTGGAGCTGCCGTCGCAGATCATGGAGAACTGGGCCCTGGAGCCCGAACTGCTCAAGCTCTACGCCCGCCACTACCAGACCGGCGAGGCCATACCGGCGGCGCTGGTGGAAAAGCTGAAGGCCGCCCGCCTGTTCAACCAGGGCTTCGAGACGGTCGAGTACCTGGCCGCTTCGCTCCTGGACATGGCCTGGCACACGCTGAAAGGCGGCGAGGCCATCGACGTGCGCAGCTTCGAGAAAGGGGCCTTGAACGCGCTGGGATTGATCCAGGCCATCGAGCCGCGCTATCGCACTCCCTACTTCAACCACATGATCTCCGGTTACGCCGCCGGTTATTACAGCTACATCTGGTCCGGTGTGCTGGACAAGGACGCCTACGAGGCCTTCAGGGAGGACAAGGACGCCTACGAGGCCTTCAGGGAGAAGGGGCTGTTCGACCGGGCCACGGCCAGGTCTTTCCGCGAGAACGTGCTGGCCAGGCTGGGGACCGATGACGCCCTGGAACTCTACAAGCGCTTCCGCGGCGCCGAGCCCCGGATCGAGCCGTTATTGCGCAGCCGGGGACTGTTGAAAGAATAATAAAAAGCGTTTAAAATCAACTTTCAGGGGGCAGCCATGAACGCAATCGACCTGGCCATGCAGATGGAAAAGGACGGGGAAGCCTACTACCGGCACCTGGCCGACAAGACGGCCAACGCCGGGCTGAGGAA
>JALOLA010000020.1 GCA_025456205.1 Acidobacteriota bacterium | reverse complement strand
TAGCCCTGGCCGATGAAGCGGTGGATGTTCTCCACCACCACGATGCCGTTGTCGACCAGCATGCCCAGGGCCAGCACCAGGCCGAACAGCACCATCATGTTGACCGTGGCGCCCAGGGCGCTGAGCACGATGAAGGAGATGAGCATGGACATGGGGATGGCCAGGCCGACGAACAGCGCGTTGCGCAGGCCCAGGAACAGGAAGAGCACGCCCACCACGAAGATCACGCCCAGGACGATGCTGTTCTCCAGGTCGCTGACCATGCTGCGCACGTACTGGGACTGGTCGTTGGACTGGGTGACGGTCAGGCTGGCCGGGATGGCCTTGCCGCGGCGCGCCCGCTCCAGGACGGCGTTCAGCTTGTCGATGGCCACAATCAGGTTCTCGCGGGCCTTCTTGATCACCTGCAGGCTCACCACCGGCTGGCGGTTGAGCCGGGCGTAGCTCAGGGGGTCCTCGAAGCCGTCGACCACCTCGGCCACGTCGCGCAGGTAGGCGATGTCCCTGCCGTCCTCCTGCTTGACGATGATGCCGGCGATCTCCTCGATGCGCTTGAACTCGCCCACGGTGCGGATCGAGCGCGTGGTCTTGTCCACCACCAGGTCGCCGCCGCCGCTGTTGGTGTTCTCGGCGCTGATCGCGTTCTCGATGTCGTTGAAGCTCATCTTGAACGCTTCCATCTTCAGCGGGTCGACATTGACCTGGATCTGGCGCTCGTTCAGGCCGCTGATCTGGACCTTGGAGATCTCGGGGATGGCCTCGATCTCGTCCTTGAGATATTCGGCGTGCTCCTTCAGCTCGTCAAGGCTGAAATCCCCCGACAGGTTGATGTTGATGATGGGGAACTCGTTGAAATCCAGCTCGATGACCATGGGATCGGCGCGCAGGTCATTGGGCAGTTCGCTCTTGCCCTTGTCCACGGCGTCCTTGACGTCCTGCAGCGCCTTCTCGATCCTGACGTCGGAGTTGAACTCGATGAAAATGTTGGAGTTGTCCTGCGCAGACACCGAGCGCAGCTGCTTGATGCCGCTGATGGTGTTGATCTCCTTCTCCAGCGGCCGCGTGATCAGGTTCTCGATGTCCACCGGCGAATTGCCCGCATAAATGGTGTTGACGAACACGTAGGGCAGGTTGACCTGGGGAAAGAGCTCCATGGGCATGGTGCGGTAGGCCATCATCCCGAACAGGACCAGCAGCCCGATCAGCAGGATCACCGTATTGCGGTTCTGCAGGGCCAGGGTGGTGAGGCGGAACTCGCGCACCAGCTTCCTTTCGCTCAGGTCGTTCTTTTCCATGTTCGCTCCCGCCGGCGCTTCACTTACCGGCCGCGACCGGCAGGCCGTTGCGGACCAGGTTGTAGCCGCTGACGATCACGTCCTGGCCGGCGGCCAGCCCGGAGGTGACCATGGTGCGGTTACCCTCGGTCAACCCGGTGGTGACGTAGACCTTGCGGGCGACATCCCTGTCGTTCTCCCGTTCCACGATGTAGAGGTAGGTGCCTTCCAGGTCGTTCTTGACCACAATGGCCGGCACCACCAGCGCGGCCGGGTCGTAAAAATCGCGCAGGCGCAGGGTGGCCATCATGTTGGGCTTCATTTGCTCCCGGCGGTTGTCCAGCTCAGCCTGCACCAGCACGGTGCGGTTCTTGGCGCTCACCACCTGGCCGATGCGCGAGATGGCCGTTTCCAGGCTCAAGCCGGGATAGGTGGGGAAAGTGACCTCGATGCGGTCGCCCTTTTGCATCCTGCCCAGGTAGGTCTCGGCCACCTCGGCGTTGACGCGCATGCGGTTCAGGTTGACCAGCTGCATCAGCTGCAGCCCGGGGACCGCCAGCTCGCCCGATTTCTTGAAGATCTTGTCGACGATGCCATTGAACGGGGCCTTGACCTGGGCCAGGGCCAGCTGCGCCTGCAGCGATGCCAGGCGGTTTTCCAGGCTTTCCTTGCTGGTCTTGGCCTCCAGGTACTGGATCTCGGCGCCGATCCTCCTATCCCAGAGTTCCTGGCGCTTGCGAAAGACAATGCGCGCCAGCTGCAGGGCGTTGTTCACTTCGGCGACGGCATTGCGGGTGATATCGGAGTTCAGCGTGACCAGCAGGTCGCCCTTCAGCACGCGCTGGCCCTCCTGGACGTGGACAACCTGTATCTGGCCGCTGGTCTCGGCGCTGATGAACGCGTCCTGGATGGCTTCCAGGGCGCCGTTGACGGCAAAGAAGTGCTCGAACTTCTCGGGCACGACCGTTTTCACCTCGACGCGCAGGCTTTCAGCGGCGGCGGCGACCGTTGCCGTGTCCTGCTTTTTTTGGCAGGCAACCAGGGCCGTGATCAGGATCAGCGGGAACAAAAGCATGATGTTTTTTTTCATTGGCATTTCCTTACAGTCGATTCAGGGCCTTGTCGAGCCGCAGGCGGGCGTCCAGCACCTGCACCACCGCCTGGGCATGCCCCGACTCCGCGTTGAGGTACTGGTTGTGGGCCTGGGTCAGCTCCATGCTGCCAGCCAGCCCCTGGCTGAACTTGCCCTGCGTGTCGTTGAAGATGCGCTGCGCCAGGGCGGCCATCCCGGCCGTGTTCTTCTCCCGCTCCAGGGCGGCGGTGAAATCGGAGCGGGCTTGGGCCAGGGCCAGCTTCAGGCTGTCGGCCACCTGCCGTTTCAGGTTCTGCGTCTTCTCCAGTTCCAGACGCGCCTGGGCCACGCGCGCCGGCCGCGACCCGGAGGTGAACAGCGGCAGCGACAGGTTCAATCCCAGGATGGTCGCCGGGTACCAGTCGCCGCCCCTGCTGAAGAAGTTGAAGCGGTCGCGCATGGCCGATCGGCTCAAACTGAAAAAAGCCGTCACCGTGGGCAGGTACTCCGCTTTTTCACGCTTGAGCAGCATGGCCATGGAGCGCTCCTGGGTCTCCATGACCCGGAAGTCGATATGGCGCGCCAGCTCGAAGCCCTCCGGCGCCGGCAGCCCGGGGTCCATGGCGGCCAGGATCGAGGCCAGCGTATCGCTGAGCGTGACGGGGCGGTCCGGGCCGATGCCCATCTGCAGCTTGAGCAGCCGGTAGGCCGTTTCCACCTGGCGCTCGGTCGTGGCCAGGGTGTTCTCCAGGTCGCTGACCGCCAGCTGCAGCTGGTCGACGTCGGTCGCCTCGCTGAAGCCGGCGCGATGCATGGCGTCGGTCTCCTGCCAGGTGCGGCGCATGTTTTCCAGGCTGGAGCGCAGGATCTCGCGGTTCTTCTCCGCCAGCAGCACCAGGTGATAGGTGTTGGCCACGGTCTCGCGGACGTCGATCTCCTTTTTTTCCAGCTGGTTCTCGGAGAGGCGCAGGAAGACCTTGGAGGCCTGCAAGGCCACGATGTAGGAGCCGTTGAACACGAGCTGGCTGGCGGTGATGTCCAGGGTGGCGTTGTGCTGGGTGCCGAACTTCAAGCCGATGAACTCGCCCTCCCCGGCATCGGGATCGAGGAATTGGGCCGGGATCAGCGTGGTGGGGATCTTCAGGTTGTCGCGGTAGGACAGGCTGGCGCTGACCTGCGGCAGGCCGCTGGCGGTGGTCTCCCATATCCTCTTGCGGGCCATAGCCACGTCGATGCGGGAGTTGCGCGTCTCGGTGCTGAACTGCACGGCGTGGTCCTGGGCCTGCTTCAGGGAAAACTGCAGCGCCGCGGCAGCTTCCTCGCCGCCGAGCGGCATGATCCAGTACGCGAGCCAGAAGAACAGGGCCAGGGTTGTCTTTTTCATGTTGCCTTCGCTTCCATGTTCATGGCGCATGCGGCATCTCACATTATTTCTCATCATGATGAGCTCATGCGCTATCCGGGGTTGTGCAAATTGACTTCGTCCTTGCTGAGGACGGAACTATCATACCTCATTCGTCACTGGAAGTCCATTCTTCGGGCCCGCTGACCAGGCCGGAGGCAGAAAAATTGCAATTGGTGACTTTATTACTTACAATAGGGGTTAAAGTCAGAGAGAGAACGGGGAGATGGTCAAGAAAACGTTGGTCATCCTGCTGTACATCGTGGCCTTCTGGCTGCTGCTGCCGCTGGGACTGATCTCTTTCTCCCGTTTTCTGGATAGCGCTCTCGGCCTTCCCGCGCTGTCCGCTTTGCGGCCCGCCGGCGCGGCGCTGCTGGGCATCTCCCTGCCCCTGCTCGCGCTGGCGATCGTCCAGTACACGAAAGCAACGGGCAACCTGCCGGTGTCGGCGTTCCCGGCCGGCAGGATCGTCCGCGGCGGCGTCTATTCGGTCTGGCGCCACCCGATCTATTTGTTCTTCACCGCCCTGCTCTACGGCGCGGGCATGGCCTGGGGCTCGCCCTCCATGATCCTGGCCGCCATGCCGGCCTTCATCGCCCTGGAGCTGCTTTACATCCGCTTCGAGGAGGCTTTCCTCGCCAGGCGCTTCGGCCCCGATTATCGCGCCTACCAGGAGCAGGCGCGCCTGGTCCTGCCCGGCCTGCATCACTGGCGCAAGCTCGTTTTCGGGGTGCTGGCCCGCTGGTGGTTCCCGATCCGCGTCATTCACCCCGAGAACCTGCCGCAGCAGGCGCCGTTCTTCATCGTCTCCAGCCACCGCAGCTACCTTGACCCGTTCATCATCGAATATTGCCTGCCCTACCGGCTGCACTATGTCGCCACCTTCGAGGTGTTCCGCCGCCGGCTCTCCGCCTTCGTGTTCACCGTCCTGTTCGGCTGCATCGCCAAGAAGAGGTACACCTCCGACCTGGGCGCCATGCGGAAGATCCGCTCGACGCTGCGCCAGGGCGGAGTGATCGGCATCTTTCCCGAGGGCGAGCGCTCGTTCACCGGAACGCTGCTCGAGCTCAAAGCTCCGGTGGCGCGGCTCTTCCGCCTGTACCCGGGGGTGCCGGTGTTCCCTGTCGCCCTCTCAGGCAACTATTTCCTGTGGCCGCGCTGGGGCCGGCGCCTGCGCCGCTGCCCGGTGCGGGTGGAGTTCAAGCCGTTGCTGCGCTTCTGCGCCGGCCAGGACGAACGGGAGATCCTGGCCGCCGTGGCCGCGGCCATCCGCCCCGACGACAGCGGCCTCGCCTGCCGCCGGGGAGGCCTGGCGCGGGATATCGGGCTCATCCTCTACCGCTGTCCCCGCTGCCGGGCTTTCGACCGGCTGGAGGCGCGGGGCGATGATTTTCAATGCGCCGCCTGCAACAGCCGCTACACCCTCGACGGCCGCTATGCCATCAGGGATGGCGAAGGCCGCTCGCTCTCCATCGACGATTTTTACCGGGAGATCCGCGTGGACCGGCGCGATGTCGAGGTCGACGCCATCGCGTCGGCGGCCGCCGACATCTCGATCGCCAGGGGGCCCGCCCTGGCCCGGCTTTTCCCGGGGAGCCTGGTGCTGCGCCAGGACCGCATCGTGCTCGAGCCCGGGCCGGAGGCCGGAGCCGCGACGGCGCGGACGATCGCGCTGCAACAGGTCCGCGCCGCCACCATCGAAAAATCGGACCGCCTGCAGATCTACGACGGCCAGGACCTCTTCCAGGCCGTGTTCCACCGGGAGTCGGCGAGGAAATGGCAGGACTTCATCGCCGCCATGGCGGAAAAACGGCTCGGCGCGCTGCCGATCCTGCGCTGAGGAACGCCAGGTGAGCTACGGCGGGCAGATCGTGCGGCCGGGGCTGGTCAACCGCTTTCCCGGCATCAGCAACCGCTGGCTCGCGCGCGGTCAGCGGCGCATCCTGTCCGGCTTCGCCGCCCTGGCGAAGCGATCGGACCTCGACCGGCTGTTCGCCCGCGCCGCGCGCAGGCTCATCGGCGCCTTCCTCTATTCCCTCAAGGTCGAGGTGAACAGCCGCTGCGACCAGGCATGCCGCATGTGCTACATCCGCGACCGCGACGCCGAGCTGAGCGCACAGGTCATCCGCGCCCTCTTCGCCCGCCTGCGCGGCAAGGGCGTGCGGGTGGAGATCCTCGGCGGCGAGCCGCTGCTGCGCGGCGACATCTGCGACATCGTCGCCCTGGCGAAAAGGGAGTGCCGCGTTCCCTTCGTGTCGCTGTTCACCACGGCCACGCGCGCCGTGCCCGGGCTGGCCTGCGAGCTTAAAAAGGCGGGCCTGGACGCCGCCATCGTCTCGCTCATGTCCCGGCACCCGCACGTCCACGACGACCTGGCCGGCCGCCAGGGCTCCTTCGCCGCGGCAGTGGCGGGCATGGCGCGCCTGCGCGAGGCCGGCATCGCCGTGTACTCCTTCACCGCCGTGCACGCCGGCAACTGCGGCGACGTGGCCGAGATCGACAGTTACGTGCGCTCGGAACTGGGCTGCCGCCCGATCTTCTACCAGTATGTGCCGCAGCGCCCCGGCGATCCGCTGCTCATGGACAACGAGGAATGGCGGCGCATAAGGCACTGGGCGCTGGCGGAGAAAAACCCCGGGCACATGGACTTCGTCCGCCACTTTTACATGCTGACCGGCAACGCCTGCTCCGGCGGCAATTTTGTCCTGACGGTGAAGGCCGACGGCAGCGTCCAGCCCTGCCCGTTCGTGGACGACCTGCCGCTGGGGAACATCCACGAATCCGACATCTGGGACATCTACCGCCGCAGGCACCGCCACCCGAATTACATCGCCTTCAAGACGCCGCCGGCGGAGTGCGCCACCTGCGCCTACCTCTCGGTCTGCGGGGGCGGCTGCCGCGCCGGCAACCGCATGTTTTTTGGCTCCTACGGCCGGCGCGACCTGCGCTGCACCGGCCCCTTCCCGGAAAGGATCGAAAAGGAGAGGATCACCGATTTCGTGCCCAGTTTTTTTTAGAGAGGCGGCCGGGCCGCCTCAGCGCACGCGGTTTGGCGCCAGCGCTCACTGGACGACGATCTCGTCGATGAACAGCCAGGCCTTGCCCCCGGCGCCGGTGTGGCCGGGGGGGCAAACGCCGATGCCGTGCGCCGTCAGGCGCACGTAGCGCGCCGGCAGCGGCAGGAAGCCGGCCTCGGCCTCGCGGCTGCCCAGGGCGGTGAGATCGCCCGCGAAAGGCCAGTCGATGACCACGGCCGCGGTCCAGTCGCGGCCGTCGGCGGAAACGGCCGCCTTCACCCGCAGCGGCAGGAAGATCCAGGCGGCGGGATGCTCCAGGAAACGGGCCGCGACCCGGCTGACTTCGCGGACGCTTCCCAGGTCGATGACCGCATCCAGGCTGCCCCCCTCCACTCCCAGCCAGCAGCCATCCTTGTGCTGCAGGGAGCCGCTGATGCCGTCGACCAGCAGGGACGCCCCACCGGTCTCGGGGCGCAGCGTAGCGGAGGACTTGACCTTGGCGGCGGCGAAAGCGGCCAGGTGCCGCGCCAATACGAGCTCGGCGACCGGCCCCAGCCGGTCGCGGCCGGAGAACAGGGCGGCGCGGATGGCACCGCCGGAACCCCAGGCGAACGGGGCGTGATAGGACTTCGAGCGCGGCCCCGGATCGCTGCCGTCGTCGGTGAAGCGGATCACGGCCCCGGGGATCCCGGATTTCATTTCGACCTGCCATGTTGCCGCCGGCGCCATGGCCTTGGCGCGGATGACGGGCCGCCACATCGTATCGGCGATGCGCAGTCCCGCGGATCCCAGCCACGGGCGCAACCGGCCCAGGCGGAAAAGGAAGGAATCCCAGTCGCGGGCGGCGGCGGGACTCCACACCGCCTCGGCGAGCGCGCACAGGCGCGGCCACATCATGTAGGAGGCGTGCCCGGGCGTGGCGATATACTCGGTCCAGAGGTTGGCCTGGCCGCCGAGGATATGCGCGGCTTCCGCGGCGCTCAACCCGGGCGGGGTCGGCTCGAACGCGTAGACGGCCGACAGCGGCAGGAAGCCGCCGATGGCCGGCGGCTCGAAGCGCGGCTCGCCCTGGTAGTAGTCCAGGTAGACATGGGTCGTGGGCGCCATGACCACGTCGTGCCCCTGGCGCGCCGCCTCGATGCCGCCGGCCATGCCGCGCCACGACATCACCGCGGCCTCGGGCGCCAGGCCGCCCTCGAGGATCTCGTCCCAGCCGATCAGGCGCTTGCCCAGGCCGTTCAGGCGCCTCTCCATGCGGCGGACGAACCAGCCCTGCAGCTCCATGGGATCGGCGAAGCCCTCGGCCGTCATCCGCGCCCGGCACTTGGGGCACGCCCGCCAGCGCGACTTGGGGCACTCGTCGCCGCCGGCGTGCACCCAGGCTCCGGGAAAGAGCGCCGCCACCTCCTCCAGCACCTGGCCGAGGAAAATGAAGGTCTCCTCGTTGCCGGCGCAGAAGACATCTTCGAAGACCCCCCATTGGGGCATGCTGGCGAAGGGCCCGCCGCTGCAGGAGAGGTGCGGATAGGCGGTGAGGGCCGCAGTGGCGTGCCCCGGCATCTCGATCTCCGGGACCACGGTGATGAAGCGCTCGGCGGCATAGGCCACGATCTCGCGGACGTCCTCCTGGCTGTAAAATCCGCCGTTTGCGGATACTCCCGTCAACTCCGGGTACTTCCTGATCTCGATGCGCCAGGCCTGGTCGTCGGTCAGGTGCCAGTGGAAGCGGTTGAGCTTGAACAGCGCCATCTCATCCAGGCACTGCTTGATGAACTCCTTGGGAAAAAAATGCCGGCAGCAGTCGAGCATGAATCCGCGCCAGGAGTAGCGCGGCCGGTCCACTATCTCCATACAGGGCAGGGAGCGGGACAACGACGAATGGCGCTGGGCGCCGGCCTGGGCGAGAAAGAGCTGGCGCAGGGTCTGCGCCCCGTAGAAAAGCCCGGCCGGGCGGGTGGCGCGCAGGACGACCGCCTGGCGGCTGACCTTCAGGGAATAGCCTTCGTCGCCGAGCCGCGCCGACTCTCCCGGGTCGATGGAAAACAGGACCGTCGACCGCGCCGGGCGGTGGGTGGGCGGCGGCAAGGTGCGGCCGCCGCGCTCATGCCCCATCAGCAGGGTTTCCAGATCATGCAGCAGCCTGGCGGCTTCCCGGCGATCGCCTTCCGCGGCCTCGGCGGCGGCGCTGATGAATGCCGTTTCCGCAGCAAGGACGAAGCGGCCGTTGCTGACCGTCATCTCGACAGGCTGCGGGATCAGCGCCGGCAGCGCGGCGGCCGGCGGCGGCCCGAGCCGCGCCCGGCAGGCGGCCAGTCCCATGATCAGCAGGCACACTGCAGCCATCCGTTTCATCGTTGTCTCCTTGATCACCGGCGCCGGCCGGGGCTCATTCCGCCGCCAGGGAAACTTCCAGCGCCGCCAGGGCCAGGAACATCCAGGCGCCGTGCGGCAGCCACTGCTCGGACCAGCGCCAGTTGTGGCTCGGGTTCGCGGCCCACGGCCCGGGCAGGAATGCGATGTCGTTCTCGTCCTCCATGCCGGCGGTCACGCCGTTGCAGATGCCGCCCGGGGCGTTGGGGAACCCGGGCAGGTAGTCGGGGCTGTTGCGCCCGCGCCCCTGCAGCAGGCAGGCGTCGAAGGGGTTCAGCCCCAGGACCCAGTCGACCTGGCTGACGGCGTAGCAGCGCAGGCCGGCGCCGGCCGGCTCGGCCAGCACCCGCGAAGCCAGCAGCGCCGCCGCGGCCAGCGAGGCCAGGCGGGCGTTCTCCCCCTGCCACCAGTAGCCGCTTTCGTTGTCATGCGGCATGAAGAAGGCGGAGCGCCGCGGGGTCTTCGTCCCCTGCACATACTGCCGGGCCAGGCCGAAGGGATTGACGACCTCGCGGGTGATGCCCAGCTCGAATTCCAGGGAGGCGGAGACCGCCGCGCGGATCGCCGGACCGCGGGCCGCTTCCGGCTCCACCTCGAGGTAGCGCAGCAGGGCGACCACCGGCAGCCCGGCTTCCACGGCGTGCCAGTACGGCCGCTCGCCCTTGTCGTCGGCGCGCCACCATCCCTGGTAATCCTTGTCCTGGGCCAGGCGCGCGCGCACTGACGCCGCCCGGGAGCGCGCCTCCGGCAGGAATTCCGCCGCCCCCGTCGCCTTGAACAGTTCGCACGCCGCCAGCAGGGCGCAATAGTCGTCGATGATGTTCTCGCGGCCGTCGGCGAGGTAGCCGCGACCGTGCTTCTGCAGGTGGCGGAAACCCTTTCGCGCCGCCTCCAGGTAGGCCGCGGCCGGGTACTCCCCGCCCCCGCCCAGGGTGGA
Organism: Acidobacteriota bacterium; assembly: GCA_025456205.1. Lineage (GTDB taxonomy): Bacteria > Acidobacteriota > Aminicenantia > UBA2199 > UBA2199 > UBA2199. Next base: position 20,840 of record JALOLA010000020.1, on the reverse strand, counting down.
AGCGCGGGCCAGGGCGGCGATGGCCGAGCCGGCCCCCATGCGCCAGCCCGCCTTGTACTTGTCATCGCGCTCGCCGGTCTGCAGGCGGAACGAGCAGATGGTGCGGTCTTGCGGCTCGTGCGTCCAGATGTCGTGCACCGTCGTATAGAAGTACCCCTCCGGGTCCTGCATGCGCACCAGGAAATCGGCGCCGTGGCGCGCCTCGTCCTCGATGCGCCGCAGCAGGGAGCGCAGCCGTTCGCTCCGGGCGCCGCTCAGCAGGTCGCGTGCCGCCAGCAGGTTCCAGACCACCTGCGGCTGCTGCTGCGGGTTCATATAGGCGGCATAGCTGAGATGGGTGAGGTACTTGCTGTCGTCGCCGGCGGCGTCGAACCAGCCGCCGTGGACGTCGACCGTGCCCGGGCGGCCGCCGAAGAACGGCGCGCGGCGGTCGAAGGCGTCGGTTGCGCCGGAGCAGCGCTGTCCCTTGAGGTAGAAGAGGATGTCGGACAGGCAGGCATCGGCCAGCAGGCCGGGGGCAACGGCGAACGGCTCAGAAACGAGCTGGACGTCCGGCCCGGACACGCGCAGCCGGAAAACGCCGCTGCCGCGGAAGGCGCTGAAATCGACGGTCCAGAAATGGCGTCCCCGCCATCCCGGCACCTCGCCGGCGCGCGCCACCTTCCCGTTCATGACCGGCACGCCGCCCTGGTCGAGCAGGGAGAACCGTTCGAGCAGCGGAGTGGCGGGAGCGGCCACGACGGCCTTCTTCGCGGCGCGGCTGTCGTAGCCCAGGTGGTTGACCAGGATGCGGCTTTGCCGAGCGGCCGCCAGGGAGATCGCCGTGGCCAGCACGATAACAACGAAACGGATGGCTTTCCTCATCGCGTCCTCATCGATCGCCATTGTAGCACATGGCGAGTGAAACAATATACAGAGATGTATCCTGACCGTTCACCGGCATGCGGCTTCTCGTCACGCGTTACGCGTCACGTAGACCCGCTCTTCTTTTCCCGCTATTGGCATTTTCGCCGGCGCTCCTGTACAATCGCCTCCATGGGCAATTTCAACCTCGCGATCGACGGCGGCATCGTCGGCCTCTACCTGCTGGCCACCATGGCCGCCGGCCTGATGGTGCGCAAGTACGTCGGCCGGGTCGAGGACTTCCTGGTCGCCGGCCGCGAGATGAACGTTTATCTCGGCGTGGCCTCGCTGGCGGCCACCGAGTTCGGCATCGTCACCTGCATGTACACCGCCGAGAACGGCTTCCGCTACGGCTTCGCCGGCGCCACTCCGGGCATCCTCTATGCCCTGGCCATGCTGACGGTCGGTCTCAGCGGCTTCTGCATCAAGCCCCTGCGCCAGAGCGGCGTCATGACCCTGCCCGAGCTGTTCGAGCGCCGCTTCGGCCCGGGCGTGCGCCGCGCCGCCGGCGTGGTGATCGTCCTCGGCGGCCTGCTCAACATGGGCGTGTTCCTGCGCACCGGCGGCGAGTTCCTTCTGCAGGTGACCGGCTTTTCCCTGAGGGCGGCCCCCGGCGCCGCGGGGCCGGCCGCCTGGATGCAGGCCCACACTCTGGAGCTGGCCATGACCGCTCTGCTGCTGATGGTGGCCGTTTACACCATCCTGGGCGGCATGCTCTCGGTGCTGGTCACCGATTACCTGCAGTTCATCGTGATGAGCGCCGGCATGATCGCGGTGACGGTGCTGATCCTGCTCAAGGTCGGCTGGGGCAGGCTGGTGGCCACGGTCCAGGCCGTTCACGGCAGCGGCGGCTTCAACCCCTTCCTCCACCCGCAGATGGGCTGGCCCTACGTCCTCTTCAACGCCCTGCTCAACCTGGCGGCCGTGCTCACCTGGATGGCGGTCATCCAGAGGGTGCTGGCGGCCAGGGACGCCAGGACCGGGCAGAAGGTCTACACTCGCACCAGCTTTTTCTTCGTCGCCCGCTTCCTCATCCCCGGCATCTGGGGCATCGCGGCCCTGGCCACGCTGGGCGCCGGCGCGGAAAGCCTGCAGGCCATGCCGCGTTTCCTCGGCGCCTTCCTGCCCGTCGGCCTAATGGGCCTGCTGGTGGCGGCCATGCTGGCCGCCGACATGTCCACCGACTCCTCCTACATGCTGACCTGGGCCAGCGTCATCTACAACGACATCCTGGCCCCCTTCCGCAGGAAGAACTGGTCGGAGCGCCGCGGCCTGCGCCTGAACCGCCTGATCGTGGCCGGCATCGGCCTCTTTCTCCTCGCCTACGGCCTCTGGTACCCGCTGCAGGGCGACCTGTGGACCTACCTGGGCGTCACCGGCACGATCTACCTCTCGAGCATGTCGGTGCTGCTCATCGCCTGCTGTTATTGGCGGCGGGCCAATTCCCGGGGCGCCGCAGCGGCCATCGCCGTCGGGGCGCTGGTGCCCGTCCTCTACCTGGTGCTGGAGCAGGTGCCCGCCACCTCAACCTGGGTGCGCGGCAACATCGGCCCCTACTACTCGGGCATCGCCGCCTACCTGCTGGCCGGCACGGCCATGGTCGCCGGCTCGCTGCTCAAGCCCGCCCGCGGCGAGGTGACGAAATGAACGCCCCGCTGTTCTGGAAGCTGCTCACCGCCTTCTGCCTCCTCTGGTATGGCACGATCACCGTCTACGTGGCCATCCGCGGCGCCAGGGACATCAGGGAGATGCTGAGGAGGCTCAAGGAGAATCGGCGCTCCGTGAGGAGTGACGAGTGACAAGTTACGAGTGACGAGGAAGAATCAGAGCTAGAAGAATTCGTTATACGTGAAGCGTGAACGAACTTTCAGAACTCCGTGATGAGTGATGAGAAAGCGCTTTCTTCTTCTTTCGCGTCACGCGTTACGCGTCACGCATCACTTCATTCGCAATCCCTCCAGCGTCTCCCTGGCCTGCGGCACCATGGCGAAGAACTCCTGCAACTGCGGGCAGGCATATTCCGGGCAGGCGGCGCAGTTGGCCAGCTTCTTTTCGCGGGCGCACTTGCGGATCCCGCACTCGAGGCAATGGGCGAACAGGCGCGGCCCGTCGCTGGGGCAGCCGTCGCAGTTGATGTCGATCGCCTTGATGTCGGCGTGGTACATCTGCGACCATTCCTGCGCGGTCCTGGCGCGCAGGGCGTCGTCGTCGCTGCGCGTGGCGATATAGGCCGGGCAGGCGCTGCAGGCGATGCCGCAGGCGCCGACGACCTCTTTTTCCTTTTTATTGTCCCCTGCTTTTTTCACTTCATCTCCCTTGCGCCCGAAAACGAGGGGCGCCCCCATGCCGGCCAGCGCCATGGCCAGGCAGCTCCGGCAGAATTCCTTCCTCGTGGGCATGTACGCCTCCTCGCGCCCGATTATAGCGCATAAGCCACGGCCGGGAAAGGCAGATCCCGGCAGGAAGATATTTAAAATCGCGGTGCGTGAGATATCTTTGCGATGACTTCTATCTAAGGGGCAAATAAGAAAACGGAGGTTTTGCATGAAGAAGACATTGCTTTTCGCGGCCCTGGCGCTATTCGCCGCGGGCCTGGCTTTCGGAGGCACCATCACCGTGACCCAGCCCGCCGGCGGCGACGTGGCCCTGGGGGCCGCCTGCCCCATCGCCTGGACAGCGAGCGGGGTAACGTCCAATGTGCGCATCAACCTGATCACTCCCGGCGGCGCCCTGGTCGGCAATATCGTCGGCAATCAGTCCCCGGACAGCTCGCCCTACCCCTGGACGGTCGGCGCCCCGGCCGTGGTCGGCGAGCGCTACCGGGTGCGCGTTGCCGCCAGCGACGGCTCGGGCGTGGGCGAGAGCGCGATATTCACCGTGGTCGCCGGAGGCGGCGACCCGGGTGACCCCGGCGACCCGGGTGACCCCGGCGATCCGGGAGATCCCGGCACGCCGGGAACGATCAGCAGCGTGGGTCTCAGCGGCACGTCCCCCCATCGCATCGGGGACAACCGCACCATCAGCTGGTCGGCCGCCGGCGTCAGCCAGCAGTTGAAGCTGCAGCTGATCCGCAGCGGCGGCGCCCTGGTCGGCAACATCGTCAACTCGCTGCCCGCCGGCACCACCTCCTACGCCTGGCCGGCCGGCAGCTATATCGGCGGCACGGCCGAACCCGGCGAAAACTACCGCATCCGCGTATCCACCACCGACAACGCCTTGACGGCGGAGAGCCCGGTCTTCGCCCTGACCAATTTTCTCACCGTGGTCGACATGGTGCTCACCACGGCTGTCATGGCGCGCAACCTGGAACTGCTGAGCGTGCGCTACGTTTTCAGCCGCGGCGGCTATATCGTCGCCCGCGTCAAGAACCACATCAACGCCATCGACATGGATGTTTCCTTCCGCCTGACCTTTCCCGAGGGCGGCGGCCCCGGGGCGCAGACCATCACCCGCCGCGTCACCCTGGCCGCCGGCGCCGAGGGCGACATATACCTGCAGCCATTGGCGGTGAGCGGCATTCCTCCCACGGGGCTGCTGACCCGGGTCATGGTCGACGGACCGACCTCACAGATCGACGAGACCAACGAGGGCGACAATACGGGCGAAGCGCGTCTCACCATCGTGGATGTCCGCATCTCGGCGCCCCGGGACGACCTGGAGCTGTCACGGCTGTACTTGCAGGGCGGCTGGGACTACCGGATGAAGTTCAAGATCCGTGTCACCCACAACCAGGCGCGGACCGTCAACAACATCCGGGTCAAATGGGAGATGTTCGACTCCGGCGGGCTGATGCGTTTCACCGGCGGCAGCTGGACCATCGAATCGTTGGCCAGCGGCGATGAATGGGTGAAGACAGTGGAGCAGAAATTCGGCCAGAAAGGCCGTCGGAACGCCCACCATCCCATGCTCAGCAAGGGAGGCACGTACCGGATCGTCGCCAGCATCACCAGTCCCGACGATTTCTCCAGCAACAACACCTCCGGCTTCTCGTTCACCGTCCCGGACTAGAACCGAGCCTTTTACGACACACGAAGGGAGCGGCCCGCGCCGCTCCCTTTTTTTTTCAATCGGAAACGAGGTACTTCGGCGCCCGGCGCTGCTTCGTCCCCTGCTCGTAGGCGTAGGCGATCTCGATGAGGAGCGGCTCGCTCCAGGCGCGGCTGAAGAAGGAGACGCCCACCGGCAGGTCGTCGACGAAGCCCATGGGCACGGTGATGCTCGGGTAGCCGGCGATGGCCGCCAGCGAGGAGCTGCTGCCGGTGAAGTGGTCGCCGTCGACCTTGTCGGTCTTCCAGGCCGGGGCGCCGGTCGGAGCCAGCAGCGCGTCCAGCTTGTGCTGGGCCAGCAGCTTGTCGATGCCCTCGTCGCGCGCGGCCTTCAGCATCGACTCGAGGGCCTTGCGGTACTCGGCCGCTTCCAGGCCGCCCTTTTCCTGGGCCTGCTCCAGGAGCTTCTGGTCGAACCAGCGCAGCTCGACCGGGTCCTGCTTGTTGAACTCGATCAGCTCCGCCAGGCTCCTGACCTTGGCGCCGTCGCCCAGGCCGGCGAAATACCTGTTCAGGCCGTCCTTGAACTCGTAGAGCATGACCTGAAAGGAGTCACTCTCGATCGGCCCCTCTTTCGGGCCCTCGACCTCGACGACCTCGGCCCCCTGCCCTCTCAGGAACGCGACGGCCTGCTCCATGAGGGCATCCACCCGGTAGTGATAGCCCATGAGGTTCTTCATCAGGCCGAGGCGCTTGCCCTTCAGGCCGTCCGCCTTGAGGAACAGCCGGTAGTCGGCGTGAAGATTCCCCGCCGCGGCCTGCGTCTTGGCGTCATCGGCGTCGACGCCCGCCAGGGCGCCGAGGCAGGCCGCCACGTCCGCGACCGTGCGCCCCATGGGGCCGGCGGTGTCCTGGGTGAAGGAGATGGGGATGATGCCGCTGCGGCTGACCAGGCCGACGGTGGGCTTGAGGCCGACGATGCCGTTGTTGGTGGCCGGGCAGACGATCGAGCCGTTGGTCTCGGTGCCGATGGCCAGGGCGCAGAGGCTGGCCGCGACGGCGACGCCCGAGCCCGAGCTCGAGCCGCAGGGGTTGCGGTCGAGCACGTAGGGATTGCGCGTCTGCCCGCCGACGCCGCTCCAGCCGCTCGAGGAGTAGCTGGCGCGGAAGTTGGCCCATTCGCTCATGTTGGCCTTGGCCAGGATGACCGCCCCGGCAGCGCGCAGCAGTTCGGCCACGCGGCTGTCATGGCGGGCATAGGAGTCGCGCAGCGCGATGGAGCCGGCCGTGGTCGCCATGGCGTCGCTGGAGTCGATGTTGTCCTTCAGGACGACCGGAATGCCATGCAGCGGGCCGCGGGGCTTGCCGGCCTTGAGCTCGGCGTCCAGCCCGGCCGCGATCTTCAGGGCGTCGGGGTTCACGGCGATGATGGCATTGAGCTGCGGGCCGCCGCGGTCGAGGCCCTCGATGCGGTTGAGGTAGCCCTGCACCACGTCACTGACGGTGAAGCGGCCCGCGTCATAGCCCTGGCGGAGCTGCTGGACGGACATCTCCTGCAGGTTGATGACGGGGCCGGGATCGCTGGCGGGGCTGTTGCCGGCGCAGCCGCAACTGCAGGCGGCGACGACGAACATGACGAAGACGGGCAGTAGCGCCAGATGGATGAATTTCTTTTTCATGGGCAAATTATAGGTTTTGCGCAGGGCAAATGCAATTCAAACCCAGTGAAAGTGACAGTGGCAGCAAGAAAATATAACGGTAATAAAAACGTTTATGGCTTTGCGCACAGTGCCACGGGCACATATTTCAGGTTAAGGCGAAATAGAGCAAAGCCGCGTAGGCGGCGTACAAGGCCAGCAGGATCGCTCCTTCCCAACGGCGGATGCGCCAGGCGGTGCGGATGAAGCCCAGGAGCAGCAGGCTGGACAGCAGGAGGAAGCCCAGCAGCAGCGGCAGCCTTGACCGGTCAGCGCGCAGGGGATGGACCAGGCCCGCGGCACCGACGATCAGGCCGAGGTTGGCGATGCAGGAGCCCAGGACGTTGCCCATGGCGATGTGGCCGAAGCCCCGCCGGGCGGCCGACACGGTGACGCTCATTTCCGGCAGGGTCGTGCCCAGGGAAACGATGCTGGCGCCGACCAGCACCGGCGGCACCTTGAGCAGTTCGGCGAAGTGGACCGCGGCGCCGATGAACAGCTCGGCGCCGAAGGCGATCGCCGCCACCCCCACCGCCATCACCAGCAGGTCCCTGACGACTCCCGCGCGGAAGGCGCGCGCGATCTTCCTGTCGGCGGCGGAATCCGCCTTCCTTTCCCCCCCGCGACCCAGGTTGGCGACGACGCGGTCCTTGAAGGTCAGCAGGTACTGGAAGCGGAAAAGGTAGTTGAGGAACTGCCTGAAGCCGTACTGCTCGTCCAGGCCCTCCTTGGCCGTGAACAGGAACAGGATGTAGGCGACATAGACCAGGAGCATGGCCGCGGCTTCGAGGCGCGAAAAAACGCCGTCCCAGGCGAACAGGCAGAAGAGGGCGGTGGCCGCCAGCATGATGTAACCGTCGCGGCCGATCATCTCCCTGCGCGTGCGCACGGCTGCCAGCACGCCGGCCAGGCCGCTGATCAGCAGCATGTTGGCCACGTTGGCGCCGACGACCGTGCCCAGGACCAGGCCGCCCTGGCCCTTGAAGGCCGCCGCCAGGGCCGAGGCCAGCTCGGGGACCGATGTCCCCAGCGCCACCAGGGTGAGGCCGATGACGAACTCCGAGACGCCGAGTTTCTTGGCCAGCGAGGCCGCCGCCTTCACGAAATGGTCCGATCCCTTCACCAGCAGCAGCAGGCCCAACCCGAACAGCACCAGCTTGGTGGTCATGGTTCTATTCTAGCACAACCCGAACGGAAGGACCCGGTTTTCGCCGACGGGCGATCCATCCTCCTTGCCCGTCCCGCGGCACGGCGCTGAGCCTGGTCTGTGTTATAATCCGATCTCCATAGCGAAAAACATGCGCAAGGAAACCTATTTCACCCGCGAGAACATTGCCGCCGAAGCGGCCGCCATGGCCCGTGAGCTGCCCGCCAACCGCCGCGCCGCAGCCTTCGCCCCGCCCCGGGCGGCACTGCTGGTCATTGACATGCAGGGTTACTTTCTCCGCGAGGAAAGCCACGCCTTTCTTCCAGCAGCGCCGGCGATCGTTGCCAATGTCCGGGCGCTCATCGCGGCCTTCAGCAAAGCCTCCCGACCGCTCTACTTCACCCGCCACGCCAACGGCATCAAGGATTCGGGGCAAATGGCCGCCTGGTGGCGGGAGTTGCTGACCCCGGACCACCCCCTGGTCGGCATCGAGGACGGACTGCTGCCCCCAGGCGCCCCGGTCATAGAAAAAACCCAATACGACTCTTTTCATCAAACCGATCTCGAATCGCGTCTGCGGCAAAATAACGTTGAGCAGCTGCTCGTCACCGGAGTAGCGACCCATCTCTGCTGCGAGAGCACGGCCCGCTCCGCCTTTGTCCGCGGTTTCGCGGTCTTCGCGGCCATCGACGGCACGGCGACCCTCAACCGCGAGCTGCACGTCGCCAGCCTGCGGGCCCTGGCCCACGGCTTTGCCGTGCCGCTCCTTGCCGTTGACCTGCTCGCGGCATTCGTGGCAACGGCATGACCTCCCCGGTCGTGATCGTCGGCGCCGGTCCGGCCGGCATCGCGGCCGCCATCCAGCTCCGGCGCAGTGGAGTCGAGTTCCTTCTCTTTGAAAAAGAGAGGGTCGGCGGCCTGTTGAGGGAAGCGAACCGCGTGGAAAACTTTCCGGGGGTTCCCGGCGGCGTCACCGGTCGCATCCTGGCCGCGCGGCTGCAGCGCCAATTGGCGGCCGCCGGCATCCAGGTCAAAAAAGCGCGCGTGCTGGCCATGACCCTTCGCGGCGGAAGCTTCGCGATCGAGACCGAAAAGGGAGCCTGCACGGCCGCCAAAGTGATCCTGGCCTGCGGCACCCAACCCTTGCTTCCGGGACCGCCCCTGGACGAGGCGCAATGGCGCGGGCGCCTGTTCACCAGCGTCCTCCCCCTGCTCAAGGCCAGGCAGGAAACCATCGCCATCATCGGCGGCGGCGATGCCGCCTTCGATTATGCCCTACGCCTGGCCGCGGCCAACGACGTCCATGTCCTGGTCCGTTCCGCAAAATCGCGCGCCCTGCCGCTGCTGGTCGACCGCTGTTGTCAGCAGCGCCGCATCGTCATCCATGAACACTGCCGGCTGACGGGCATCGTGGCCCCGGGAGGAAAGGCGGAGATGCTGCTGAAGACCGAGGATACGATTTCTGGACGCGGTGGCGAGATCATGTGCCAGCGCATCCTGACCGCCATCGGCCGCTCCCCGGCACTGGACTTTCTCGACCCCGGGCTGCGGGCCATCCTGGTTGAGCTGGAAAGGCTAAAAAGAATTTTCCGGGTCGGCGATGCGGGCAACGGCCGGTTTCGCCAGGCGGCCATCGCCGCCGGCGACGGCCTGCGCGCCGCCATGGAGATCCAGGCGGGAGAAAGCCCATGCGCGTGATCGCCAGCGCCGGCAGGGACGACCTGGCCCAGGTGTACATCGCCCGCAACGCCGCCGGGGACCATGTAGAGTTCGTGGAATCGCTGCAGCCGCCGCTGCCCAGGGAGAAGAAATGGGTGCTGATCGTCTCCTGCCTCTTCGGCTGCCCCTGCGCCTGCCGCTTCTGCGACGCCGGCGGGGAATATCATGGGCGCCTGAGCCGGGAGGAGATCGAGTTCCAGATCGACTACCTGGTCAGGAAGCGCTTCCCCGACGGCGTCATCCCCAGCGAAAAATTCAAGATCCAGTTCGCGCGCATGGGCGAACCGGCCATGAACCCGGCGCTGCTGGACGTCATCGCCGCCCTGCCCGGCCGCCTGCAGGCGCCAGGGCTGCTCCTCTCGCTTTCGACCATCGCTCCTTGCGGCTGCGACAGTTTTTTCCACCGCCTGCTGGCGGTGAAGGACGGCTTCCCCCGCGGCACGTTCCAGTTCCAGTTCTCCCTGCATGCCAGCGACGAGCAAAGGCGCCGCGAGCTCGTCCCGGCCCCGACCTGGAGTTTCGCCGCCATGGCCGCCTACGGCCGCGATTTCTTCCGGCCCGGCGACCGCAAGATCACCCTGAATTTCGCGCTGGCCACGGGCTTTCCCCTGCGCGCCGACCAGCTCCTGGCCCATTTCGACCCAGCCATCTTCCTGGTCAAGATCACCCCGGTGAACCCCACCAGGCGCGCGCTGGCCAGCGGCCTGCTCCCGGTTTTCGTCCCCGGCCACGGCGATGAAGCGGTCGTCGATGACCTGCGCCGGGCCGGCTACGAAGTGATCGTCTCGATCGGCGAGTTCGAGGAGAACGCCATCGGCAGCAACTGCGGCCAGTTCCTCCGCTCCTATCTCGACAGAAAAGGAGGACCCACCCCGCACGAGAGCTATTCCTACCCGCTCAAGGAGCTGCCCGCTGACGGGTAAGCGGGTGCGGACTGCGTCCTGGCGGCGACATCAGCGAGCGGATTCCGGCATTCTTGACCGCCGTTTGCAGGGAAATGGTTTTTCCGGTATAGTTAATGCAATTTTTTTGCGGCCGGATGTTCCGGGAACCGCCGGGCGACAAGGAGGCTGACATGAGCTTTGATTTCCAGAGGTTGGAACAGATGCAAATGCCGAAAATCTCAAAAAAAACCATCTTGATCGTGGCCGCGGCCCTGTTCGGGCTGGTCCTCATCCTGGGCTCCGTCTACCAGATACAGCCGGAAGAGGCCGGGGTGGTGCTGCGCTTCGGCAAGTACCAGCGCACCAGCGAGCCGGGGCTGAACTTCAAACTGCCCCTGGGCATCGAGAAACTGATCAAGGTGCCGGTGCAGCGGCAGCTGAAGATGGAATTCGGCTTCCGCACGCTGGAACCCAGTATTTCCACGCGCTACGCGGCCCCGGCGGATGCCCAGAAGGAAGCGTCCATGCTCACCGGCGACCTGAACGTTGTCGACGCCGAATGGATCGTGCAATACCAGATCCGCGACCCATACAAGTACCTGTTCAAGGTGCGCAACGTCAACGACACCTTCCGCTACATGAACGAGACCGTGGTCCGCAAGGTCATCGGCGACAACAGCGTCGACGAGGTCCTGACCATCGGCCGGGCCCGGATCGCCGCCGAGGCCAAGGACCTGCTGCAGGAACTCTGCAACCTGTACGAGATCGGCATCGACGTCAAGCAGATGATCTTCCAGGACGTCAATCCCCCCGAGCAGGTCAAGCCGTCGTTCAACGAGGTCAACCAGTCGCTGCAGGAAAAGGAGCGCAAGATCAACGAGGCCTGGTCGGATTACAACCAGACCATACCCAGGGTCTCGGGCGAGGCCGAAGAGATCCTGCGCCGCGCCGAGGGCTATGCCCTGGCCCGCGTCAACCGCGCCCGCGGCGAGGCCGAGCGCTTCATCGCCATGCACCAGGAATACGCCAAGGCCCCGGACGTGACCCGCAAGCGCCTCTACCTGGAGACGATCAACGAGATCATGCCCAAGATCGGCCGCAAGGTCATCGTCGATGAAAAGCAGAAGAACGTCCTGCCCCTCCTCAACCTGGCCGAGGAGCTGAAGAAGGAGGTGGAAAAATGAAACAGACGCCCAAGATCGTCATCGCCATCGTTGCCTCGCTGGCCCTGCTCATACTGAGTGACGCCCTTTACATCGTTTCCGAGACCCACCAGGTGATCCTGACCCAGTTCGGCGAACCGGTGGGCGGCGCCGTCATGAACCCCGGCCTGCACGTCAAGCTGCCCTTCGTGCAGAAAACCCATGTTTTCGAGAAGCGCTGGCTGGAATGGGACGGCGACTCCAACCAGATCCCGACCAAGGACAAGAAATACATCTGGGTCGACACCTATGCCCGCTGGCGCATCAGCGACCCGCTGGTGTTCTTCCAGCGCGTGCGCGACGAGCGCGGCGCCTACTCCCGCCTCGACGACATCATCGACGGCGAGACGCGCAACGCCATCGCCAACCACAACCTGATCGAGATCGTGCGCAGCTCCAACCGCCCCTTCGAGACCACCGGCGAACTGCAGGAGGTCCTCGACGTGGTCACCGTGCTGGAAAAGGTCGAGGTCGGGCGCGAGAATATCAATGCCATCATCCTCAAGGCCGCGTCCGCCATCACGCCCGAGTACGGCATCGAGCTGCGCGACGTCAAGCTGAAGCGGGTCAATTACGTCGACGACGTGCAGCGCAAGGTCTTCGACCGCATGATCTCCGAGCGCAAGCGCATCGCCGAGCGCTACCGCTCCGAGGGCGACGGCAAGAGCGCCGAGATCCGCGGCCAGCGCGAGCGCGAAGCCAAGCGCATCGAGTCGGAAGCCTATCGCAAGGGGCAGGAGACCATGGGCAAGGCCGACGCTCAGGCCACGCAGATCTATGCCGCCGCCTACAACCGCGACCCGGCCTTCTACCAGTTTATCAAGACGCTCGATACCTACCGCGAGATCATGGGCCGCGAGACCGTCCTGATCCTGTCCACCGACGCCGAGTTCCTGAAATTCCTGCGCCAGTCGAAGTAGAGCGTGCGCCAGCGCCAGGAGAACCGGGAGCGCCGGCCGGGGCCCTGAGATCGGCACCTTCAGCGCCCGCAAGCCGTCTGACTAGCGACGCCGGACGCTCCCCCGGCGCACCGTCAGCGTCGCCTATTTCAGCAGGAACTCCCTGGTGAACAGTACCGTGGCATAGAACTGGAAATCGCGGTTGCTCTTCTTGGCAAAGCCGTGCCCCTCGTCCCTGGCCACCAGGTACCAGACCGGCACTCCCGACTTTTTCAGCGTATCGCGCATCTGCTCGGCCTCGCTCAAGGGGACGCGGGGATCGTTGGCGCCCTGGATGATGAACAGGGGCTTGCGCATCTTGTCGCTGTGCCTGAGCGGCGCGATGCGCAGCAAGAAATGGCGCATTTTCGGGTCGCGCTCGTCGCCGTACTCCGCCCGGCGCAGGTCGCGGCGGTAGCCGGACGTGTTCTCCAGGAAGGTCACCAGGCTGGAAATGCCCACCACTTCGACGGCGCAGCGGATGCGCTCGGGATAGAAGGCGGCGATGGCCAGGGCCATGTGGCCGCCGTAGCTGCCGCCGGTCACCATGACGCGTTCGCCGTCCAGGTCGGGCCGGGCCTGGACCCAGTCGAGCAGGGCGGCGATGTCCTTGTAGGAGTTCTGGCGCAGGAAGCCGTTGTCCAGCTTGAGGAAGGTCTTGCCGAAGCCGCTGGAACCGCGGACATTGGGAAAGAGGATGGCCACGCCGAGCTCATTCAGGAAATAGTTCTTCTGGCCGATGAACGAGGGCCGCGCCTGCCCTTCCGGCCCGCCGTGGATGTCGATGATCAGCGGCCTCCTGCCGGTGAAGCGGGCGGGCGGGCGGTACAAAAAACCCGAGATCGTTCTGCCGTCGAAGCTCTTCCAGCGGACCAGCTCCGGCGTGGCGAAGTTCTCGCTGTTCAGGCCTCCAAGCTCGCTGGCCGTCCAGCGCACGACCCTGCCGCTTTCGACATCGAGCGAATAGGCGTCGCTGGCCGAACGCGGGTCGCTGGCGGTGAAGCCGAGGTCCCTGTTGTTGCGGTGCCATTGCAGCCCGGAGATCAGACCCAGGGGCAGATCGGGCGGCGGCGTTTCTTTTCCCGTGGCCAGGTCGCGCACGCGCAGGACGCTCGCTCCTTCCTCGTTGCTGAGGAAAGCCACCCGGCTGCGGTCATGGCTGAGCGCGAATTCATCGATGTCCCAGGGGATGTTTGAGGTCAGGAAAGTGTGCCTGTGGCTGGCCAGGTCGATATGGGCCAGGCGCACGAACTCATTGTCCCTGTCGGTCAGGGCGTAGATGCCCTTGCCGTCGCTCGTGAAAGCCGCGTGATTGTAAGCCACTTTCTCTTTACCGCCCTTGGGCGTGAGCAGTTCCTTCCGGCCCGTGGCCAGGTCCAGCAGCCACAGGTAGCTCTCGTTGATCGAAATGCCCTCCTGAACAAGGAGCCGGCCGTCGTCGGGGGACCAGTCCAGCACTCCCCAGGCGCCGCCCTGCACCTGCAGCAGCAGCCGGTCACTCGCGGGATCGCGCGGGTCCATGACATGGATGTCCAGGTCGCTTTCGTTCCTGCGGTTGGATCCATATGCCAGCCGGTCGCCGGCGTTGGACCACGCCCCGCCGGTGTTGCGCGACCTGCCGTCGGTCAGCATCGTGGTTTTGCCGCTGGCGGGATCGTAGCGGTATTTCTGGAAGTTCTCGTCCCCGCCCCTGTCCTTGTTGAAAACGATGAATTCGCCGCGAAGCGGGTCGATGTCGGCACCGGATATCCTCTCCTTGAAAAAGGTGAGCTGGACCCGGGCCGCTCCCGGGGCATTGACCCGATGGACCTGGGTGGTCTCGGCGAAGCGGGTGCCGATGATCATTTCCCGGCTGGATGGATGCCAGCCCAGGAAGCTGGCGGAGCGGAAATTGCCGTAGCTGTCCGCTTCGTCGGCCAGGGCCCGGGGAATGGCCGGGACGCCTTCTATGACCAGGTTGTCGCCGGGCTTCACGACCTCGTCGGTCATGTCGGCGACAGCGAAGCCCGCTGTCGCCAGGATGCAAAGTAGAACGATCATTCTTTTCATCGCGCTCCTCCTGAACTTGCGGTCCATTCTATCCCGCGCCGCCATGAGAGTCAAAGGGCCGGGGAACACAGGCCATTTGCTTTTAACTTTTGCCCTTTTTTCGCTGCCCCCGTTTTTCGGGCGCCTGTTCCATATTCGCTTGATTTATGTTAAAAATGGTGTAATGTGCCTGGCAAAGCGCAAGCGGGAGAGGTCGGCTTGAACGGGGGAAAGAGCAAGGAAAACTACCGGAAAGCCCTGGAATTGTACTACGAGTCCGCCGAAAAGGGGCACGCCTACAGCCAGCTGCAGCTGGGAAAGATGTTCCTGCTGGGAAAGGGCGTTGACCCGGATTACAAGGCGGCGCTGGAATGGCTGCGGAGATCGGTGGATCAGGGCAACGGCGAAGCGCAGGCGTATCTGGGAGAAATGTACGAGAAAGGCCTGGGAGTCGAGAGAAACATTCCCCGGGCCCTGGAATTATATAAAAAATCAGCCGCGGAGAGCAACGCTCTCGGGCAGGCAAGGCTGGCAGGTCTCTACCTGGCCGGGCTGGGTGTCGAGGAAAACCCCCGCGTAGCGTTCGTCTGGTATGAAAAATCGGCCGACCAGGGCAATGACGAAGCACAGGCCAGCCTGGGGCGCATGTACGAGAAAGGCCTCGGGGTCAATCGCGATATCCGCCGGGCCGCCGAGCTGTATAGAAAGTCGGCCGATCAGGAAAACGCCTTCGGGCAGCTCCGCCTGGGGGATTTCTATCTGAACGGGCTGGCGGTAGAGAAAAATCCCCGCCGGGCGTTCATCTGGTACAGCAGGGCGGCCGCGCAGGAAGGGGACCCGAAAAGCGCCGCCCAGGCCCAGTTGAGATTGGGAGCCATGTACTGCCAGGGAAACGGGGTGGACAAGGACCTGAAGAAAGGCTTTGAATTCTATGAAAGAGCGGCCAGGATGGGAAATGAGGAGGCCCAGCTCTCCGTTGGCGCGATGTACAAGGACGGCGTGGGCATCGAGCGCAACCAGATAAAAGCGCAGGAATGGTTCCAGAGAGCGGCCCGAAAAAGCAAAGCCCCGTCCAAGCGCGCCATGGGGGACATCTACCGGGATGGGCTGGTCGTCGAGAAAAACATCCCGGAAGCGATGAAGTGGTATAAGAAAGCGGCCGAAGAGGGAGACCCGTCCGCGAAAGCCGAGTTGTTGAAACTGCGGCTGGAGGCAAGCTCGCAAAAGGACGCAGAGGCCGTTCCTCTGCCTGCGAATGCCGGAGAGGCGCGGGCGACATCCGCCGCCGCGAACCTGCCTGCGGCGGAAACGGGCATTGAAAAAAGCCGGGAACAGGCCCAACTGGGGCTGGATGAAACCATAAAGCCCGGGGACGTCCCCGCCCGGGGCAAGCCGCTGCCGGCGCAGAAGCCGAAAGGCGCCAGGCCGCAGCAGGAGAAGCGGACCCGCGAACGACCGGTCAAGGAACCCGTTCCCGAAGAGGCCGGGCCGGCAAAGAAGGCCGGGACCCGGCGAAATCCTCTTTATTTGCTTTCTGCGGTCGGACTGATCCTGGCGGCGCTGGCTGCCCTGCTGGTCGGCCTGGGGAAAAAAGCGGATCAGGCCTGGGAAAGCCTGGAAATGCGTGCCGCAGAGATCGCCGCTCTCCCCCGCCCCGACCCCCGCTCGCTCCCGGCCATGGCCGTGCAACTCCCCGGCGAATTCCTGAAAAAAGCCAGGGCCGCTGAAGCGTCCCGCAGAAAGATCCCGGCTCCGGTCGTCGAAGCCGCTCAAGCTCCCGCCGTGGTCCAGCCCACCGCCCCCCTGCTGAGGCAGGAATACAAAGCCCTGGATGAAGCTGAGATCTCCAGGATGCTGGCGGCCAGGAACATATTCGATGCGAAAAGGAACCCCGGGGGGAATTTCCAGCACCGCTACGAGATCAGGAACGCCGCGGGATTGCGCCTGATCGTTGACAACGCCACCGGCCTGGTCTGGGCGCGGCAGGGGAATGCCGTCAGGATGAACCTGAAAAAATCCCAGGAATGGATCGAGTCCCTGAACCGTGTCGCCTATGGCGGCAACAAGAAATGGCGCCTGCCGACGGTCGAGGAAGCCGCGGCCCTGCTGCAAAAGAAACCGGAAGGCAAAAAATATTTCCTGGACGCCATCTTCGGGGAGGACCTCACCGTGATCTGGACCGGCGACAGCTCCACGGTGGCCGAGTCCTGGGTGATCGACTTCCAGAACGGCATGACCGTCCAGGCAAAAAACAGATCGCGGCTGCTGACATTGATGGTCAGCTCCAGCGCGGATTGAGCGGACATAGAGACTGGCGCCGCATTCCCTTCTCCGGCTACCCGGGATGGCCCTGTTATGGTAAAATGAAAAATACCGGCATGAGCGCTTTTTCCGCTGGTATCAGCGCAACGTGCCGCCATGGGCCAGGAGGTTGTATGCCCGCCAGGCGATCCGTTTTTTTTAAGCCGGCCCTGATCCTTTTCTGCGCAGCCCTCCTTTTTTCCGCCTCATGCCAGGCCGGCGGCAATGGCCCGTGGGACGGGATCACGGGAAATTTCTCCCCGGAGCGGCTGCAGGCCGATCTTGCCCAGATGCGCAGCGCCCTGGAGAGCAACCACCCCGACCGGTTCCGCTACGAGACCGCGGAAACGCTCGCCGGCATCTTCGACGCGGCATCGGCATCCCTGCAGCGCGATATGAACGAGGTGCAATTCTACCGTGTCGCCGCGCCCCTGGTCGCACGCTATCATTGCGGCCATACCCGCATCAGCCCGTCCAGCGGTTTTTCCCCGGGCCCGGTCATGCCCCTGGGCATCCACCTGGTCGACGGCAAAGCCTATATCGATGCCGATTACGGCTCCGATCCGCCGGTGCCCCTGGGCCGCGAAGTGCTCGCCATCAACAATGAGCCGATCGCTTCGGTCATCGGGCGCATGCAGGCGGGGATATCGGCGGACGCGCTGAACCTGTCCGCCAGGACCTATCGATTGAACCGGGAATTCTACCGCTATTATTACTATTTCTGGGGCGAATCGCCCGGGTTCGACCTGCTGCTGAAGGATCCCGCCAATGGCAACGAAGCAACCGTGCGCGTGGCGGCCCGGCCGTTCACCCAGGTCAACGGCGCGGCCAACGCCCGCTTCCCATGGGACGGCCGCCTCGGCTTTTCCACCAGCGGCCGCCGGGCGGTGCTGCGGGTGCCGTCGTTTGTAGCATCGCAGAACCCCGATTACCGGGCTTTTTTTGAGAACTCCTTCCGGCAGATGAATGACCTGGGCATCGCCCACCTGGTCATCGATATCCGCGGCAACGGCGGCGGCGATCCCGACATGGCGGTGGCCCTGATCTCCCACCTGGCCCGCCGGCCTTTCGTGTATTTCAAAAAAGGGGTGAGCTACGGCAACCTGTTCGTCGAGACGGCCCCGCATGCCGTGCATTTCTCCGGCACCGTCCACGCGCTCATCGACGGCGGCTGTTTTTCCACCTCCGGCCATTTCTGCAGCATCGTCAGGCACCATGAGCTGGCCGTATTCATCGGCGAGACCGGCGGCGGCACCTTCCGCTGCCACGACAATTCCACGGAGATCGTCCTCCACCATACCGATCTCCGCCTCCGCGTCGCCAGGACCACGTTCGAGGCGGCGGTGCCGGACCACGACGTGTCCGCCGGCTTTCCCCCCGATCACCGGGTCGTGCCCACGATCAGCGACATCCTGTCCGGGAGCGACCCGCAGATGGATTTCGCCATCCGCCTCTTTGAAGAAAATAACTGAATCGAAGAATAACGAATGCAGGTCCGCCCCGGGCGGCTTTCTACTTCCTGATCAGTTCGTTGTAGACGGCCTCGATGTTCATCGGCAGCTGCCTTTCGCGATCGAAGCCCTTCCAGGAGGGCAGCGGGGCCATTTTTTTGGCTTCCGCCAGGCTCTTGCCGGCGGCAATGGCGCCCTTGACCGCTTCGCGCAGTTCGGACAGGTAGGCGGCCATCTTCAGCAACCCCTGTTTGTCGGTTATCCGCCCATGCCCGGGGATGACCGTCTCCACTTCCCATGAAGCCGCCCTTTCGATCGCGGCGATCCAGCTGGCGGTGTCGGCGCCCGCCTCAACGCCGATGTATGGATAGCTGGCGGCGAAAAGCAGGTCTCCCGTGTGCAGCACATTGAGCCCGGGGAAATGGACCAGCGCGTCGCCGTCGGTGTGCGCCCGGCCAAGATGGACGACCTCGACCTCCTGCCCGCCCAAAAAGACGCTCAGCTTCGTCTGGAAGGTGATGGCCGGGTAGACGAAGCGCAGTTCCCGCAGTTGCGCCAGGCCGGCTTCGAGCTCCTGGAGGCGCTCCTCCTCCTTTTTGAGGTCCTTGCCCTTCTTCTTGCGGAGCTTGTCCACCGCAAGCTTCTGGGCGGCGACCATTTCAGGCATCGCCTTTTCCATCATGCCGCGGATGCGCGGTTCGTTCAGGTGGCGGATGTTGTCGGCGGTGTTCTGCTGGGCGATGATCACCGTCGAAGACGGGAAGGCCTGGAGACCGAAGGTGTGGTCGCCGTGGTAATGGGTGAGGACCAGGTACTTGACGGGCTTGTCTGTTTTTTTGGCGATCTCGGCCATGATGAGCCTGCCGGCCTCCGGGCTGGTGCCTGAATCGACCACCAGCACTCCCTCGTCGGTGACCAGGAAGGCGACATTGCCCCCTTCCAGCCCCTCCACGAGGTAGAGGCCGTTGGCGACCGGCACGGCCCTGACCTCGGCGCCGGCCGGCAACCCGCTCGCGGAGCTTGTGAATAAAAGCATAACGACAAAAACCAAAACGGCGTCACTTTTTTTCATTATTTCCCTCCTGAATCCGGGATCCGCTACTCCCGATACCATATCCCCATGGGAATAGCAATCACAGGAGAAATCATCGCATGCCCGGATCCGCGGGCCCATTGCCAAGGCGGGATGAATTGTCTATGATGAAAACATGGAAAAATTCGCCGACCAGTTCAGGGCCAACCGTGACGGCTGGAACCTGCGCACCCCGCACCACCTTAAATCAAATTTCTACGATGTTAAAAATTTCGTTGCCGGCGCCACGTCGCTGCGCTTCATCGAGATCGGGGAGCTGGGGGACATCGCCGGCAGATCCCTCCTGCACCTGATGTGCCATTTCGGCCAGGACACCCTGTCGCTGGCCAGGATGGGCGCCCGGGTCACGGGGATCGATTTCTCCGACCAGGCCATCGAGTCGGCAAGGAGCCTGGCCCGCGAGATCGGCTCCGACGCCCGATTCCATTGCTGCAACCTCTATGACACCCGCAAGCACGTCAGTGGCCGGTTCGATATCGTCTATACCTCGTACGGTGTGATCGGCTGGCTGCCGGACCTGAAGGAATGGGGCCGGATCATCTCGGAATCGCTGAATCCCGGGGGGATGTTCTACATCGTGGAATTCCACCCCTTCGTCTGGATGATGGACGAGAAATTCGAGCGCTTCGCCTACAGCTATTTCCACAGCGAGATCCCGCTGGAGTTCGACCAGCAGGGCACGTACACCGACCGGGCGGCCGACATCCGCTACAAGGATTTCAACTGGATCCACACGCTGGGGGACGTGGTCAACGCCCTGATCGCCAGCGGCCTCGAGATCGAGTTCCTTCACGAATTCCCCTTCTCGGTGTACGACTGCTTCCCGAACCTGGAAAAGGTCGGCGAGCACCGGTGGGTTTTCAAGAACCTGAAGGATACCATCCCCTACCTGTTCTCCATCCGGGCCAGGAAGAAATAAGGGCAAAAGCGGCCAGGCGCCCATGACGGATCGGGAGCAGGCGGTCAAGGATGGTCAAACTCCCTGCCCGGCGCTTGCGCCTGGAGAATGGACCGATCCATTATGCTAAAATGATCGCAAGGAGAAAGCCATGCGCAAGCGATCGTTGATTTTCAGCCTGGTCCTGCTGACGGTTTCACTCGTTGGCGTGGCCAGCGAGCCCGCCGCCGGGCCCGACGAGAATTCCCTGCTCAGCGCCTGGGAAGCGGCGCTGCAAAGCGACGAATCCACCGAGATCCTGCAGCGAACCGCCGACAGGTCCTACCGTTTCAAGACCAGGCTCTTCCCCTTCGACGGCGAATTGAAGGTCCTCAACGTCCTCATCCAGGACTTCGGCGACGAGGAGTACGTCCCGGGCTTCGCCACCGGCAGCGTCGAGGTCGAGCTGGTCGGCTTCAGCCAGGAGCAGATGACGCGCTACGCCCGCTCCTATTCCTACTGGTACCAGCTGCACTCGCTGTTCTTCGACTTCAAGGAGGGGCGCTGGCTGACGGCCAGGGAATACCGCGTCGTCGCCATGGCCCGCAACCCGC
>JALOLA010000002.1 GCA_025456205.1 Acidobacteriota bacterium | reverse complement strand
TGGAAGGCAAAGTAGACGCCCAGGCTGTCGGGTCCCGAGTTGGTCGCCAGGCGGCCGAAGACGAACTTCGAGCCCTCGGTGGTGAAGTTGAGCAGGCTGACGATGGCGCCGCCCATCCAGGAGATCAGCACCTTGGGCCAGCCCAACGGCGCGAACCAGGAACGCAGCGTGTCGGCGTAGAGGATGAAGACGGCGAAGACCACCTGGATGAGGACGCCCATGCCCACCAGGCGCCAGCTGATGCGCCGGCGGTTGTTGGAGAACAGGACGGCGATGCCCAGGATCAGCAACAGGCCCAGCACGCCGCGCAGGAGCGAGATCAGGTTCATGATGCACCTATAGCCCGGGTCGGATTTAAAAAATCATAGTAGCCGCAGGGCATCCAAAAGTCAAGAAAACACCCAAGGCTACGTAATTCGTGATTCGTGAGTCGTGAGTCGTGAGTCGTAAGAACAACACGAATTACGAATACTGCTTTTCTATTTTCTCGTAGTATTCGATGACCTGGTGCACGTACTCGCGCTTCTTGATGTACGTGCCGTGGAAGAAGCTGCGCTTGAAGCCGTAGATGACGAAGTTCTTCAGCTCCTTGGGAGTGATGTGGAAGGCCTGCACCGCCTTGATGAGCTCGTCGCTCACCGTGGTCTGGGAGACGGTGCGGTTGTCGGTGCAGAAGGTGGCCGACAGCTTGGCCTTGCGCATGTGGCGGAAGGAGTGCTGCGCCAGGTCGCGGATGGCGGGGATGGTCTGCAGGTTGGAGGTCAGGCAGACCTCGATGGTGATGCGGCGGTCGGCGATGAACTGCACCAGGTTGGCCACGTAGGCCTTCTTGTCCCTGATCTCCGGGCTCTTGATCATGCTGGCGTCGAACAGGTAGACGGCATGGCCGATGCGGTCGGCGTGCAGGTCGGTGATGGCCTGGAAAATGCTTTCCGGGCCGTAGGCTTCGCCGGCATGAACGGTCTTCTTCAGGAAGTTCTTGTGGGCCAGCGAGTAGGCCTGGGCGTGGTCTTCCGCCGGGTAGCCCGCCTCGGCGCCGGCCAGGTCGAAGCCGACGATCGGCAGTTGCAGCCGGTCGCGGGCTTCCACCGCCGCGCGCACCAGCTCCATCGAGGCCAGGGAGAAGACCCACGTGCGCTCGGAATGGGCGTGCACGCCGAGCAGGTTGTCGAAATACTCGGAGAACCCCGGGGCGAACATGCGCATGGCGCAGGCGATGATGCCATAGTCGAAGGGCGGCTCGTCCCCCCCCTGCACCTGCGGCCGGGAGTTGAACTCGTCCTTGGCCCGGGCCAGGCCGCGGTCCAGCGCCGCCATGACGTCGATGCAGGTCATGCGCGAGTTCTGGTGCAGCTGCGGCGCGAAGCGCACCTCGATATAGCGCACGCCCTCGGCCTGGTTGTCCTGGGCCAGCTCGTAGCCCACCCGCTCCAGTGCCGCCGGGGTCTGCATCACGGCCGTGGTGTAGGCGAAGCCCTTCAGGTACTCGGGCAGGTCGGCGTAGGCGTTCTTGAATACGAGCCGGCGCAGGCCGGCTTCGTCCCAGGCGGGCAGCTCGACCTTGGCCTCGCGTGCCAGCGCCACCAGGGTCGACAGGCGCAGCGAGCCGTCCAGGTGCAGGTGCAGGTCGGTCTTGGGGATCCTCTCGATGAACTCCCGGCTGATCTTCATTGGCCGCCTCCCTTCACCAGCCGGGCCACTTCGGGCTTGTGGCGGGCGATCTCCTCGGGGTCGAGCCCGTTCAGCTCGTGGGGGAACACCAGCCACTTGTCGGTCTCGTGGACATAAAAGTCGGGGCGGCGCTGGGTGCGGTTGTTGCCGGGCTTGAAGAAGACGGTGGCCACGCGGATGTCGTGGGGCGCGTTGCGCCGCGAGCGGCCCTTCAGCGACTCGATGATGGCCTGGATGCTCAGGCCGGTGTCGTAGACATCGTCGACGATCAGCAGGCAGTGCTCGGCGTTGGCGTTCTGCACGATGTAGCCCAGCCCGTGGATGCGGATCCTCTTGCCGCGCTGCTCAATGCCCTCGTAGGACGAAGTGCGGATGGCGATGTGGTCGCTGCTGACGCCGTTGTGCTCCAGCAGTTCCTGCACGGCGATGCCCACCGGCGTGCCGCCACGCCAGACGCCGACGATAAAATCGGGCCGGAAGCCGCTCTCCAGCACCCGGCGCCCGAGGCAGAACGAGTCCTCCAGCAGCTCCTGGGCGGTGATGAATCTTTTTTCAGCCATGGTTTTTCTTCTCCCTGTGTTCAGCGGTCGCCGTCCCTGCCGCCGCGCAGGCGCTGGCGGATCATGGTCACGACCATGGCGGTCGAGACCGGGTTGTGCCCCTCGGGGATGATGATGTCGGCATACTTGCGGCTGGGCTCGACGAAGGCCTCGTGCATGGGACGCACCGTCCCAAGGTACTGGCCGATCACCGATTCCATGCTGCGCTGGCGCTCCTGGATGTCGCGCTTGAGCCGGCGGATGAAGCGCAGGTCGTTGGCGGTGTCGACGTAGATCTTGACGTCCATCAGCGCGCGCAGGGCCGGCTCGCAGAAGATCAGGATGCCCTCGATGATGATCACCTTGGCCGGCTTCTTGACGATGCCCCGCTCCAGCCGGGCGTGGGTGGAGAAGTCGTAGACCGGCATCTCGATGGGCCGGCCGGCGATCAGCTCCTGCAGGTGGCGCACCATCAGGTCGGTCTCCAGGGCGTCGGGGTGGTCGAAGTTGATGCGGGCGCGCTCGGCCAGGGGCAGGTGGCTGGCGTCCTTGTAGTAGGCGTCGTGCTGGATCATCACCATCTGCGGGTGATTGATGCTCTCCATGATGGCGTTGGCGATGGTGGTCTTGCCCGAGGCCGTGCCGCCGGCGACGCCGATGATCAGGGGCTTCCTCTTCATTGGCCAATGGTAGCACAGCCGCCAAAACGAGTCAAAGCGGGACGAAGCCTGGCCCGGAAAAGAAAATTTTTTTATCTTTCCGCGGGGGGTATTGCTTTTTCATTTTTTTGGATTAAGATATGCTTCATGATAATTCGGCAAATCAAAAGGAGGAGTATATCCATGAAAAGAACGTTTTTCGCAGTTCTTCTGTGCTGCCTCATCCTGCCCGGGCTGGCCATGGCCCAGGGCGTGACGAGCGCGGCGTTCAACGGCCTGGTCACGGACGTTGACGGCAACCCCATCGTCGGGGCCGCCATCACCGCCCTGCACACGCCGACCGGCACCGTCTACACGGCGGTCAGCCGCATCGACGGCCTTTTCAACATCCCGGCCGTCAGGGTCGGCGGACCGTACACGGTCACCTTCAAGATGGATCCGTTCAAGACCCAGGAGCTGAAGGGCATCACCCTGAAGCTGGGCGAGGACCGCAACCTGAAGATCAAGCTGGCGCTGGAGACCATCGCCGAGGAGATCACGGTCATCGCGTCCAACCCGATCATCTCCGAGGGCCGCACCGGCGCTTCGCAGAACGTCAGCACCGCCATCATCGAGAGCATGCCCTCGATCGGCCGCTCGTTCGACGACTTCGCCCGCCTGGCGCCCCAGGTCGACCCCCGCGGCAGCGGCGCCTACTCGGCCGCCGGCAAGAGCAGCCGTTACAACAACATCCAGATCGACGGCGCCGTGAACAACGACCTGTTCGGCCTGGGCTCCAGCGGCACCCCCGGCCTGGCCACCCCGATCTCGCTGGACGCCGTCCAGGAGTTCCAGCTGGTCATCGCCCCCTATGACGTTCGCCACGGCGGCTTCACCGGCGCCAGCCTGAACGCCATCACCCGCAGCGGCACCAACGCCTTTTCCGGCTCGGCCTATTACTTCGGCCGCAACCAGGACTTCGTCGGCAAGGGGCCGGACAACAAGGCCTATGGGGCTTTCACCGAGAAGCAGTACGGCTTCCGCCTCGGCGGCCCGATCGTCAAGGACAAGCTGTTCTTCTTCCTGAGCGGCGAGATGGGCGACAACAAGGTGCCCACCAACTGGGTCATCGACGACAGCGGCTCCTCCAATGACTTCGGCGGCACCAACGTCAATAAGGCCGACGCCGACCGCTTCATCAGCATCCTGAAAAACAAGTACGGCTACGACCCGGGCGGCTACGGCGAGGGCTACAAGGACGTCATCCAGGACAACTCCAAGCTCTTCCTGCGCATGGACTACAACATCAGCGACAAGCACCGCCTGACCCTGCGCCATAACTACGTCACCGGCAGCCGCGACAACAACCCTTCCAAGGCCTCGAGCTACGTCTTCCCCTTCGGCGACGTTTACTATGAGCTGACCAACACCACCAATTCCACTGTCGCCCAATTGAACAGCACCCTGGGCAACAACCTGTTCAACGAGTTCATCGTCAACTACACCACCATCCGCGACAGCCGCGCCGTGGGCGACAAGCGGTTCCCGCAGGTAAACGTGGCCATCGCCGGCGGCTACCGCCTGACGGCCGGCACCGAGCAGTACTCGGGCGCCAACAGCCTGGACCAGGACATCATCGAGCTCACCGACAACCTGACCTGGTACAAGGGCAAGCATACGTTCACCATCGGCACGCACAACGAGTTTTTCAACTTCGGCAACGTCTACATCCGCAACTACAACGGCTACTGGGAGTTCAACAGCCTGAACGACTTTGAGATCGGAAAGGCCTCCCGCTACTATCACGACTTCTACACCTCCAATCCCAAGGAGAAGTGGGCCGCCAAGTTCGGCGTCATGCAGTTGGGCGCCTACGCCGGCGACAACTGGGCCGTGCTGCCCAACCTGACCCTGACCATCGGCCTGCGCCTCGACGTGCCGATCATCAACGATATCCCCGCCGCCAACCCCAAGGTGGAGCAGATCTACGGCATCAAGACCAACCAGGCCGCCTCCGGCAATCTGCTGTTCTCGCCCCGCATCGGGTTCAATTGGGACGTCAACAAGGACAAGAAGACCCAGGTGCGCGGCGGCATCGGCATCTTCTCCGGCCGCACCCCCTACGTGTGGATCTCCAACCAGTATTCCAACACCGGCATGGAATTCACGCGCTTCGATCTGAGGAACCCCGTGTTCTCGTTCGTTCCCGACGCGTCGAACCAGCCCGAGTCGGGCCCCGGCCTGGTCTCCGGCACCAGCGAGGTCGACATCATCGACGAGAACTTCACCTATCCCCAGGTGCTGCGCACCAACCTGGCCGTTGACCAGGAACTGCCCTGGGGCGTCATCGGCACCCTGGAGTTCATCTACTCGCGCAACATCAACGAGATCCTCTACCAGAACCTGAACCTGCGCAAGACCGGCGCCACCGCCGTCGGCGGCCGCATCATGTTCGCCCGCGACTTCTCCAAATCCTTCACCGACGTCATCTACCTGACCAACTCCACCAAGGGCTACCAGTACACCCTGTCGGCCCAGTTCCAGAAGAGCTTCAACAAGAACTCCTGGGCCAACTTCTCCTACGCCTACGGCGAGGCCAAGGACGTCAACTCCGGCACCTCCTCGCAGGCCTCCTCCAACTTCGTCTACAACCCCATCCGCTTCGACGCCAACGACCCCGAGCTCACCTGGTCCAACTACGACGTACGCCACCGCATCGGCGCCGCCATCTCCTATACCTTCAACTTCCTCAAGGACGCCCCCACCTCCATCGGCCTGTTCTACGGCGCCCGTTCCGGCCGCCCTTACTCCACCACCTACAACTACTATGACGCCAACGGCGACACCGCCGCCGGCAACGACCTGGTCTATGTCCCCGCCTCGATCAACGACGTCATCATGGTCGACTCCAGCGGCAACGTCATCGCCGACCAGAACAAGGCCTGGAACGAACTGAACGCCTTCATCGGTGAGGACCCGGGCCTGAGCGACTACCGCGGCAAGATCGTGCCCCGCAACGCCAGCCGCGAGCCCTGGTACCACGGTCTCGACGCCCGCCTGGCCCAGGACATCCCCGTCCCCGGCCTCAAGGACCATCGCCTGCAGATCACCCTGGACGTCGTCAACGTGCTCAACCTGCTCAACAATGAGTGGGGCAAGAGCTGGTACGTCAGCAACCAGAACGACACTCCCTGGACGCTGAAGGGGATCGACGCCGCTACCGGCAAGCAGAAGGTCAACTTCGCGCCGCGCGCGCACTACGTCCTCAGCCAGCTCGGTTCGCGCTGGCAGATGCAGCTCGGCCTGCGCTATTCGTTCAACTGAGGACGAGCAGGATTCGGTAATTAGAAAAACCCCGGCCCCGCGGCCGGGGTTTTTTTTAGTCCTACGTGACGCGTTACGCGTGACGCGTGACGCGTGACGCGAGAAGATGCAGCGGCGGTTCGCGAACCGCCCTTACATGGAGATAAATCCGAAGCACCAAATTCCACATCTCAAACAAATTTCAAGCTCCAAATTCCGACGTCAGAAACTGGATATGCAGGAGAAGGCACAGGATAAGAAAAGCCAGCTATTGGTGTTTTTTCTTGCTGAAACTGACACTATCACTAATATTTGTCTTTAAATGAATTTGGTGTTTGAGATTTGGAATTTGATTCTTCCGCGTTACGCGTTACGCGTCACGCGTTACGTAGGCTTCGTCAGCCCATCCTTGGGATCACAAGCTCCAGAAGCCTGATGAAATCGCTCTTCACCCGGTCGGCCGTCTCGGTGACCTCCTGGTGGCTGAGCGGCTGCTTGGAGATGCCGGCGGCCAGGTTGGTGACGCAGGAGATGCCGGCTACGCGCACCCCCATGTGGCGGGCGCAGATGGCTTCGGGCACGGTGGACATGCCGACGGCGTCGGCGCCAAGCCCGGCCAGCATGCGGATCTCGGCCGGGGTCTCATAGGAAGGGCCGCTCAGGGCCAGGTAGACGCCGCGGATGGCCGTGCGCCCGATCTCCTGCTGGGCGGCGGCGATGACGTCCTGGAACTCCGGGTCATAGACGGCGCTCATGTCGGGGAAGCGCGGGCCCAAACGCTCGTCGTTGCGTCCCCGGAGGGGGTTGAGCCCCATGAGGTTGATATGGTCGCGGATGATCATCAGGTCGCCGGGGCGCAGCTCGCTGCCGATGCCGCCGGCGGCGTTGGTCAGGAGCAGGCTGGCAATGCCCAGCTTGGCCAGGACGCGCACGGGGAAGACCACGTCGCCGATGTCGTGACCCTCATAGTAATGGTAGCGCCCCTGCAGGACGGCCACCGGCATGCCGCCGACCTTGCCCAGCAGCAGGCGGCCGGCGTGGCCGGCAACGCTCACCTTCTTGAAATGAGGGATGTCGCCGTAGGGGATGGCCACCGCCCCGGTCACGCTGTCGGCGAACCCGCCCAGTCCCGAGCCCAGGACCACGCCGACCTTGGGGAGCAGCGGCGCGGCCCTGCGGATCGCGCCAACGGCGGCCATGATGCGTTCGTGCTGTTCCATGTTCCCTCCTCTCAGGTCTCGTCGCCCCGCAAGGCGCCCAGGAAACTGGCGCCGGGAAGGCCTGTCGCGATGCCGAAGGCATCCAGGATGGTGGCGCCGACATCGGCGAAAGTGGCGCGGTCGCCCAGGGGGACCGCGGCCAGCCCCGGACCCCAGGCCAGCAGCGGCACGTATTCGCGCGTATGGTCGCTGCCGGGATAGGCGGGGTCGCAGCCGTGGTCGGCGGTGATCAGCAGCAGGTCGCCCGCCTCCAGCTTCGCCAGCAGCCGGGACAGGTCCCGGTCGAACGCCTCCAGGGCGGCACCGTAACCGGCGGCGTCGTTGCGATGGCCGTAGAGCATGTCGAAGTCGACCAGGTTGGCGAAGGCCAGGCCGCGCTGCAGTTCCGCCGCCTCCGCCTCGACCTGGTACATGCCCTCGGCGTTGGAATGGCTGGGCCGCGAGCGGCCGATGCCGCAGCCGGCGAAGATGTTCTCGATCTTGCCGATGGCGACCGTCTCCAGGCCGTTGGCCAGCAGCAGGTCCAGGACGGTCTGGCTCGGCGGCAGCATGGGAAAATCACGGCGGTTGGTTGTGCGGCGGAAGCCGCCGGCGCTGCCGGTGAAGGGCCTGGCGATGACGCGGCCGATGCGCCGCTCGTCGCAGAGGCGCCGCGCCCGCCGGCACATCTCGTACAGCGCCTCCAGGGCGATGACCTCCTCGTGAGCCGCGATCTGCAGCACGCTGTCCGCCGAAGTGTAGACGATGGGCCAGCCCGTGCGCGCGTGCTCGGCGCCGAGCTCGGCGATGATCCCGGTGCCGGAGGCGGCCTTGTTGCCCAGGACGCCGGCCACGCCGGTCCGCTCCTTGAACTCCTCGATGAGGGAGGCGGGGAACCCCCCGGGATAGAGGGCGAAGGCCTGTTCCAGGACGATGCCCATCAGTTCCCAGTGGCCGGCGATGGTATCCTTGCCCCGGGAGCGCTCGGCCATGCGCCCCCAGGACGCCAGCGGCGCCGGCACGGCGGCGACGCCGGGGACGGGGAGAATGTTGCCCAGCCCAAGCATCTGCAAATTGGGCAGGGCCAGACCGCCGCACTTCTCTGCGACATGCAGCAGGGTGTTGGCCCCGTTATCGCCGTAGGTGGAGGCGTCGGGCAGGGAGCCGACGCCGACGGAGTCGAGGACAATTAGGAATATTCGATCGATCCTATTGGGCGCCATTGCCATGAAAAGTAACATAGCGCCCAAGGATTGTCAAAGCTCCGTAATTCGTAATTCGTGATTCGTGATTCGTTGCAATACGGTTTGCGTAATTCGTAAGTCGTGAAAAGTGATTTGTTACAACACTGTCCCCAAATAACGTCGATCTCTTCTCTTCCGAATTACGGTTTACGAATTACGTAGGTTTGTTCTTCACCTGGATGATCTCCGCTGCGATTGAAACAGCGATCTCCTCCGGCGTATGGCTATGGATGGGCAAACCCACCGGGGCGTGGACCTTTTTCAGCATGGCGGCGGTAATGCCTTTCTCTTTCAGGCGGGCGAAGATCCGGGCGTTCTTGGCCGGACTGCCCAGCAGGCCGAGGTAGCGCAGCTTCTTTCCCGCCAGCTGGGCGAGGACCTTTTCGTCGGCCAGATGGCCGTAGGTCATGATCACCACGTAGCTGCCTTCCCCCTCCTCGACATGGCGGCCGATGCCGCGGTAGCTGACCACCTGCGTTTCCTGGGCATGGACATTGGCGGCCAGTGTGGCCAGGTCGGCGCGGTCGTCCAGGACGCGGATATGGAAATCAAGGCTGGCCATGACCCGCGACAGGGCCAGTCCCACGTGACCACCGCCGATGATGGTCAGCACCGGGCGCCGCCCGGCCTCCTCGCGAAAAGCCCAGAGGCCCGCCGGGCGCAGCGAGAAGGCGGCCGCCCCCTGCGGGACCTTGCGCGGCTGGAATTCCATGCCGTCCTGGGAGAAAAGCAGGCGGCCCGGCCGGTTGCGCTTCAGGGCGAAGAGCAGCGAGTCGACGGCGTCACTGTCGCCGCCCGCCAGCGGCAGCAGGGCCACGCGCTGCCAGCCCGAGCAGATCCCACCCGAAGAGCGGGTGGCCGAGCGCTTCCCCGTGCCGGCTGCGCCCTCATGGTGCAGCAGCTTCATCAGCCGCGGCCGCCCGCTGCCCCGGGAGAGCAGGCCAACGGCCTGTTCGGCCAGGTCCCGCTCCATGACGCCGCCGCCGATGGTGCCGTGGACGCGGCCGGCGGCGGTCACCGCCATCTTGAATCCCGGCTTGCCCGGGGATGAGCCGTGGCTGTCCACCACCAGCAGCAGCATGAGCGGTTCCTCGTCCTGCAGGTTCTCGCGGACGAATTCCCAGAAAAGGATGTTATTCATGGCGGCTCCTCGCGCGCAGCGCGGCGTCGATTCTTTCCAGGTCGTCCGCCCGGTCCAGGTCGGCCAGGATCCCCGGGTCGTCGACCTCGACGGTCCGGCTGCCATGGCGGCGGATCAGGGCGCCCAGGCTGGACCCGGGCGGCTCGGCCATGATGGCGGCGGCCAGCGCTCCTGCCAGCAGCACCGGGTGGCCGCGGCGCCCGGCGCAGGCGGGCACGACGATGTCGTCCTCGTGGCGCAGCAGCTCGCGGAAAACCGCGGCGCGCACCAGCGGCATGTCGCCGGGCAGGAGGAAGAAGCGGGGGGCGCTGACGCGCGCGACTCCGGCCTGCACCGACGTGAGCATGCCCTGGACATAGCGCTCATTGATGACCAGCTCGACGCCGGGACGACCGGCCACCAGGGCGGCGATCTTCGGCGCAGCGCAGCCGGCCACGACGATCACCCGCGCGCAGGCGGCGGCCATGGCCTCCAGCCCCCAATGCAGCAGGGGCTTGCCGCCGACGAGGGCTTCCATCTTGAATACTCCGGCGCGGCAGGAGCAGCCGCCGGCCAGCAGGATGCCGTCAACCCGCCCGGCCATCGCTCCCCCGCCCGGGGCCGCGGTCGAGGAATGCTCCCCGCCCTTCCCGGGCTTCCACCCGGCCTTCGGCGCATACCGCTTCGCCGCGGCTGAAGACCAGGCGCGGCGCCCCGCGCAGCTCGAGCCCCGCGTAGACCGTGGGAGCGCCGCGCTGCCATTGGTCGCTGGCGCTGACCGTCCATTCTTTTTCCGGGTCCCACACCACCAGGTCGGCGTCGCTGCCGGGGCGGAGGGTGCCCTTGCGCGGAAAGAGGCCGAACAGCTTCGCCGGCCGGGAAGAGACGAGGTCGACGAAGCGCGGCAGGGAGATCCTCCCCGCCTTCACCCCGAAGGTGAAGAGCAGCGGCAGGCGGTATTCGACGCCGCCGGTGCCTCCGGGGACCCTGGTGAAGTCATCCGCGGCGTGGCGCTGCTTGTCATCCAGGCTGAATGGGCAGTGGTCGCTGCCGATGGCCTGCGCCACTCCGGCGGCCAGCGCCTCCCAGAGGGCGGCCTGGTGCTCGCGCTGGCGCAGCGGCGGGCTCATGACATGCAGCGCCGCGGCGGCGACATCGCCCTGGTAGCGGTCCTCGTCCAGCAGCAGGTACTGCGGGCAGGTCTCGGCGATCGCCCCCTGCCCCAGGCGCCGGGCGGCAGCGACGGCGTCGATGCCCTGGCGCGTCGACACATGGACCACGTACAGGGGAACGCCGGCCAGGCGCGCCATGAGCAGGGCGCGGCTGACCGCATCGCCTTCCACGTCGGGGGGGCGGGAAAGCGGGTGGCCGGCGGCCGAGGTTTTCCCGGACTCCAGGAGCCGGCGCTGCAGGTAGGAGATCATGTCGCCCGACTCGGCGTGGACCAGGGTGAGGAAATTCAGCTGGCGGGCCGCGTCGAGCAGGGCCAGGAACTC
This sequence comes from Acidobacteriota bacterium, assembly GCA_025456205.1. GTDB lineage: Bacteria > Acidobacteriota > Aminicenantia > UBA2199 > UBA2199 > UBA2199. The sequence goes on along the minus strand of JALOLA010000002.1, from coordinate 88,200 downwards.
GCCGTCGTCGAGACCGATGGTCTCCTTGTAGGCCAGGTAGGCCTTGACCGAGCCGATGCCGCCGCTGCGGCAGCACTCCTCCAGCTCGGACAGGGTGCGGTCGCTCCAGGCCGTGACGCTCATGTGCAGGCCGTAGTCGCATACCGCCGCCAGCGCCGCTTCCCTCCTGACCGCCAAGGCGGCGGTCAGGGACTCATGGCGGCGCGGGGTGACGAAGTCGATGATCGTGGTCGTGCCGCCGGCCAGGGCGGCGCGGCTGCCGCTGGCGAAGTCGTCGGCGGAAACGCCCGCCGGGGTCTCCAGTGCCATGTGGACGTGGGGATCGACGCCGCCGGGGAAAACCTGGCAGCCCGAGGCGTCGACGATGGTGGCGCCGCCGGCTTCGGCGGCCAGGTTCGCGCCGACGGCGGCGATGGTTGCTCCGGCCAGCAGGACGTCGCCGCGGAAGCAGCGGCCGTCGGACACGATCTGCCCCCCGCGAACCAGGATGCCGGCCATCTCAGGAGAGGGCTTTCAGCAGCCCGGTGCGCTCGTTGAAGTCGCGGATCATCTCGTCCCAGCGCTCGACCTGGCTGAAGATGCGCGCCCAGATCCGCCGATCGTTCCACAGCTGGTTCAGGTCGGAGATCTCCTTGGCCTGCTGCTCCACCCAGGTAAAGTATTTCAGGTTATGAATGGCCTTGCGGTCGCTGTAGGTCAACTCCTTGAAGAAATCCTCTCCCTGCCCCCAAAGACAGCGCTCCAGGTCGATGCCCGCCTGGCGGTCGGAATAGGCGCCGCGCTCCTCGTGCAGCTCCGTGAGGCGCGACGCGTACAGCTCGGACGAATCGGTGGCCGGGGTGAGGATGATGTCGTCGCCGGTCATGTCGAAGTGCTTCGCCGTCTTGATGGCGGCCAGGACATTGGCGATCGAGGAGATCCCCAGGAGAGGCAGTTGCGCGACCTGCTCCGGCTCCAGGCCCAGCGCCTGCAGGGTCGCGCGGGCGGCCGGCTCGTTGAACAGGCGCAGCAGGCGCATGCAGTCCTCGTCGTCGATGGCGGCCACGGCGTCGGTGTTGCGCACGTTGTGGATCCAGGGCACGTGCTTGTCGCCGATGCCCTCGATGCGGTGGCCGCCGAAGCCGTTCTGCAGCAGGGTCGGGCACTGCAGCGCCTCGGAGGCGACCACCTTGAGCTCCGGGTGCCGCGGGCGCAGGGCGTCGCCGGCGGCAATGGTGCCGGCGGAGCCGGTGGCGGAAACATAGGCCGCCAGCGTCGCGCCGGGGCCGGCGATCTTGCTGAATGCTTCCTCGGCAGCGGCGGCGGTGTTGAAGTGATGCCAGACAGCGTTGCCGAACTCGTCGAACTGGTTGAAGATGATGCATTCGGGGCGCGTCTGGCGGATCTCCCAGCACTTGTCGTAGATCTCCTTGACATTGGACTCGCAGCCCGGCGTGGCGATGACCTCGGCCCCGATCTCCCGCAGCCAGTCGAAGCGCTCGCGGCTCATCATCTCGGGCAAAATGGCCACGGCGGTGCAGCCCATGAGATAGGAGTCAAAGGCGCCGCCGCGGCAGTAGTTGCCGGTCGAGGGCCAGACCGCCTTGTTGGTCGTGGGATCGAACTGGCCGCTGACCAGGCGCGGCGCCAGGCAGCCATAGGCGGCGCCGACCTTGTGGGCGCCGGTGGGGAACCACTTGCCGACCAGCAGCACGATGCGCGCCTTGACCCCGGTGAGCTGCGACGGCAATTCCAGGGTGTTGACGTCGCCGAACAGCCCGCCTTTCTCCCGCGGCTCGTTCTTCCAGGTGATGCGGAACAGGTTGAGCGGGTGCCGCTCCCAGAGCCCGATCTTCTTTAATTTTTCCTTTATCTTGCCCGGGATAAGCTCCGGGTCGCGCTGCTCGGCAAAGGTCGGCAGGATGATGTTCTTGTCGCGGAAGCGGGCGACGGTTTTTTCCAGTACATTCTGGTCAACAACGCGGTCGATGATCGGGATCATGAATTCTCCTTCGCGCCATTTTCACGCATCAGCGCTTTGCTGTCAAGGGCGCCAATTCAGTAACAAGTGACCAGCGACAAGTGACAAGTAAGAACTATAATTCCAAGCACCAAAATCCAAATTCCAAATAAATTCCAATTTCCAAATTCCAATGTCCCAAACAAAGAAAGTGATGAGTGAATGAGCTTCCAGAACTCAGTAATGAGTGATGAGAAAGAAAAGCATTCTATCCGTTCTAAACTAGGGCTGTTTCTCATCACGCATCACTCATCACCAGTCACCTAGCGCTAACTCTCCTCGTTTGGGTCATTGGGTTATTGGAATTTGGTGCTTGTTTGTGATTTGCTGCTTGGAATTTTATTTCTTACCAAACGCCGTATGCCCTCTGCCTTACGCCGAGTTCTTTGTTTATTTTGATGTGCTATAATAAATTATGGCCAAAATCACCTTGACCCTCCCCGACAACAAAAAAATCGCCGCGCTTCCCGGGCAGAGCCTGTTCGATCTCTCCCGCGGCTCATCAGGCCTGGTCCTGGCCGCCAAGCTGGACAACGAGCTGGTGTCGCTCGACACGGCACCGGGCCGGGACGCCCGCCTGGAGTGGGTGACCTACGGCGAAAAGGCGGGGCAGGAGGCGTACCAGCGCAGCGCCTCCTTCATCCTCAACATGGCCGTCACCGAGCTGTACCACAACACGCGCCTGGTGATCGGCCACTCGATCTCCAACGGCTTCTATTACGACTTCTACTGCGGCATCCCCGTCACCCAGGAGCTGCTCAACGAGATCACCGCCCGCATGCGCGAGATCAGCGGCCGTGACCTGCCGTTCCGGCGCCGGCTCCTGCCCCGCGACGAGGCGGTCCGCTATTTCACCGGGCGCGGCATGAGCGACAGCCGCCGCCTGGTCGAGAATTCCGCCATCGAGCAGGTGCAGGTCTACGAATGCGGCGGCTTCGCCAACCTGGAGATCCACCCGCTGGCCTACGCCACCGGCGCCGTCTCGCGCTTCGAGCTCAAGTCCTACAGCCCCGGATTCGTCATCCTCTTCCCCGAGCCGGAGGATTTCACGGTCAACAGCCATATCGGCAAGACGCGCAAGCTTTTCCAGATCTACCAGGAGAGCAAGGACTGGGGCCGCATCCTCGGCGTCAGCGACGTGGGCCGCCTGGACCAGATCATCGCCCGCGACAATATCTCCGAGATCATCAAGGTGGCCGAGGCCCTGCACGAGAAAAAGATCGCCCGCATCGCCGACACCCTCACCGACCGCCGCGAGGACCTGCGCCTGGTGCTGGTCACCGGCCCCTCGGCCGCCGGCAAGACCACCTTCTGCAAGCGCCTGTCGGCGCAGCTGCAGGTCAACGGCATCCGGCCGCTGGCGCTGTCCATGGACAACTACTTCGTTGACCGCGAGGCCTGCCCGCGCGACGAGGACGGCGAGTTCGACTTCGAGGCCCTCGAGGCCCTGGACCTGGACCTGTTCAACCGCCACCTGGCCGACCTGCTCGAGGGGCGCGAGGTGGCCGTGCCCAAGTTCGATTTCGAGACGGGCCGGCGCGCCGCAGGCCACCGCCCGCTGTGGCTCGAGGACGACCAGCTGCTGCTGGTCGAGGGCATCCACGCGCTCAACCCCAGGATCAGCGCCTTGATCGGCGAGCGCCACAAGTTCCGCATCTACATCTCGGCGCTGACGCAGCTGACCATCAACGACCACAGCCGCATCTCCACCACCGACACGCGCATGCTGCGGCGCATGGTGCGCGACAGCCGCTACCGCAACTACAGCGCCGCCCAGACCCTGAAGCGCTTTCCGTCGGTGATCCGCGGCGAGCGCCGCAACACCTTTCCCTTCCAGGAGAACGCCGACGTCATGTTCAACTCGGCGCTGGCCTACGAGCTGGCGGTGCTGAAGGACCTGGCCGTGCCCCTGCTGGAGGCGATCCCCCGCCAAGATGAAACCTTCCCCGAGGCGCAACGGCTGCTGAATTTCCTGATGCTTTTCCAGCCGGTGGCCGCCGACGAGGTCCCGCCCACCTCCATCCTGCGCGAGTTCATCGGCGGCTCCAGCTTCAAATATTAGGAATCGTCTGCATTCGCAAAGGGGTAAAATATCTGATATATCAGTTTCCTTTCAAATCTTTTTCCCATATAATCATGTCTATTCCAGCACGTCATGACAAGGAGAAGCCGAAATGTTTCCAAGCGCCAGTTATAGCGAACGCAGACATGAGTTGAAGACGAAACTTAGCACTGGGATCCTGCTGTTCCCGGGCAACGAAGAAAGCCCCATGAACTATAGGGATAACGCCTTCCCTTTCCGCCAGGACAGCAGTTTTCTCTACTACTTCGGCCTCGATTTCCCCGGTCTGACCGCCATCATCGACCTGGATGAGGACAAAGAAATCATTTTCGGCAACGAGCTGACCATCGACGACATCGTTTGGATGGGCAATCAGCCGACCCTGAAAGAAAAGGCGTCACAAGTGAATATCCTCCATACGGCGCCGGCAGATCAGTTAAGCGGCTACCTGGCTTCGGCGCTCAAGAGCGGCAGGCCCGTTCACTACCTGCCCCCCTACCGGGCTGAAACCAAGATCAAACTGATGGGACTGCTGGCCATTCACCCGGCGCTTCAGGAAGAAAAAGCCTCTGCGGAATTCATCCGCGCCGTGGTCAGTCAGCGGGCCTACAAAAGTGCGGAAGAGATCGAAGAAATCGAAAAGGCCGTCGAACTATCGGTCCGTATGCATGAAACTGCCATGAAAATGGCCCGGCGCGGCATGAAAGAAGTGGAACTGGCCGCCGAAGTTCAGCGCATTGCCGTGGCTGCCGGCGGACAGCTGGCCTTCCCGGTCATCTGCACCATCAACGGGCAGACCCTGCACAACCACAACTACGGCAACACCCTTAAAAGCGGGGACATGGTCCTCCTCGACACCGGCGCCGAGACCGCCCTCCATTATGGCGGCGACCTGTCCAGCACCTTCCCGGTGGACCCGGCCTTCACCCCTGGGCAGCGGGAGATTTACGAGATACAGCTCCGGGCTTACCATGCCGCCATCGAGGCTCTCAAGCCCGGTGTCAGCAACCGGGATGTGCACCTTCTGGCCTGCAGGACCCTGGCGGCAGGGCTGAAGGAGATCGGCCTTATGAAGGGGGATATTGAAGATGCGGTCAGCCAGGGGGCTCACGCCATGTTCTTTCCCTGCGGCACCGGCCACATGATGGGTCTCGACATACATGACATGGAAAACCTGGGCGAAACATACGTGGGCTACAACGAACAGCCCCGCAGCCTCCAGTTCGGCCTCAAGTCGCTGCGCCTGGCCCGTCCGCTGGAACCCGGCTTCGTCATCACTATCGAACCGGGCATCTATTTCATCCCGGAGCTCATTGAGCGCTGGAAGAGCGAGCAGCGATTCACAGATTTCATCAACTATGAAAAGCTGGAACGCTATCGCCATTTCGGCGGTATCCGCAACGAGGAAAACTTCCTGATCACGGTGGATGGTCATCGGCTGCTGGGTCGACCCAAACCTGTACGCATCGCTGATGTCGAGGCCATGAGGAGTGAAAAATGATGATCCGACCATATAAAACGGCCTCCGTTTCAGTTTTGTTGTTTTGCTTCCTGGTGCTGACGGATCTCCGCTCCGCCGCCGGCGACGAAATAAAATCCGACCCGGGGGCCATGCTGACCCTGGAACGCATCTTCGACTCCCCCGATTTCCGGGTCCGGAATCTGGGGCCGACCCACTGGCAACGCAACGGCAGCGGTTATACCCGTCTGGAAAAAACCGCCGCCAAAGGAATCGAGGGCATGGATATCGTCCTGGTTCAGCCGGGGCGAAAAAAAGGCCAGGTGCTGGTCTCTGCCCGTCAACTGATCAGCGCGGACAGCGGCAAGGCCCTGAAAATTGAAGAATACAGCTGGTCTGATGACGGCAGCCGGGTGATGATCTTCGGCGAAAGCCGACCTGTCTGGCGCCAGAATACCCGCGGCGACTATTGGGTGCTGAACCGCCACAGCGGCCGACTCTGGAAAATCGGCGCCCATGCAGAGGCCTCATCGCTGATGTTCGCCAAGTTTTCTCCGGACAGCCGGCAGGTGGCCTATGTCTATAAAAACGACATCTATGTAGAAACCCTGTCGGACGATCCAGGGGGACGGGTCCTCACGCGCCTGACCCATTGCGGCTCCTCCACCCTCATCAACGGTACCTTCGACTGGGTCTACGAGGAGGAGTTCGACATGCGGGACGGATTGCGCTGGTCCCCCGACAGCCGGCACATTGCCTATTGGCAGCTGGACAGTTCCAGGGTCGGCATTTTCCACCTCATCAACACGACCGACACCCTCTACCCTGTGCTCACGCCCATCCCCTACCCCAAGGTCGGCACCTCAAACTCCTCCTGCCGCATCGGCATCGTTCCCGCAGTCGGGGGTGACACGTCTTGGGTCGAGCTTCCCGGCGATCCGGCCGAGCATTACCTTCCCCGCATGGACTGGGCCGCATCGAGCAGCGAGATCGTCCTGCAGCGCATGAACCGGAAACAGAACGAGAACCAGCTGATACTGTATAACCTCAATACCCGGACAGCGAAAACCATTCTGACCGAACGGGACGCCGCCTGGCTGGAGACAGTGGATGACCTCCAATGGCTGAACCAGGGCCGTGAATTCACCTGGACCAGTGAACGGGACGGCTGGCGGCATTTGTACGTCATCTCCCGGGACGGCTCTGCAGTTCGCTGCATCACTCCAGGCAAATACGATGTCATCCGCGTGCTTCAGATCGACGATCAGCGGGGCTGGGTCTACTTTTCGGCCTCGCCGGAGAATCCCAGCCAGAAATACCTCTACCGCGTCCCCCTGTCAGGTGCCGAACAGCCAACACGCCTGACCCCAAAAAACCTGTCCGGAACAAACAGCTACCGCATCTGCCCCAAAGCCGCCTGGGCCTTTCACACCTATTCCAACTTCTCGACGCCTCCGCTCATCCAGATGATTTCACTGCCGGACCATCGCAGTGTCACCATTTTTGAAGACAACATGGATTTGCAAAAGAACCTGGCCGAGGTGCGGGGCTCACCGGTGGAGTTCTTCGACGTGGATATCGGTGAGGGCGTCCAGCTCAGCGCCTGGTGCCTGAAACCACCCGATTTTGATGAAAACATGCGCTATCCGGTCCTCTTCTACGTCTACGGCGAGCCCGCGAGCCAGACAGTCCTCGACAGTTACGGTCGCAACACCCCCTGGTACCGGATGCTGGCCCAAAAGGGATATATCATCATGAGCGTGGACAACCGCGGCACACCCCAGCCCCGGGGGCGGGATTGGCGCAAATCCGTCCACCGCCAAATCGGGATCCTGGCTTCCGCCGATCAGGCTGCTGCGACGCGGGCCATCATCGCCTCGCGCCCCTATATCGATCCCGACCGCGTGGGTGTCTGGGGCTGGAGCGGCGGCGGATCCATGACCCTCAACCTGATGTTCCGCCACCCCGAGCTGTACAAGACCGGCATGTCCGTGGCACCGGTTCCGGACCAGCGCCTATACGACACCATCTATCAGGAGCGCTTCATGGAACTGCCCGCCGATAACGAAGAGGGCTATGCGAGCGGGTCACCCATCAGTTTCGCTCACCAGCTCCAGGGCAACCTGCTCATCGTTCACGGCACAGGAGACGACAATGTCCACTACCAGGGCACCGAGCGGCTCATCAACAAGCTGATCGAAAACGGCAAGCACTTCACCATGATGGCCTACCCCAATCGCTCCCACGGCATCTTCGAAGGAAAGAACACCACTCTGCACCTCTACCGTCTGCTGACCCGCTACCTGATCAGCCATCTTGAACCGGGAGGAGTGAAGAACTGACCGGAGCGTACTCCTCCAGCCGCTTCAGCATTTCCTCGCTGACATAAAAGAAAGCCATGGGGCGCTGCCGGGAATCGAGCCGGCATCTGGAAGGAACCTTCGAGAATCTTCGCAACTTTCTCATTCAGCCGGCCTTAACCTACGAAGCGCCGCCGCCTTCCATCCTGCGCGGGATCATCGGCGGCTCCAGCTTCCGCTGCTAGGCCGTCTCGGCCATCCGCCGCCAGAGCTTTTCGGCGCCGGCGCGGGCCAGGCCATGACCTCGTCCTTGTCGACCGTCGTGCTCATAAAATCAGTCTATCATCCTGAAAACACATAACCCGGCACGGTCCCTCAAAGACATACCCAAAGACAGGCAAAGAGACATGTATTCCCCGGGCGGCGCTACTTGCCGAAGGTCTGGTCCAGGAGTTTTTTCAGGACCGGCAAGTCGCCACCGGCCTTTTTGCAGACATCGTTGACCCGCTGGTACCCGAACCGATGCATCAGGCGGGTCAGCCGCGGGATGATGGAATCGGCATGCCCGGCATTGATCCGGCCATCCACGCGTATGCCGGCCAGGCAGCGGCGGGTCAAGGCGTCGATTCCGCTCCCCAGCAATTCCATGCTGTCCAGGATGCTGAACACCATGCTGCTCTCCCACACGTTCAGGTCGAGTTCGCCATGGTTGAGCCCGAGGCTGCAGGTCGAATGGTTGCCCATGACCTTGAAGGCGACCTGGATCATGAACTCGGGGATCACCGGGTTCACCTTTCCGGGCATGATGGAGGACCCCGGCTGCACCGCCGGGACCAGCAACTCGCCCAGCCCCGCCTCGGGTCCCGAGGACAACACCCGGAGATCCTGGGCGATTTTCAAAAGGCCGCGGGCCAGCAAGTCCAGTTGACTCGAGACGTTCACCATCTCGTCGGCGTTCTGGGCGGCATCAAACAGGCTCTCCGGCTGATGAAAGCCCTCGTCTCCCGTCACCCTGCGCAGCAGCGGGATGATCCTGCGGTTATACTCGGCAGGCACGTCGCCGGCACGCCCGACGATGGTGCCGCCCAGGTTGACGGAGTGAAGCGCCGCCACCGCCAGGTTCAGGCGGGACAGGCTGCGGTTCACGAAGGCCGCATAGCCCCCGAAGAAGTCGGCGAAGGTGATGTCCACCGCGTCCTGGTAGCAGGTGCGCGCCAGGTGCTGGGTGTGCTGGAATTCCCGGCCCTTGGCCAGCAGCACGTCCCTCAGGACCTCGAGCACCGACCGCAGGGGGGGATAGGCCCGCAGGATCGCCATGTGGCAGGCGGTGGGATATACGTCATTGGTCGACTGGTTCATGTTGACGTGTTCGTTGGGATGGACCCGGCGGTACTCGCCGCAGCGACCTCCGAGCAGGACTTCGGCCTGGTTCGCCAGCACTTCGTTGGCATTCATGTTAGCCGAAGTTCCGCCGCCGCCATGCAGGAAATGGACTGGAAACTGGTCGAAGCGTTTCTCGGCGAGCACGCGGTCGGCCGCAGCCTGGATCGCCCCGGCGATCGGGGCTTCGAGGCAGCCGATCTCGCCGTTGACGATCGCCGCAGCCTTCTTGATGGTCAGCAGGGCTTGGATCAACGTTGGGTAGTTGCCAATGCTCCGTTGGCCGAGCAAAGGAAAATTCTCAATGGCCCGCTGGGTTTGCGACCCAAAGAGAGCGTCCCCGGGAACTTCGATCGTGCCGAGCAGGTCCGATTCGCTTCTCATCGGGATCCCCCCACCCGCGGGTCCGTCCATGCCTGCTGGAACAGCCGCAGGAAATTGCCGCCCAGCAGCTTGAGCACAATCTCATCGGCATGACCGCGGGCGACAAGTCGGTCGGTGAGCCGGGGGACCTGTGAAATCTCCTCCAGCCCCCGCGGGGCAAACTGTGCACCCCAGAAATCGGAGCCAAGGCCAACATGGTCAGGACCGATCAACTCCAGCAGATGTTCAATGTTCTCCACCACCGCATCGATGGTCTCGAAGCCGAAGTAGATCAGGCCCACGACCCCGCCGTTCCGAGCCACCGCTTCGAGGGCCGCCCGATCCTGGTGGGGATTGAACCGCGGGCAGGGCCAGGGCTCCCCCCGCCAGCGGGCAAAGGCATAGGGACTGAGGTGGGAGATCGCCACCGGCGCTTTGACCAGTTCCAGGATCTCCCAGAAACAGGTTTCGTTGGTATGCACCAGGTCGACCACGATGCCCAGTTCATTCATGCGGCAAATGGCCTGACGGCCCAGCTCAGTCAATCCGCCGGTCCTAACCCCGGGTTGGGGGCCATCGGCGAACAGGTTGCGCCGGTTGTGCGTCAGGCTGGCCATGCGCAGCCCGAGCTGGGCGTAGATATCGAGGAAGCGCAGGTCGTTGCCCAGCGCCTCTAACCCTTCCAGGGACAGGATGGCGCCGGTCTTCCCCTCCTGCTTCAGGCGCGGGATGTCCACGGCTTGGCGAACCAGCTCGAACCCTGGATTGGCCCGCACCTCATGGTGCAGCCACCAGGCCATCTCCAGTCCCCGCTGCAAGGCGCACCCCAAATACTTGTCGTCGATGTAGATCGCACAAACCTGAACAGTGATACCCCCGGCGACGAACTGCGGGATGCTGTACTGTCCGGCTGAGCCGAAGCACAATGTATGCTGGGTGGGAGTGAGCGGCCCCGGGGGGACTTCGGTCGCTTCCAGCGGCGGGAACGGCGAAACCCAGTTGGAGGGATCGGGCACAGCCAACTGGCTGCCCAGGCGCGTGGTCCCATCGGCCAGGGCCATCAGGATGTCGCTGTGGCCGTCGATGACGACCGCCCGGCGATGCAGCTCCCAGGCGTGGGCGGAGATATCCTTCATCCCCACAGGTCGGTACTCAGGTACTTCAGCCCGGAATCGTTGAGCAACACCACCACCGTTTTCCCCCGCAACTCGCCCGCCAGCAGGCGAGCCGCAGCAGCAACGTTCGCGCCGGAGGAAAACCCCGCAAAGATGCCCTCGGTGCGGGCTAGCTTGCGGGCCGCCGACACCGCCTCGTCGTCGGAGACCGGGAGGTATCCCTCAACCTGGGCACGGTCCAGAAATACGAGATCGGTCATGGAGTACCCTCCGCCCTGGATCTTGTGGTTGGGACGGATCGCGGGCTTTCCCGCCAGTACCGAGGCCCCCTCCGGTTCTACCAGGTAGCAGCGGATATCGGGGCGGTGCTCCTTGAAGGCCGCCGTGCAGCCGGCAAAGGACCCGGCGCTGCCGGCAAAGTCGCAAAAGGCGTCGAAGTTCCCGGCAGTTTGCCGGAGGATCTCGGGGCCGGTATGCAAATAATGGGCCCGGACGTTGCCACGATGATGGAACTGGTCGGCACGAAAGGCCCCCCGCTCGCGGGTGAGACGTTGCGCCACATGTTCCACCAGATCCAGGTCGCCACCCGAAACCTGGCCAGGCTGCGAACTGGGGAGCTGGTCCACCAGGACCAGTTCAGCACCCAGGGCACACATCATGCGAGCCCGCTCCATCGAGTTGCCCCGCGACATTACGGCCACGAACGGGTGCCCTGTGACGCTGCAGACGATGGCCAGCCCGGTGCCTGTGTTGCCGCTGGTCAGCTCCACCACCGCTTGCCCGGGACTGAGCTCGCCGGCCGCCTCGGCATCCTCGATCATCTGGCGAGCGATGCGGTCCTTCTTGGAGAAACCGGGGTTCAAGTATTCCAGTTTGGCCAGGATCCGGCCATCCAGGCCCTGCGTGAACCGGGCCAGGTCCACCAAGGGGGTATTGCCGATGGCTTCGACAACCGATGCGTGACAATCCATGACGCTTCCTCGTTGAATGCCACCTGGTACCGGCCGGTCGGAGCCGGTCTGGGCAGGCTGCTTCGCTCTCTGCGGGATTCTAGGGAAAGGAGCTTCCTTTGTCAATCGCCAGCCTTCGGAGGAAGCCCCAACGCCGTCCGGGCCGGCGGCTGGTTGGATGGAACGCGTCCCAACTGGCGGCCGGCGATCCCGGCAACCACTAGGGCACCCGCCACCACGATCCAGTTGCGCACATCGGTTTGGAACATGGCATTGACATGGGTGGCGACGGCCTTGCTCCAGAAATTGGAACCCCCATGGATCAAGATGGCAGGCAACACGCTGCCCCCGGCGCGGTTCACGCAATAGGCAATGACGACCGAGAGCGCCAGAGTCAGAAGGACGAAACCGCCCTGTCCGGCAAGCCAGGGAGCCAGGGGAACACCGGCGAGGAGGGCCGGGATTTCGCGCGGAAGGTGCCACGCCCACCACAACAGGCCGAGGAGCAGGGCGGCAGACAACGGCGACCAGCGCTCCTGCAACAACGGCATGGCCATGCCCCGCCAACCCATTTCCTCGAGCGTGCCGCCTTCGTCGAGGAAAGCTCCGGCCAGGGCGATGCCGATGGCCGCAGGCACCGATCCGCCAAGGATAGCCCAGATGGTGGCCGCATTCTCCGCCGGGGCGAAGGCGAAGGTCAGCCACACGTACCCGGCCAGTCCCGCCAGGTAAAATCCCGCCAATACCCCATAGAGGGCGACGAGCCTGCGCCGGGGGATCCCCGGGGCTCCGGGCCGCAGCCGGGCCAGCCAGGAGGCCAACCCCGCCCGTCCGCCGACCTTCCAGGTCACCACCCCGGCGGCCAGTGTCGGGGCAGCGGCAAAGAGCAGGATGAGCAGCACCGACCCGCGACCGCCGTCGATGGCGAACCCAATGATGGTGGTCAGGTTGGAGTAGCGCTGGTGCCCGGCCAGCCACTGCTGGAACTCCGGGATCACTGTCAGGACTCCCGGATCGAGTGCCATCAGGAGGGCATAGGCGGCCATCACCCCCAGCGCGATGGCCAGGGCCAGTAGGTAATAGGACCAGAACGGAAACCGGGGCACGATGGACTTCATGGGATCCTCTTGGACATCCCTCTTTTCGGGCCCTAGACCTTAAACTCCAGTGTCACCCGCGTCCCCGCAAGGCGACACAATAGACACAATCAGGAAAATCGATTTTCTCCATAATGGAATGCTAAAGAAAACAGTTTGAAATTGCAATAGATGCAGCTCGAATTGTCCGTCAGCCCAGATGGATCCAATTCTTCAGTCCCCTGCGCGAGTTCATCGGCGGCTCCAGCTTCCGCTATTAGGCCGTCTCGGCCATCCGCCGCCAGAGCTTTTCGGCGCCGGCGCGGGCCATGGCGCGCACCGCCTCCTCGTCGACGGTGAGCACGCGGCGGTTCTCCACGATCAGCCGGCCGCGGGCGATGACGCTGTCGACATGGCGCGCGCCCAGCCCGTAGAAAAGATGGCCCAGGAAGTTCTCGGCGCTCACCGGCGTCGACGAGGGATAATCCAGGACGACCAGGTTGTTCTCGCCGTCGCCGCTGAAGCCGTTCTCCTGCAGGTAGTCATGCACGCGGCGCAGGCGCGAATAGATCTCGGTCAGGCCGGCGCGCTCGGGGTCGATGCCGCCGAAATAAGCGGCCTGAGCCGAGCGCAGCATGTCGGAGTGCATGCCGTCGGTGCCGAGCATGACGCGGCTGCTCAGCCCCTCGCCGCGGAAGAAACCGACACGATTGTTCAGGTTGCTCTCCATGTTCTCGACCACCCAGGCCGGCGAGCCCTTGAGGATGGCCCGCTCGTCCCGGTCCAGGTGCAGGCCATGTACCAGGATGGTGCGCGCCGACTCCAGGACGCCGGCCTCCTTGAAGCGCTCGACCACGCGGCAGCCGTAATAGGCGAAGGTGGTCTCCTGGTCGACGGGGTCCTCGGCGGCATGGACATGGATGCCCGAAAGGTACTTCTGGGACAGGGCGACGGCCTTGGCCAGCAGGTCGTCGCCGACGGTGAACGAGGCGTGCAACCCCACCAGGCAGGGCTTGCCGCTGGCCAGGCGGTTGCCGGTCTCGGCCAGCCCCTTCTCGCAGGCGGCGACGCCGTCGCGGTCAGAAAGCTCCAGGCAGGGCAGCACGCCGATGCCGACCTCGGCGAAGGCGCCGGCGATGGCGTCGAGCGAGCCCTCGACCGCGTGCGGCGAGGAGTGGTGGTCGATGACGAAGGTGACGCCGTTCCTGGCGCATTCGAGCGCCGTGGCCAGGGCCGAGATCAGCACCAGCTCGGGATCGAGGGCGCGGTCGAGCTTCCACCAGACGTGCTGCAGCTTCTGCTGGAAATCCGCCGGGGTTTGCGCCGGCGGCGGCATGCCCAGGGCCAGCGCGGAATAGGCATGGTGGTGGCCGCAGGCGAACGAGCGGGTGACCAGCCGGTTGCGGCAGTCCAGCACCCGGTCGTCCGCCCCCAGCTTTTCCGGGATGGCCTGGATGATGCGCACGCCGCCGCTCTCGCCTTCATCCACTTCAAGATGCCCCGGGGTGAACTTCAGGGTCCGCCAATCGACCACCACGGCGTCGCGCAGGTACAGGCTCATCGTGTTTTCTCCTGCCGCTCCATGGGCAGCCGGAAGCGGCGCCTGCCGTCGAAGCGGCAGAAGGCGTTGGCCACGGCGGCGGCGGTCGGCACCAGCCCGATCTCGCCCACCCCCTTGGCGCCGTAGGGACCGTGCTCGTCGGCGACCTCCACCCCGATCACCGTGATCGGCGGCACGTCGCCGGCCTTGGCCAGGCCCAGGTCGGCCAGGCGGTAGCTCAGCGGCAGCCCGTCCCGCAGCGGCAGGTCCTCGCTCAGCGCGTAGCCCAGACCCATGACCACCGCCCCCTCGATCTGTCCCTGGAAAAGGACGGGATTGACGATGCGCCCCGCGTCATGGGCGGCGATGACCCGGGAGATCGCGCCCTTGCCGTCGAGGAGCACCAGCTGGGCGGCATAGCCGTACGAGTAATGGGTGACGACCTTGCCGGCGGCCGGCGCATCCGCGGCGCGCGGCATCGTTGTCCAGTCGCAGCGCCAGCGCCCGCGGTAGGACCTGCCGGCCAGGGCGGAGAGAGGCTGTTGCTCCAGGTCGCGCTTGAGGCCGGAACAGGCCGCGATCAGGGCGTTGCCCACCAGCGAGGTGGCCCGCGAGGCCGTGGTCATGCCGCTGCGGGCGCCGGAGGCGGTATCGACGCGCACTTCCATGATGGCAGGCTCGAGACCGGTCTCCTGGCAGACCACCTGGCGGGCCACGGTGTGCACACCCTGGCCCATCTCGGTCCAGCCGTGCTGGATGACCAGCTTGGAGCCCGATACGACGTCGATCCTCACCTCGGAGTCGTCGCTGATGCCGTTGCCGATGCCGGTGTTCTTGATGCCGCAGGCCAGTCCGGCCGTCGGCGACCCGTAGAACTCGTCCTTCAGGGCCAGCAGGCAGGCGCGCACGCCGACGCCCGGGCCCAGGACCTGGCCGCTGGCGGTCATGCGCCCCATGTCCAGGGCATTGTCGTAGCGCAGCTGCCAGCGGTCGAAGCCGCCCTGCTCGCAGAGCATGTCGAGGCAGCTCTCCATGGCGAAGGTCACCTGGTTGACGCCGAAGCCGCGCATGGCGCCGCAGGGAATATTGTTGGTATAGACGGTTTTGGCCTCGATATCCGCGGTTGGCACATGGTAGGCGCCCGTGGCGTGGCCCGCGGCCCGCTCCAGCACCTTGGTGCCGACCGAGGCGTAGGCGCCGGTGTCGCCGATGATCCTGGCCCGCAGCGCCGTCAGTTGCCCGGACCGGTCGCAGCCCAGGGCGTATTCCATGACCAGCGGGTGGCGCTTGGGGTGCATGCGGATGGACTCGGGGCGGTCCAGGCGCACGCGCACCGGCTTCTGCAGCAGCATGGCGAACAGGGCGGCATGGCCCTGCACGGTGATGTCCTCCTTGCCGCCGAAGCCGCCGCCGTTGGCCACCTGGATGACGCGCACCTTTTCCTCGGGCAGCCCCAGCAGCGAGGCCACCTGGCGCCGGTCCTCGTAGACCCCCTGGCCCTGGGAGTACAGGCGCACGCCGCCCTCCTCGGGCAGGGCGACCGCCGCCTCGGTCTCGAGGAAAGCGTGCTCGATCATCTGCGTGCGGAACGTGCCCGAGGCGGTGAAGGCCGAGGCGGCCAGCGCGGCGTCGACGTCGCCGCCGCGGCGGATGACGCAGGTCTCCAGCAGGTTGCCCTGCTCGTGAACGAGGATCGGGCTGCGCTCCGCCTGCAGCATGTCGGTCAGGGGCTCGAGGACCTCGTAGTCGACGCGGATGGCCCCGGCGGCGGCGCGGGCATTCGCTTCGCTAGTCCCCACCACCCCGGCCAGGACATCGGCGCCGCTGCGGCAGGTTTCGCCGGCGGCGATCATCAACGGCCAGTCGGCGACGATCAGCCCGGTCAGCGGCTCGCCGGGGATATCGGCGGCGGTGAAGACGCGCAGCACGCCGGGCATTTTCGCCGCCGTCTCCGTATCGATCCCGCGCACCACCGCCCGGGCATGGTCGGAGAACCTCAGGGCGCCGAAGACCATGCCGGGAATGCGCAGGTCGGCGACGAACGGCCTGCGGCCGACGGCCGTCTCCCACGCCTCGTACTTGTCCTGGCGTCCGCCGATGCCCTGGTTGACATCGGCCGCCGCAGGCCTGGCGCCCGCCAGCAGCGCGGCGGCGCTCTCGATGGCCTCGATGATGCGCAGATAGCCGGTGCAGCGGCACAGGTTGAGCTTGAGGGCGTCGAGTATCTGCCGGCGTTCCGGGGCGGGGTTCTCCTGCAGCAGGAGCTTGGTGCGCATCAGGAAGCCGGGGGAACAGAAGCCGCATTGCACGGCGCCCTTCTCGACAAAGGCCTGGCCCAGGGTGCGCAGCAGGGGCTCGGGCAGCCCCTCCAGGGTGACGACCTTGCCGCCGGCGACCTTCTTCATCCGCGTGACGCAGGACAGGGCCGGGCGGCCGTTGAGCTCGACCAGGCAGGCGCCGCATGCCCCCTGCCCGGAGCAGCCGTCCTTGGCCGACGTGATGCCCATTTCCCCGCGCAGGAAATCCAGCAGGGAGCGATTTTCTTCGCCGGCGTACTCGATGCGCTGACCATTGAGCTCGAATGGGATCATTTTGTTTATTATAACATATTGTTAAAAACAGATTCGCCAGGCCGATCGCCATAATGTTCCATTTTCGCATTGAATATATTAAAATCAACCGACTCAAGGAGGCGCTCCCATCCCCAGGATTGCCGATCTTCTGAAGCATCTGCGAACGCTCATCGCCGCGGCGCGCGCCAAGGCGCGGCCGGCGCTGCCCACCCTTGCCCGCTGGTGGGCCGCCGTCAAGCGGCAGATCGCGGCGCTGCGCGGCTTCCTGGCCGAAAAAAGGACGCGCAAGGTCCTGCGCATGGCCGGCCTCGCGGCGCTGGGAGCCCTTGTCTTCCTGGGCCTGGCTTTCTTCGCATTCCGCAATGCCGCCTTGCGCGGCATCCTGGATGCGAAGCTGCGCGCCTTCGCAAAAAGCAGCCCGGGGACAGTGGTTACGGTCAATGAAGCGCGCTTCCACGGCCTGGCCGGGGTCGAGCTCAGCGGCGTGCGCCTGCGCTCCGGCGCGAACGCCGTCGAACTGGGCCGGATATCTGTCTCGGCCTCGTTCTGGAGGCTGCTCCTCGGCCGCGTGCGGCTCAAGCACCTGGCGTTGGGCGACCTGCGCGTCGACCTGGGCCGGTTGCCGGCCGATGCCACCGCGGCCTCCCCGCCCGGTCCCACTGCGCCGCCCCCGGCCGCCCAACAGGGCCAGGCAGGGAATACCTCAGGGACAAGCGCGGCACCCGACTACGGGGCCACGGTCGCCCGCCTGCTCGACCTGTATTTCAACCGCATCCCGGACAGCCTGCTCATCGAGCGCGTCTTCATCCACAGCGCATTCGCCGACGTCCGCCAGGCCCTGTACATCCCGCGCCTGGCCCTCGGCGGCCCTGCGTTCACGACGACGCTCGAGGTATTCGACCAGGGACGGAAATGGTCATGCACCCTGGCCGGCGGCGTCGGGCGCGGCAAAAAGCGCTTCGATCTGCGCCTGCTGCCGGATGGCGGCGCGGCGGCGGCCCTGCCGTTCCTGGAGCGCCAATGGGGGCTGAAGGTCGGCTTCGGTTCGCTGGCCATCGGCCTGCAGAGCCGCGGCCGCAGCGGACGCGTGCTGCGCCTGGACGGCTCCCTGGCCGTCGCCGGCCTGGTGCTGAACCAGCCGCGCATCGCCGCCGCCGACGTCGTGCTGGACAGCGCCGCCCTCGACTTCGCGCTGCGCATCGACCCGGGTTCCATCGAGCTGGCCGCGCCCAGCCGCATCTCCTTCAACCGCATGGCCTTCCAGCCCCGGGTGAAGCTCACGACCTGGCCCACCCGCAAGGTCGAGATCGAGGTCCCGGTGACGCGCTTCGCCGCCGACGACCTCTTCGCCTCGCTGCCCGCGGGGCTGTTCACCCGCCTGGCGGGCATCCGCACCAGCGGCGAGCTCGTCTTTCACCTCGGCTTCGCCATCGACCTCTCCCGCCCCGAGGACCTCGATCTCGTCGTCGGCCTGGAAAAGAGCGGCTTCCGCATCCGCCGCTTCGGCAACGCCGACCTGCGCCACTTTGCATCCCCCTTCCTTTACACGCCCTACGAGAAGGACCGGCCGGCTCGCTCCTTCATGGTCGGGCCCGAGAACCCCTCCTTCCGCTCACTCGAACGCATTCCCTCTTCGCTCAAGTACGCGGTAATGATCTCCGAGGATGGGGCCTTCTTCAGCCACGTCGGCTTCCTGCTCGAGCCCTTCAAGAACTCGATCGTCGCCAACCTGCGCGCCGGGCGCTTCGTGCGCGGCGCCAGCACCATCTCCATGCAGCTGGTCAAGAACCTCTACCTGCGCCGCCACAAGACCATCGCCCGCAAGCTGGAGGAGCTGCTCATCACCTGGCTCATCGAGGCCAACCGCCTGGTCGGCAAGGAGCGCATGCTGGAGACCTACCTGAACATCATCGAATGGGGGCCCGACGTCTACGGCGCCCAGGAGGCGGCGCGATTCTATTTCGCCAAGGACGTCGAGGAACTGACCCTGGCCGAGGCCATATTCATGGCGGCGATCATCCCCCGTCCCAAGCGCTTCATGGCCCTGTTCGGCGACGACCAGCGCCTGCGGCCCTGGCTGCAGCGCTACTACGCCGACGTGGCCGCCAAGATGCTGGCACGGGAATGGATCATCCAGCTTGACCATGACTCGCTGCTCCCGGAGGTAACCCTCACCGGCCCGGCCAGGTTATTGCTCAAGGGAGCCGAGGTCGTGGATGAGGCCGCAGCGCAGGACCTGGGGATAACCATCGACGATACGCTGCCGATGCCGGACCGCTAAGAATATTCAAATCACGAATTCCTTTATTCACAAGCGATTTCCTCAAAGGAAAATGAATAATCAAGAAGCGAGCCATTGCGGAAATATCCTTACTTTTTTCTTTTACCTTTCAAGCGTTCCGGCATTGGGATTGCTTTTTCTTTGGTGCCTGATTTATCTTACTGTCCACCGTGGGCCGTAAGCCGATTATGGAAGTCTCTGCGGCTCCTCCGGGCAGATGAAAGGGCTTTCAACATGCCCCGGGCACCCGTTCCCGCCCGCATCCGGCGAGAGAGTGCGAGATCTCTTTCCGTTATTTGCCGTCGGCGCAGGCCTTGGCCGGGATGCAGACGCGGAATTCATTGATCATGGAAGCGTAGGCCGCCCCTTCCATATTGTTGTTTCCCTCGCTCAATTCCTGCACGTTGTGCTCGCAATCGACGATGACGGCCATGTCTTTCTTGCCTTTGGTGTCAAACCTCACTTCGCGGTGAAAAACCTGCTCCTGGCCCGGTTCGAGGCGCGGAACGTCACGGTAGACGACGCCGTTCTGCTCCACGTACCAGCGCAAGCGGCAAGGCGGCGACTCGGCCGGCCCACGGTTCACAGCCACCACCCAGATCTTCTTTTTTGTCAGGATGTCGACGCAAATCGGGGTACCCATGCAGGCCACCAGATCGGGAAGCGGAGAAACAGAATGGGGGTAGACTTCCTCATTGTTGCTCTCGTTCGCTTCATGAATCTCGGATCTGCTGTCCAGGGTGACGGTCGCCGACACCACTCCCCAGTGGCTGCAGGAATAATCCAGGAAAATTTCGTGGGATTCATCGATCGCCAGCGGCTCGACGCGAAAGGTACGCGTGACTTGGGCGAATCCCTGGGGCCCGCGGACGACGATATCGGCATCGTGGGCCTTGGCGGTCGGGGCCTGGCCGGCGTTGCGCAGGCGGGCATGGAGGCGCACCGTATCGTTCAGGTTGGGATGCTCGGGGACGATCCAGCACTTATCCACCAGCAGGTCCGGCAATTTCAACCGGCCTGGCAAGACCTCTTTTTCAGGGATTTTTTGGAATACAGGCATTGCCGCCATGGTGAAGACGGAACTGTCCCCCCAAATCTGCTCCTCCAGGGGCAGCACGCGTACGCGCACGGAGTAGGTGCCGGCCTGCAATCCGGTGCAGGCCGCCGAATTCCAGGAGTAGCTCAATTGGTTAAGCGGCACATCCTGGGCGATGGTGCAAATGGTCGTTTCGCCCTGGCGCAGCCGGATCACCACGCGGACCGCAGCCGGGTCCGCGAAGCCCTCATGGCTCCAGCGGATAACGTGCGTACCCCCGATGACCCAGGAGTTGCCCGCTGCGGGCTGGATGACGTTGACCGTAGCGCCGAACGCCCAGTTCAGGGCCAAGACAGAGAATACGGCAATCCAAAGTGTTTTTTTCATCCGCGCACCTCCCCAGCCATTCCTTGTAATAATAAGATCGAGGATTTGATTGAAAATCTCAGACATTGTGCTTTTTTTACGATTCCATAGGCGCATCCGCCACCCCGGAGGCTGTTGAAGAAGAGATGGGATGGCTGGACTTTCCGTTGGCGTGAAAATTGACGAGGAGCAGCAATCGATCGAACCAATGCCTGCGACTTTTTATTTCTTGCCATTCATCACTTTCCTGAAGGCCCTCGCTGGGGGACCCTGCAGGAAGTTGCCCATTCCTATTGTTCGTGATTTTCTTCAACTTCGAACGTCGAACTCCGAACAGCGAACCTGCCGCAAGCTCTAAAACCTCTCCCTGCCCTCAGCGCCGGCAACGCCGGCCAGCCTGGTCTCATCGATGTCGATCTGCAGCCACCTCTCCAGTGCCGCGATCACCGCCCCTCTCTGGTCCAGGTCCCTGATCTTCACGTTGTGGTTGGCGCCGGGCTGGACCACCTGCAGGGCGTCAAGCCCGGGCGCCGGGTGGAGCGCCGCCGCCGTCCAGGGATCGTTGCCGCCATAGATATAGACGATGCGCGTCCCCTGCTGTTGCAGCCAGGGCACAACCGCCCCCATCACCTCGGGGCGGAACGCCAGTTCCACGCCGCGCGGGGCGAAGGCGCGGTAGGATGGCTCGGGGACCGCCAGCAACAGGTCGCGGATGCCGTCGACGACATAGGGGCAATAGCCGATCTCGGTGTAGGCCTGGTAGAAGAGCGGGCGATAGTGGCTGTAGTCGGCATCGGCGTAAAAAGAGAGCGGCGAGACGGCGACCAGGTGGTTGAACAATTCCTGGTCGGAGGCGCTCTCGGCGGGAATGACGCCACAGTCGCCGCTGCCGTACTGCCAGAAGGCGAAGGGATACTCGCTGACGGCATACTCGAATGCCTCGGCTACGCTGAAGACGGTGAAGGCATAGCCTCTATCCAGGGCGTGGGCCTGCGCCAGGGCGAGCATGGCCGTCCGCCGCCCCAGGACCTGGCGCTGAAAGCGGCGGATCCTTTCACGGCACGCCGTTGTCCCCAGCGCGCCCAGGAAGGCGGCGAAGCGCGGGTCGTCGGCCTGCTTCATGATCGGCGCCACGTAGGCCACGGTGGCCGCGACGTCGGCCGGGTAATGATAGCGGTAATAGAGGGCGGTCATGCCGCCCTTGCTGGCGCCGCTGCTCAGCCACTTGCCGGGAAGGATCTCCGCCAGCCGCGAGCGTACCTCGTGCTGGTCGGCGGCCGCCTGGGCGATGGTCAGGAAGCTCCAGTCATCGGCCGCGGGCACGGCGTCGGGGAAATAGCGGTGCACCATGAGCACCTGGTTGGCCTGCAGCAGGGCCGCCGGCTCGCTCTCGTAGTTGCGGGAGATGCCGTACCCGGAAGTATAGAAAACGGTCGGCGCATCCTCGCCGCGATAGGAAAGATAGAAGCGCTGGGGGAAGGTGCCGCGCTGGGGGGCGTCATGGTCGATGGCCTGGGCGAGATCGACCTGGAATGCCTGGGTGAAGCCGGAGGGCGGGGTGATGGCCGTCGCCGTGAGGCCGGGGATCCTTTCCAGCCGCTCCAGGACCGTAAGTTCTTCTTCCCGGCGGCAGGAAAATAGAAGCAACAGCAGCAAGGGAAAGACGACCAGCAGCCGTTTCCGGATCATGGGACGCTCCTGGAGTCCATTTTAGCACTTTTCAGTGACAATCGACAAGAAGAACTCGGTATACGGTGTGCTGCTTCTGACTTTTGCCTTTTTCCTTTTGCCTTTTGCCTTTTTACTTGTGCCTTTTGCCCTTTTTCTTGCCATCCAGCATACGCCTGGTCCCTTTTCCCCTCCCCCTTTACCTCTCTACCCCTTATCTGCTATAACTGCCCCATGAAAGGCGAAGCGAACAAGCGCGTGGTGATCCTCGGCGGCGGCGCCATCGGCTCGGTGCTCGCCGCGGCGCTGGGGCAGAAACAGGGCCAGGAAACTATCCTGGTCGGCCGGCGCGAGCACGTGCGGGCCATCCGCGAGCGCGGGCTCAAGGTCGACGGCATGTTCGCGCAGCCCGTCCAGCTCGATGCGCGGGAGGCCATCGATCTTGCCCTCGACGACACCCTGATCGTCGTCACGGTCAAGGCCGGCGACCTGCAGGCGGCGCTGCGCGCCATCGTCCCCTTGCTGCGGCCGACGACGGTGCTCCTGCTGCTGCAGAACGGCCACGGCATCAGGGAACTCGCCCTGGAGGCGCTGCGCGGCACGCCGGCGCGCCCGGAGAACGTCTTCATCGGCATCGTGGCCATGGGCGTGACCTTCGTCGCCCCCGGCGAGGTACGCTGCTTCGGCGGCAACATCCGCGTCGAGCCCGCCTTCGCCGCGACGCCGTTCTTCGGCCTGCTTCAGGGGCTGCCGATCAGGGTGGATGCAAGCCGCGACATCCGCAGGGACCTCTGGACCAAGCTGCTGGTCAACGCGGTGATCAATCCCCTCTCGGTCGTTCTGCAGGGGCATAACCGCCTGGTCGCCGAGGAGCGCTTCGACCCCCTCAAGGCGCCGATCCTGGCCGAGGGCTGCTCCGTGGCCGCCGCCGCGGGCGTGTCCCTCAAGATCGACGCCGCCTTCGTCAACCGCTTCGTCACCTCGGACAACATCACCTCCATGCTCCAGGATTTCCGCCGCGGCCGGCCCACCGAGATCGACTTCATCAACGGCGCCATCGCCGCTGCGGGAAAAAAGCACGGCATCCCCACCCCGGCCAACGAGTACCTGGTGGCGTTGATCCACGCCCTGGAAACATTGAGAAAGAAATAAGGCGGGTTCGTCGTTCGATGTTCGAGTTTCGACGTTGAAGAGACAAGAATAAACAGCGAAGGGTTCGAACGATTGCTGTTTTTATAAAAAAAGTTCCCGCTGTTTTTTCAAACTTCGAACTTCGAACATCGAACATCGGGCCTGTACCTATTTTTCTTCATGTCTGGCATACGCCTTTTCCAGCAAATGGCGGATCAGCGGCCAGAGCGCGGCGGGCAGGCCGAGGCCGATGAGCAGCGGGTGCAGCGCGGGCAGGTCGATGGCGAAGACGGGCCGGGTGCCGAAAACAAAGGGATAGAACTGCCAGAACTCGAGCCAGAACACGGCCTGCACGATGAGGCAGAGGGCGCAGCCCTTCCCCACCCTGAAAACCTGGTAGGCGACCGAGAAGACCGTGTAGGGAAGGGTGAACAGATTGAGGATGCCCAAACAAAGCAGCGGGTAATAGAAGCCGGGGGTGAACGCCGAGATCAGCAGGGTCAGGAGCGTGCCGGAAAAGTAGAGCACGCCCAAGTCGGCCGTGTGGACCAGCCCGAGCACCGTCCCCGCCGGCGAGTCGATGACCCGCTTGCAGTCAAAAATGGGATTCCTCGGGCAGAAACGCTTGAACACCGGAGCGTCCAGGGTGCCCAGCACCAGCACGAACGAAGCGAGAAGGCCGGCGACCTTCAACAGCAGGATCAATATGCAGAGCTGTTCGTTGCCGCCGTGCAGGTAGAGGCGGACGAAGAAATAGCCCAGCAGCAACGCCAGTCCGCAGGAAGAGAGGATGAGTGCCAGGGAAAACTTTTCATGAGAGGGCATGATTGATTATAACACAAGATGAAATGATCTTCGTGACGCGTGCCGCATAACGCATGCCGAGCAGCGGCAATGGTTTGACAAACATCCCGACGCCGCCTAGAATAAAATTCCTGGAGGCCCTTCATGAAAAAAGCAATATTCATTGCAATGACAATCCTTTTTCTGTCGATAGCATTGCTGGCCGGCCCCGTCGATGCGGGGCGGTACGGCCCCGGCAGCGTCGTCAGGCGCTTCGCCGCCCCCTCCGCCTTCGGCACCGGGCTGGCCTTCGACGGCTCGGCCTTCTGGACTGTGGACCGCGACAGCGACAAGCTCTACCGCATCGACGCGGCCGACGGCAGGGTGCTGGCGACCTTCGACGCCCCGGGCTACTTCTGCACCGCCCTGGCCTGGGACGGCAAGGCGCTCTGGGTCGCCGACATGGACTTCACCAACACGTCAGCCGAGGACTATTGCGGCAAGATCTACCAGATCGACGCGGCCAGCGGCCGCACCCTGAAGGTGATCCTGGCGCCGGGATCGGACCCGCAGGGGCTGGCCTGGGACGGAACCTCGCTGTGGGTCGCCGACAACGGCACGAAAGAGATCTTCCAGATCAGCGCCGACGACGGCACGACCATGCGCACGCTGAAGGCCCCGGCCGGTGACCCGCGCGGGCTGGCCTGGGACGGGAGATGCCTGTGGCTCGCCGACCGCGGCCATGACGAGCTGTACCGTCTTCATCCCGAGACGGGAAAAGTGCTGATGATCCTTCCTGCCCCCGGTCCCTACCCCTGGGGGCTGGCCTGGGCAAAGGATTCTCTCTGGGTGTCCGACTACCAGAACGACGAGATCGCCCAGGTCGCCGTGTTCGCAGACGGCGCCACCACCCGCTCAAGGGAGCGCGCCGCCGTGGTCACCTTCACCCATGACGTGATCAACTTCGGCCCGGGCACCGTCACTGACCTCCATGTTTACCTGGCCCTGCCCAGGAACCGCTCCACCCAGGAGATCAAATCCGTCGAGATGCTCCAGGAGGGGGAGAAGATGCTCACCGACCGCTGGGGCCAGGAGGTCGCCCGGTTTCGCCGCGCCACCCTCAAGCCCGGCGAGCGGGCGACGACGCGCATGCGGGTCAAGGCGAAGATCTACGACGTCATGTACCACCTGTTCCCAGAAAAGGCGGGTACGCTGAAAGACATCCCCGTTGACGTGCGCCGCCGCTTCCTGGAGGACGACGACAAGTACCGCCTCTTGGACCCGGTCATCCAGGCCGCGGTCCGGGAAGCGGTCCGGCATCCCGACAATCCCTACTGGATCGCCCGCGACATCTACGACTGGCTGCACGACAAGATGGTCTACAAGCGCATCGGCGGCTGGGACGTCGCACCGACGGTGCTGCAGCGCGGCTCGGGCTCCTGCTCGGAGTACGCCTTCGTCTACATCGCCCTGTGCCGCGCCGCCGGCCTGCCGGCACGCTACGTGGGCTCGGTGGTGGCGCGCGGCGAAGAGGCCAGCTTCGACTTTGTCTACCATCGCTGGGTGGAGGTCTACCTGCCCGGCCATGGCTGGGTGCCGGTCGATCCCAGCGGCGGCGACCAGGAGTCGACGCGCGACCAGGCCATGTATTTCGGCCACCTGGACAACCGCTTCCTGATCACCACCGAGAGCGGCGGCGGCTCCGAGTACCTGAAATGGGACTACAACTCCTCGGAAAGCTGGCAGGCCGACGGCCGCGTGCAGCTGCGGCTGGAGATGATCGCAGATTGGGACAAAGGGGAATAAGCGAACTATTGTAACGCGTGACGCGAGACGAGTCGTTGCCAGGAAGCGACCGGTCACGAATACGTCGGCAACTCTCAACCACGCCGCTGCAGGTGACGCCTCAGGCGTTTTTCGTCAGTCGCTCTCCAGCCTGGTCATGACAAAGACAGCGCAGGTGATCCTGTTCTCCAGCCAGCCGTTCTCTTCTACCTGGCGGCGGATGTAGTTCGCGAACAGCTCCCTCTGGCCGGGGTGCAGCTCCATGAGCTCGCGGCAGCGCTTCTCCAGGTCGCGGAACAGCTGGTCGTCGGCCTCCACGAGCTTTTCGCGGCCGAAGACCACCTCGCCGGCGATGCGCATGCCGGCTTCGCCGATCTGGCGCAGCATCTCGCCGCGCTTCAGGACCGGCGGGTGGACGTGGGGACTGTCGTCCTCGATCCAGCCGTCATCGACCACGATCAGTCCACCCGGGCCGAGGTGGGGAGCAAGGATGCCGAGGGTAGCCCGGTAATCGCCGAAGACCGGGCCGATGGCGCCGAGCACGATGACGTCAAAGCGGTCCAGCTCATGGATGCGGCGGCGCATGTCCCCCTGCTCGAAGCGGCACAAGCGCTCCACGCCGAATTCCCGCGCCTTGCGTTCCGCCTCGGCAACAAACTCTCCGAGGGCATCGATGCCCAGGCAGCGGCAGCCGAACTCCCCGGCCAGCTTCACCGAGACCGCCCCCTTGCCGCAGCCCAGGTCGAGGACGCGCAGCTGCGGGCTGTCCTTGCGCTGGCGGCGCAGCAGGTCGGCTACCACCACTGGGTCGGTGCCGATCTCCCAGGCGTCCTGCAGGATGTAGGGCAGGAACGGCACGATGGCGGCGTCGGACCCGTCCATGGCCATGGCCACGCTTTCTTCCAGTGTCTTCATGAGTGTCATGATAGACCAATTGATCTTCAGGGACAAGCGATCAATGAAAGTAGTCAGTAGCCAGTAGTTGGCAGTCAGTAAAAAGGCAATTCCCGAAAACTTTCGCTGAATATTTTTCTTTGAAGGTATTTCCACTAACTACTGTCTACTGGCTACTGACTACTGGCTACTGACTACTGTCTCCGGCTCCCCCCGGCCACGGCTTCAGGCGGAACCAGCCGCTCAACAGCGACACGAACCAGAAGAAGGCCATGATCCCGGCGGCCAGGGCCAGCGACCGCCAGGCGCCGTAGCGAACGATCAGGAAGGGGGCGGTGGCGGTGACCAGCCCGCCGCCCAGCAGCGGCTCGTAGACCATCTGCTTGAAGCCGAAGGCCTCGGCCGTGCCGGTGTCGTACAGCGGGTCGATCAGCCGCAGCAGCAGCAGGCCGATGGCCGTGACCCCGCTCTGCATTCCGTATTCGGTTATGCCGCGCTCGAGCCAGTAGCGCGGGAACATGCGCGGCGCCAGCACGGCCAGGGTGAAGACCAGCCAGGCGATGCCCGCGGCCATCAGCAGCAGGAACGGCCAGAAGTTGGCCACGAAGAGGTCGAGGCGCATGGTGGCGATGGCCGCCACCACCAGCATGTCGATGGAAAAGCCGAGGATGCGCTCGAAGGTGTCGCGGTCGAAGTAGCGGTCGACGCGCAGCGGCCTTGCCAGCGCCTGGATGAGCAGGCCGCCGATCATGGCCAGGGGAAAAAGCGGGAACCCGCGCAGCAGCGGGTGCAGGGCGCGCACGCCGCCCAGCATGACCCAGCCCAGGAGCACGGCCAGCGCCACCAGGGCGAAGTGGAAGGCGAACGGCTCCAGCGATTCGGGCGAGACGGTGGCCCGGGCGATCGGAAAGCGCTGCTCCCGGCTCAGCAGGCCGGTCGAGGGTCGGAGCTGGCCGTGGCCCTTGCCGGCGCCGAGGGTGCGGTAGCCCCTGCGCAGGGCGAGATTGATGAACAGGATGCCGCCGACCACGGCGGTGATGATGCCCACCGTGGCCGACATCTGTCCCAGGGCCGCTCCGGCCGGGAAGCCGACCTCCTGGAAGACCCCGGCCATGCCCGCGGCCGTGCCGTGGCCCCCGGAGAAGCCGATCTCCAGGAGGCAGGCGAAGACCGGTGGCACGCCGAAAACCGGCGTGAGCACCAGCACGGTGAGCAGCAGGGCGACGACGTATTGGCCCAGCCCGACCACCATGCCGAAGCAGAGCTGCGCGCCGCCCTGGTCCCAGAGCGCGCGCCCCCCCGGCAGGGCGACGCCCAGGAACAGGCTGGCGAACACCAGGTTGATCAGCAGTCCGGGGACCTGCGCCCACTCGCGTCCCACCCAAAGCGGCAGCAGGTCGAGCAGGTAGGGGCCGCAGGCCAGGGCGATGAAACCGCCCAGGATCGAGGAAGGCAGG
The DNA here is from genome assembly GCA_025456205.1 of Acidobacteriota bacterium. Classification (GTDB taxonomy): domain Bacteria; phylum Acidobacteriota; class Aminicenantia; order UBA2199; family UBA2199; genus UBA2199. Next base: position 59,982 of record JALOLA010000002.1, on the reverse strand, counting down.
TAGATGGCCTGGAACAGGCGCACGGCCACGCGCAACGCCTTGCCGAGCAGGAGAAAGAGCCCCAGCAGGCAGAAGCTGAAGAACAGGGCGCTGGCTCCTTCCATGGCGATGATGCTCCCGGCGGCCGGCACGACCGTCGCCGCCGCCGCTTACCTTAGCCGACCCGGCCGGCGAAGTCAAGTGCGGGGATGGGCGGGAAGCCCGGTCATCCTGAACCCGACATGCCGCAACGGCCCCGACTTGAAATTTCGCCGGTCCTCCGCCATAATCATGATGTCGCTAGTGGAGGGACCATGAGAATTTTATACCTGTTCGTGCTTGTCGTTCTTGCCTGCGTGACCATACTGTTCGCGCTGCAGAATATGCAGGCGATCACTGTTTCATTTTTCAGCTGGAGCCTCACCCTGCCCATCGCCCTGGTCGTGGTCGGCGCCTATGCCCTGGGCATGGCCAGCGGCGGCAGCCTGCTCAGCTTCCTGCGCTGGACAATGCGCCGGGCCAGGAAGCCCGCCTCCGGGAGCCCCTCATGAGCCGCCGGGCCGCACCGGCCCTGCTGCTGCTGTTGGTGCTGAGCCTGGCCGCGGGCGTGCTCCATCCGGCGCCGGCCGCCCCCTTCGCACCCGAGGAGTGCGCCCGGCGCCGCGCGCAACTGATGGCGACCACGGGCGAGGGGCTGACCGTCCTGTTCGGCGCGACCGCGGCCGCGCCCGGCTCCCGCTTCCGCCAGGACAATGATTTTTACTACCTCACCGGCATCGAAGACAGCGGCACGGTGCTGGTGCTGGAGAACGCCAGGGCCGAGGCCCATCTCTTCCTTCCCGAGCAGTCGGCCCGCGAGATCATGGTCAGCGGCGCCAACCTGCTGCGTGACGCCGGCGCCGCGGCACGCCTGCGACTGAGATCAATCGCCGGGCTCTCGGCCCTCGACGAGTTCCTGGCGCGCCGGCTGAACGCTTCCGGCACGGCGCTCTATGCCCGCCTGGCCCCAGGCGACACGCTCGACAGCGATCGCTACGAGGAGCGCCTGGCCATCGCCCGGCGCTCCCGCAGCCATTTCAACGCCTACCCCTCGCCCGACCTGGCCCGGGCCGCCAGGCTGCGCGAGCTTTTCCCCGACGCCCGGCTGCTCGACGTCTCGCCGCTGCTGGCGAAGATGCGGTCCATCAAGAGCGAGGCCGAGATCGAGAGCCTGCGCCGCAACGGCCGGCTGTCGGCCGAGGCGGTGCGCCAGGCCATGCTGCGCACGCGGCCGGGGGCCCGCGAATACACGCTGGAGGCGGCGGCCGTCGGCTGGGTGCTGGCGCACGGCGCCCGCGGGCTGGCCTTCCAGCCCATCGTCGCCGCCGGACTCAACGCCTGCACCTGGCACTACGAGCACAACGACAAGCTCCTGGCCGCCGGCGAGCTGGTGCTGATGGACTTCGGCGCCGACCTGGACCACCTCTGCATGGATATCAGCCGCACCTGGCCCGTCTCGGGTACGTTCAGCCCGGAGCAGCGGGAGATCTATCGCGCGGTGCTCGAGGTCCAGAAGGCCACGATCGCCGCCTGCCGCCCGGGGGCCGATGCCGCCTCCATCCGCAGGGTCGTGGCCGCGAAGCTGGCAGAAAAAAAGATCGATGCCCGCGGCCTGCAGGGGGACATCCACCACTTCGTGGGGCTGGGCACGCACGATGGAGGCCCGCAGGACTCCCCGCTGCAGCCCGGCATGGTCCTGGCCGTGGAACCGGGGCTTTATTATCCGGAAAAGGGCATCGGCGTGCGCATCGAGGACACCATCGTGATCACCGCCGACGGCTGCGAAGTTCTCACTGCCGCGGTCCCCAAGGAGATCGCCGCGATCGAAGCATTGCTGCGGAGCAGGTTGAAGGGGTCAGGGCTTCAAGAATAAAAGAGTCAGGGCAACGAGTTCGAATTCTTGCCTTATACAGACCCCTTAACCCCAATACCCGCAAACCCATCAACCCGAAAAGCAGACCTGGCGTCTGCTCTTTCGCGTCACGCGTCACGAGTTACGCGTCACGATGGTCTGTTCACTTCTTCAGCAATTCCTGGACGGCCGCTTCGATCTGCTGATCGCGCCCGAGGGAAAGGACATCGGGGTCGTTCCTGACCAGGATATCGGGCTCGAGCTGGTTGTTCTCGCAGAGGATGCCTTCCGGCGTGCGCCAGCCGCCCTGGGGAATGCCGAAGCGCAGAGTGGGGTCGATCTGCCGCTCCCACCAGACAAAGGTCCCCGTGCCCGGCACGGGCATGCCCAGCGTCTTGCCGATGCCCCGGATCTTGTATTCCACCGGGAAGAGATGGGCGTCCGAGTAGTTGCCCTCGCCCATGAGTACGATGGAGGGCTTGATCCACTTGCCGTAAGGCTCGTAGCCGACCAGCTGCCCCCGGGGCAGGATGTCGAAGACCTTCTTGCCGTTCAGGAAATCGGCGAGCTGGTCGTGCAGATTGCCGCCGCCGTTGAAGCGCGTGTCGACGATCAGGGCCTCCTTGTCGATGCTCAGGCCGAGGGCCTCCTCGATGGTCGTGCGGAAGCTGGCGTCGTTCATGCCGCGGACGTGCACATAGCCGAGACGGCCGTTGGAGAGGCGGTCGACCTCGGCGCGGCGGGCGCGGACCCAGCGGGGATACAGCAGCGCTCCCTCCTCCCCCAGCGCCGCGGGCTTGACAGTCTCCTCCCAGCGCTGTTTCGTCGCCGGGTCGAGCACGGAGAGCAGGGCGGGCTGCCCGGCCTTGCGGTTGAGCAGCCGGGCGTGGTCGAACGACCCGTCAAGAAGCCGGTGGTCGATCTTTTCGATGATATGCCCGGCCCGGACCTTGAGCGTTGCCTTGTCCAGCGGGCCGCCGCTCAGGATCTCCGCCACTTTCAGTCCCGGGCCGGCATGAGCGAAGTCGCGGTAGAAGCCCAGCGAGGCCGTGGCGTCGGCTTCGGGCAGGCGCGGGGCATTGTAATAACAGCCGGTGTGGGAGGCGTTCAGCTCGCCGAGCATCTCGCTGACCATCTCCGCGTAGTCGTGGTTGTTGGTGATATGGGGCAGGAACTTGCGATAGGTCGCGTAATAGAGGTCCCAGTCGGCGCCGTAGAGGTCGGCGACCAGGAATTTCTGCTGGATCTGCCGCCACATATGGTCGAACATGTAGGCCTTCTCGGCGGACGCGTCGAGCAGCATTTCATTGCCGACGGCGACGGGCTCCGCCTTGCCGCTCTCGGGGTCGATCTTGCTGACCTTGCCGTCGGCCAGCACGAAAAGGGCCTTGCCGTCGGCAGCGAGCTCGAGGGCCGCCCGCTCGGCGCCGAGCTTGGCCAGGAGCTTGGTCTCCTTCGTGCGCAGCTCGGTCTGCCAGAGATCGTAGCCCTTTTCGAAGCGGGCCAGGTAGAGGAGCTTGTCGCCGGCCTTGGTCAGCGTCGCGCCGGCGATATCGGCGGAGCTGATGGTGAACCTGGCCTTGCGCTGGTCCAGGCCTTCCAGCTCGATGACGATGTCCTTGCGGGGCTCGGGTTTCTTGGCCGCGGCGTCCTTGCCGTCCCTGGCTTTGTCCTTGTCCGCCTTGGCCTTGTTTTCCTTCTCCTTGTCCTCCAGCTCCTTGAGCAGGGCGAAGTCGGGCTTGGAAAGCCGGAAGCGGTCGAAGGCCTCGCGGGTGAAGAACATGCCGTAGATGTCGTAGGTCACGGGCGAGCCGTCGACGTTGGCCAGGCCGTCCCGCGTGCCCCCGAAGTACATCATGGTGCCGTCCATGCCCCAGCGGGCGCCGATGCTGTCGAAGCCGCTATTGGTCAGGTTGATGACCTTGCCCTTGCCGTCGCTGGCGATCAGCCCGACCTGGGCGGTGAACAGGCGAACGTAGCCGAACTGCACCAGGAACCACTTGCCGTCGGGGCTCCAGCAGAAATCCTGGTCGCCGTCGGCGTAGGAATAGTTATGCTCGGCAGGCAGGATCGTCCGCACCTGGCGTGAGGCCAGGTGGATGACCTTGAGCACGACGCGGTCTTCCAGGTAGGCGACCTCCTTGCCGTCGGGCGAGAATTCCGGCTGGAATTCCTCGGCGGCCGTGGCCAGCAGCGGCTCCTCCTTGAGGACCGTGGCCGCGTAGAAATAGGGCTCCTCCTTGCGCGCGATCGTGGTCGTGTAGATGTTCCAGTTGTTGTCCCTCTCGGCGGCATAGACCAGGGTGCGGCCGTCCGGGCTGAAGCTGACGCTGCGTTCCTGCCCGGGGGTGTTGGTGATGCGTTTGCCCACGCCGCCCTCGACACTGCCGATGAAGATCTCGCCGCGGAAGACGTAGGCGATCTCCTTGCCGTTGGGCGAAAGGCGCATCTGCGTGATGCCGCCACCGACCGGCACGGGCTTTTCCAGGACGCGGCGGCCGTCCTGCGCGATGCGCACATCCACCCGGCGCGGGGCGGCGCCTCCCGACAGGGTGTAGATCTCGCCGTCATAGCCGAAGCAGAGGACGCCGGCGGCCGAGCGGCTCAGGAAGCGGACGGGGTTCTTGCTGAAGGAGGTAAGGGCGACCGTTGTCCCCGGCCGGCTCAGGGAGCTTTGATGAACATTGAACGAGCCGCCCTGCTCGCTCAGGTAGTAGAAATCATCGCCGTTGGCGGCGAAGACAGGATTGCGGTCCTCGCCCTGGAAGGTGGTGACCTGGACATTCTTTTTCGCCTTCAGGTCATAGACCCATATGTCACGGGTCACCGCCGAAGTATGGTGCTTGCGCCATTCGCTCTCGTAGCCCTTCTGGTCGTGGTAGATGATCTTGTCGCCGGCCGGGCTGACCGTGGCCGCCATGGCCGGCTGGGCCAGGACGAGGGTCGCCTCGCCGCCGTTCACCGGGACGCTGTAGAGTTCCGGCAGCGCGGCGGTAGGGAACTTGGCGTTCGTCGCCAGCGAGTGGCGCACGGCCGTGAAGAGGACATGCCGGTCATCGGCGCTGAAGCTGCTGGGCATGTCGCCGGCGGAATGCCAGGTCAGGCGCCGCGCCTCGCCGCCGGAGGCCGGGATGACGAAGACGTCGAAATTGCCATGGCGGTCGGAAGCGAAGGCGATGGAGCGGCCGTCGTGGCTCCAGACCGGGGCCACGTCGTACGCTTCGCCGATGGTCAGGGGGATGGCCTGCCCGCCGGCAGCGGGAACCTTATAGATGTCGCCCTGGTAGCAGAACAGGATGCTGTTGCCATCGGGGGAGATGGCCGGATAGCGCAGCCATAGCGGATTGTCCTGCGCCGGCAGCGGCAGCGCTCCCAGGAACATGGCGAAAAGGAAAGCCACGGCGAGAGTTGTTTTGACGATTTTTTTCATAAAATCCTCCGGTGATTGCTGAGAATCTTGGGATGCATCGCTCATGATACGCAGCCGGCGGCCATAAGGTTGGCGCCGGCCCGCGCTTTTTTTCAAATTTCCGCGAGCGCCGTCAGCCGCCGGCCGGCCGGGAATCATCAGACGGAGGGGTTTCTGAAATGGGTCGCAGCCAGGCGGTCGATGCCAAGCCAGGACGGCCCATCCCCCAGCGCATAAGCGGCGGCGAGGGACCCGTGCCATTCGCCCGGGCAATAAGCTTCGCGGAGCAGCTTTTTCAGCAGCCCGGGCCTCGTCTCTTCAAGGAAGCGCACCCGCCAGTAGCCCAGGACGAAATAGCAGAGGAAATCCTCGCGATTCTTGCGGGAAAAAGCGGGATAGCCGCGCCGATCAGGAGGAAGCGGGGCCGCGGCCAGGGCGGCGGCGGTGGCGGGGAGCACCGTCGCCTTGCCCAGCAGCAGGTCCACCGCAACCATCGACAGCCCCTCGTTCAGCCAGGCCGGCAGCCCCAAGCGGCAGGTGCAGGCGTGGGTCAGCTCGTGGCAGGCAACGTGCCGGACCTTTTCCTCCATGCTTGCCCCGGGAATGAAAACGTGCCGGCCCAGGCTGTGATCGCCGGCATGGAGCAATCGCGGCGGCTTGACCCCCACCGCCAGCCGGCGCCCGAAGCGCTGCGTCCAGCCCCCGGCCACCTGCCACAAGCGCCTGACACGAAGCGCCCAGATGGGAAAGGACAGTGCCAGCGCCAGGCGCCAGGGCACGGGGGCCGCATGGAACAGGAAGCCCGGCCAAGAATTCATCACATAGAGTCGCAGGTCGCCAGTGGGCTCCAGGCCCCAATGGTCATGAACGAGACGGAGGCTTTCCTCCGCGGTGCGGCCGATCGCTTCGGCCGTCTCGCGATCTTGGGCGGCGAAGTAAACGGTCGCCCGGTGGGTGTTGATCTTTTCCATGCTTGCGCTTCACTATAGCGGATCGGCAGAAAAAAGCCAAGCAATCGCTGCCGGACATCGGCCCGGGGCTCTGCGCAGCGTTCAGTGGCGCGGCGTGCGCAGGATGACCAGCAGGATATCTCCAGGGCGCCACAGGCGCATCCTGGGCCCCCAGGTGCCGGCGCCGCGACTCACCAGGACCGTCATGCCCTGGATGTCATAGCGCCCTGCCAGCAGGGGGTTCGCCATGCGCGTGGCGATGCTCAGGGGCCATATCTGCCCGCCATGGGTGTGTCCCGAAAGCATCAGGCCGAACCCGGCGCGGGCGGCGGAATGCACCGACGTCGGCGCATGGGCCATCAGGATCATCGCCCCGGGCGCTTTGCCCGGGTTCCACTCCGGCATGGACCGTTCCCGTTCATGACGGGAAAGGTAACGGCGGCCGGCCAGGAACAAGCCCGGCGCCGGCTGCGCCATTTCATCCCGCAGCGTGCGCACGATATCCTGTCCCACCGGGCCCGGGGCAAGGGACCGCCACTCGCGCCGCCCATGGTTGCCGTCCACGGCCCAGACGCCCAGGGGGGCGGAGAGCCGGCGCAAGCCCGGAATGAACGCGTCAGGCGCGGCCCCATGGCCCTCGAACACATCTCCCAGCACCAGGATCATGTCGGGCTTCAAATCCTGCACCTGGGAGACCCGGGCCTGCAGCCAGCCCGGACCGATCAGCGTTCCGAGATGAAGATCGGAGATGGCTGCCAGCCGGGTGCCGTCGAGCTCCGGCGGCAGTCCGGGCAGGAACACCTCGTAGCGGACGACCTGCGGCGGGCGCAGCCCCTGGAACAACGCCAGCAGCGCCAGCAGGCAGCCGGCCAGGATCGCCAGGCTTCTGATGCCCGCCGCCCGACGGGGAAAAAACAGGCCGAAGCCCAGGGCGAGGTCGGCGGGGAAAAGGCAGACGAAGATCAGGAATGAGGCACCGATCAGGTTCATGGAAATGAATTCCATTACCGCGGCCCAGGGCCCCGAGCCGTCATGCCCCAGCTGGCGGCCCACGACCAGCATCAGCACCAGCACGATCGCGCCCGCCAGGTACGAGCGGCGGGGAATTTTGCGCAGCCCGGGCAGCGACGAGGCCCGCCACAGCGCGTACGCCAGCATCGAAACCGCAGCCAGTGTCAGGGTTGTCCCATACATCCTTGCGTTGCCTCCCAGGTTTTTTTCCTGATCCGGGTCCCGAGGATATAACAAATCCCCGCATTTCGCAACCGCTGCCGGGCCCGGGCGAGCGCGGCCTGGCCCATGCCGGGCATTTGTTTTTTGGGAAAGCGGCATTTTTGCTTTTTTTTTGCTGTATAATGTTTTTCAAAGAGGCGAGGAAAGAATGAAGCTGACGATCATCACGGCCGCGCCGCCAGCGACCTACATCGCCTTCGCCCTGGCGCTGTATGTCTGGCACGTGGCCGCCGCGCTGCTCGGCGTTTTCATCGCCGATCGCATCGGCGTCGGCGACAGCGGCTTCGACCTGAAAGGCGACCTCAAAAAAACGGGCATATGCTCGCTGATCGCCCTGTCCCTTTTCTTGGCATTGTTCTATTTCGCCCAGCACCCCGCCGTTTTCATCGTTTATATCCTGGTCTTCCTCTTCTCGCTTAAAGCGGCCTACCTGGGCTCCAACAATGGCTTCCAGCTCATGGTCCTGGGGACCGCCTTGGCCGGGATGATCGCCTTCGTTCCCGTGGTCGTGCAGCTGGGCCTGCGATCGCTGTTTTTTCTCTATCTGGCCCTCTTCATCGCCTTCCTGGTCCGGCACCTCTTCGTACGTAAAAAGGCCGAAGAACAGCGGCTGGTTGAGAAGGCCAGGGAGGAGCAACTCCGCCGCCTGGCCAGTCAGGATGCCAATTTCGCCACCTTCTGCCACCAGTGCGCTTATTTCCACCAGGACAGCGGCCGCTGCCTTTTGCAGGTCGACGGCCGGGCCGTCCGCGAGATCAAGATCGATCGCCGGGCCTATTGCACATCCTTCATGCCCAGGCAGGCAGGCCCAGGCAAGTGATTTACAATCAGTGAGGGCATAAAGCCATATCGATTTGCAAGTGGTTGTGATAGTGGTAGTGGTTGCAGGAGACTCGATCGAATGCCAGTGACAGTGTCAGTGTCAGTGTCAGCGAGAAGAGCAAAAAGTGCCATTTTTTATCTTCTCTTACCCTAAGACTATCACTATCACTGGCACCTTCTTCTCTTTTTACTGGCTGATCGTCACCTGGACATTGCCACTGATCTGGTAATCGGCCACGGTGCGCGACGTCCCATAGAGGTGCAGCTTCAGCTTGATCAGACTGCCGCTCTCGGCGATCTCCTGGGCGGTGTACACGTGTTCCCAGGTCGCGGCCTGGGAACCGCACGTAAGGGGCCAACAGGTACCATTTGCCTTGCCCTCGGTCTCCGGGTTCGGGCAGCCGTTATTGGGGAAGATCACCCAGGTACAGAACTGGAACCCCGCCGGGGTGATGGCCAGGTTCCTGCGGATCGTCAGCCGCGAACCGGCATGGACATGAAAGCCGTTGCCCAGGTACTGCAGGGGATCGCAGAACTCACCCCAGGCGCCGCCATGAAAGACGCGGTTGACCGGGAAGGTGTAGGTCTGGGTGCCGGCCGCCGAGATGGTAAAGGGCCCCGACTTGCCGGTGACGCTGCCGTTGAGCGACCCCACTTCGATGCGCACGCTGCCCTGGAAGCTTGCCTCCGGCGTCCAGCTGAAGCTCCCGTCGTTGGCCGTCGAGGCGCTGACGACCTGGGCATTCTGCGGGGCGGCATCCGGCACCACGCGGATCCTGACGCTCGCCGGCGGCGTGCCCGTGCAGTTCCAGGCGATGGGGACGCTCTGGCCGAGCGAATAGGCGGAATTGGCCAGGGGCCGGTTGACGTAAACGGCCCATTGCGGAACCGGCGGCGAAATGGTGAACAGGCCCGACTTGCCTTTGACCTGGCCGTCGGGGGTCTGCACTTCGATCCACACCTTGCCCGGGAAGGCCGCAGCGTTCACCCAGGTATGAGCGCCGTCATTGGCCGTGGAAGCGATGATGACCTGAGCCGCCTGCGGCTCGATCTCGGGCACCACCTTGATCTTGACGGTGCTGCCGACAGCGCCCTTGCAGGTCCAGTGAATGGCGATGGCCTGGCCGGCACTGTAAACGGCGTTGGCCGCCGGGCTGGTGACAATGATCACGCGCAGCGGCGGCATTGGGTCAATGGCGAAAATAATGGAAAAAAGGATGCACAAGGACAAGAAACCTAAAATTGTCTTTTTTTTCATGATCCCCTCCCCTGCCAATACAATAATAATAAAAAAGGACGGAAAATCTCACAAGATCATCAGATCGCTGCCAACGGGTGAATGGCCCCGGTTCCTTTTTTTGCCTTGAGACCCCCGCTCAAAGACCGAAGCCGAGCTTAAGACCGAGAAAAAAACCGCCGAGATTCAGGGTGGCCCCGGGAACGGCCAGCGTGAAACTCTGGTCAGGCGACGGGGCCTTCCTGTCGATAAAACCGCTGAGCTCCTGCCCGCGGACGCGCAGCGGTACATAGCGGAATCCCGCGTCCAGGGCCAGCGACCAGCGGCTGTTAAGATAGTGGGCGGCCTCGACCGCGACCATGGCACTGAGTGCCGTCAGCATGCGCGTATCCAGCCTGATGCTGTAATGGTTGAGAGCGCCGGAACCGTTACTGGAACCATATTCCCCGTAGTTCAAGCGGGCCCGGTTCCAGCCCAGGCCGGCGTTGAGGCGCAGCGCCTTGTCGCGCATGAACCCGTCGGCGGCAATGACGGAGTAGGATGCCGCCAGGAAGTAAGACCTGCTTTCGATGTCCATATTCCAATGCGGCGTAAGCACCTGGCCGGAGACCACCAGATCCTTGCGGCCATATAGATACCAGCGCGAGGACAGCGGATTGACGCGAATGCCCAGCGCCCAACGCCGGTCGATGGCATACCCCAGGCAGAACTCACGCATCCCCAGCCAGCTCCTTTGGCCATCGTCATGGCTTATCTGCGTCGAAGTCACCGCGCCGGCCGCGACCGGCTCTCCATAGCGGAGATCGTCGGCAAAGTTCCGGGCAGCGCGCGTATAGGCCGCCGGCGACTGCACGATCGAGGCTTCCAGGCGCCAGCGCCTGAATTCCTGCGGCTGCGGCCCCGGGAGCGCCACGACGGTCTCACCGGCAAGGGACAGGCCACCGGCAGCCGCTGGTCCGTCGTAGTCGCGAAAACGGGCCAGGCGCTGCAGGCGCTTCAGCAACGCGCACCTCCAGGCGTTGTCGCGTTCATGGCAGCGGAGCCTTTGATCGCCGCTGGCGATGATTCCCAGGCCGCCGCCGATGATCGCGCCGCAGCCGCCACCCAATCCCGCCATTAGCACGACCGGAAAAAGCGGCCCGCCAATATCGGAATCGCTTGACAGCCCCAGCGGGACCCCGATCAGGCCGCCGATCAGGAGCCCCGCCAGCAGGCCGCGGAAAATCCCTTTACCCACGTTGCCTTCGCGCACGATGCGCAATTCATCAACATCGCGGATGTCGGCCTGCAGGCCGCCGGACCGGCCCAGCAGCAGCAGGACCTCTCCCTTGACCGCCAGCAGTTCCCCGTCAAGCTGCCTGCCGTCCAGAAGCTGCAGGCGCAGCGTCGCGCCCTGCCGCGCGGCAACGAGCGCGGCCGGCAGGCCCAGGAACAGAACCACCAGAACCGCCACCCATCCTCCACGCCTGTGCCGCGAAGCCGCAAGGAGAATTCGCCCGGTCTTTTTCATTTGCCGCCTCCACTGCGCTGATCCACTCTGCCTTTTGAACACATCGGGGACATTGAAACGTCACCAGCGCTGCTGAAATATTCAGGCCCTTTTGCCTTTGTTTCATCATGCGCTCAGACTTCAATGCTCCTCTCCAACTTATGCCTTTTAAGCTCTTTCCGTTTTCTTCTCCTGCACTAACACTATCACTATCACTAACACTCCGGCTTTTTACTGTTCCAGCTTCCGGAGCATCTCCAGGCCGTTCTTGTTGCCGGGGTTGAGCTCGAGGGACTTGCGGTAACTGGCGATCGCCTGTTCCTTGCGGTTCGCCTTGGCCGCCGCTTCACCGAGGCTGTCCCAGGCGTTCCATGAATCGGGATAAAGCCGGGCGCTCTTCTCGAACACATAGAGAGACAATTCGAGCCGGTTTTCCTGCAGCAGCTTGTAGCCGAGGGCGTTGAAATCGGCCTCGTCGAACACCGGGCCGTTCAGGCGGCTCTTCAGCAGCTGCTTCAGTTTCTTTTCCGCGGCCGGCACCCCACCCACGGCCAGTGATTCGCCGAAGAGCTTGGCGGCCGAGCCCAGCTGGGCCTTGCGCAGCGCCAGCCTGGCCTGCTCGATCTGCGTCCGTTCCCAGGAGAACATCGGCTCGACCTTTTCGCCCTCCTTCATGCTCGTCTCGGCGCTTGCGACATCTCCCAAGCCGATATAGGCTTGCGCCAGCATGGCATAGGTGTGGGCGAGCGTGGGGAAGTCCCCGCGGCAGGCGCGCAACAGGCCCAGGGCTTCGGCGTATTGCCGGCGGGCCAGGAACGAAACCGCCCCCTGCATGGCTTCCTCAGGAGAGAAGAAGTACATGCCGCTTCTTGCCGTTCTTTCAGCGTTGAGCATGGCGACCGCCGCTTCGACCCCCTTGTCCTTTGCCAGTCGTGCGTATTCATTCACCAATGATATTTTCACATCCACGAGGCTTTTCGCCTCATCCTGGAGCGCCGGCGCCCCCTTTTCCAGATACAGCTTGGCGAATTCCAGCATGCGGTCGCGGCCGGCGGCGATATCGGCCGCCGTGTTGTTGACGCGCAGGTCGGGCGGGATGCCGACGCCGTCCCAGCAGACGCCCTCATGGTCCCGGCATTCCTTGAAGGCCACCCACAGGGTCCAGCCGTTGGGCATTCTTTCGGGAAACTGGCTGGAGAGAGCGCCTTCGGTGGTTTCACCCACCACCGTGACGTGGGGCAGCACGCGCATGGCGAGCGTGAAGCCTTCGGCGGCGCTGGCGCTGATGCGGTCCGTCAGCAGCACCGTGGGGCCGTTGTACTGCAGCGGGCCGCCCGGCTCGATGTGGCAGAAGTTCTCGGGCCAGAAATCGTCATGCTTCGGGCCGTAGCGGGTGCGGTCTGTTTCGTAGTGGCGCCGGCGGTCGGCAAAACGGCCGGCCACGATCTCCACGGCCCGTCCGGTGCCGCCCGGGTTGTTGCGCACGTCGACGATCATGACCCTGGCCTTGGCGAACTCGGCCATGACGGCGTCGATGGTCTTGGTGATCGGCTCCAGACCGTCCTTCAGGTCGCCGATGTACAGGTAGCCGGCCCCTGCGCCCAGCCAGCCGCTGATGAAGCTCCCGCCCAGGGCTTCAGTGAATTTGCCCTGCAAATATTTCGACTTCACCAGGTTTAGGGAAAATTCATCATTCGTGAACGAGCCGTTGTTGCGGCCGCCGGCGACGCGGCGTTTGCCGTCGGCAAGGGCCAAGTGCGCGTCATTCAGGTGCCCCATCATGCTCAGCAGGATGTCCCACAATTCCGGGTCCGTCGTGGTTGCCGAGACCATAGGGCGATAGAGCCGGTACAGGGCGTCCCAGTCGACGTGCTTGACCAGGAACTGGCCGTAATTGCGATCCAGGGTTTTCCAGGCATGATCGAAATTCAGCACCGGATCGTTGGCTGCGGCTTGCTGGCCGTTGATGCCTAAGGGGACGATCCAATACAAAGCCAGGAACGCGGCAATAAAAATCGCATTTTTTTTGATATTCATTCTCTTCCTCCAGGTCGGGTAACGGCGCCGGTCGCCCGCTTGTTCCAAATTAAATCAACGGGTGCGAAAAACCTGAGAATGAGCGGGAAAAATCCAATCGCTTTAATTTTTTTCGCTGAGGAGCGGTTTTTCCCGCTAAAGTTATTGCATTTTTTTGGTGATGGCAGACACTTTTTTCTTGAACGATAGGTTCCTGCGTGCCATAATCGGGACCATGGCCGAGCCCACTCATCACCCGCTGCCGTTCGCCGTGCTGTCCCGCTTCCAGGCGGCAGGGCTGCTGCAGGCCAGGGCGAGCGGCCGGACAGCCGCCGAGACATCCCTGGACCTGGGACTCAGCCGCCAGGAAGTCCGGCTTGAAGAGGCCGGTATCATTGCCGACGGCAGGCTCCTGCTCGATTGGCAGCAGTTGCAAATGATCGCCGCTTCGGAGAACGGCTGCTTCAAGGTGCAGGACAACGCCAGCGAGGAGATCCGCGGCTTTTCCGCGACCACCCACCGCGCCTATCGGCTGTTCCCCACCGCGGCGGCGCCGGGCCTGCTGCTGGCGGGCTTCACCATGCACCGCTTCAAGGATATCTCGCCGCGGCGGGCGGCCATGGAGATGGTCCGGGCGGCGGCGCCGCTGCGCGGCCGCGTGCTCGACACCGCCACCGGGCTCGGCTACACGGCCATCGCCGCGGCCGGAAGCGCCGCGGCCGTGGTCACCATCGAGATCGACCCCGGCTCCCTGGAAATGGCCCGCGCCAACCCCTGGTCGCAGGAGCTGTTCCATCATCCCGCCATCCGCCTTGTCCAAGGGGACAGCAGCGAGGAGATCGCCAGTTTCGCGGACGGATATTTCGGCGTCATCATCCACGACCCGCCCAGCATGAGCCTGGCCGGGGACCTCTATGGCGAGGCCTTCTACCGCCAGGCCTGGCGGGTACTGGGCAACGGCGGCCGCATGTTCCACTATCTCGGCGACCCGGCCAGCGCCATGGGCGGTCGCGTCACCAGGGGAGTGCTCAACCGCCTGCGAACGGCCGGCTTCCAGCGCATAATCCCCAAGCCACGCGCTCACGGGGTATTGGCCATTAAATAGATAAGTGACAAGTGACGAGTGACAAGTGACGAGAAAGATGAAGAATAGGTTTGAAGTTCTAAGATTTCTGAATACAAAACCGAACGATCTCCTGGTTAGAATTTTTGAGAAACGGTAAAGCTGATTACTGAATAAAACAATAACTCGAACTCGTAGAGGTTTTCTTGTTTCTTCAACCTCGAACGTCGAACTTCGAACATCGAACCTTTTTTTTCAATAAGGCACGACCGCCTTCAGGCTGGGCCCCAGGCGCGCGGCCAGCTTCTCCAGCGCCTCGAGGTCGGCCGGGGTGAAATCGGGACCCGGCTCGCTGAAAGCGCTGCGCTTGCGCGAGATCTGCACCACGCCCAGGCGCTCCCCATCGACGGCGATGGCGGCGCCCATCAGTTTCCAGATCAGGCGCGACTCGCCGTCCTCTTCCTTGACATACTCGTACTCGACCATGTGCTCGCGCCCGACGAAGCGATTGTCGAGGAACGGCGTGCCGCTGCGGAAGATCCTGGCGGCGATGGGCAGCTTCGCCTTCACCGGCAGCTCCCTGGCCTCGGCAAGGAACTCCGGCCAGACGAAGGCCAGGGAATCGCCGCGGTTCCACAGGATCGCCACTTCGGCCTGCTCGACGCCGAAGACATCGGCGAGAAATCCGGCCACGCGCTTCATGGCCGCCGGGAAGCGCTCCGAGGCGGAATATTCGGAGGCGGTGATCAGCGTGCGCAATTCCTCGATCAGTTCGTTCACGTCATTCATGGTGCGGGTCTCCTGGGCCCTATCTTACCGCAGGAGCCCCGGACGATCAAGTCTTTTTGCCCGCGGCGCCGACCTGGATGCCGAGCACCTTCCCCAAACCGTTTATTTAAAGACGCCGAAATGGCTCAGGAGCCACCACAGGATGATGAAGATGATGATGGTCGAGATGCAGCCGCCGCCCAGTTTCTTCGCTCCCCAGCCGGCCGCGATGGCCCTCAGGATCTTGCTCATTCCGCTGCCTCCGCCGGCGCCCTATTTCTTGATGGGCACGACGCCGGCAAGCTCGCCGATCACATTGACCAGCTCCGAGCCCAGCGGGATGACGACCTTGGCGTTGTCCTTCAGGGAGACCTCGAGGGTCTGCAGCTTCCTCAGCAGCTGGGCGTTGCCGACGAAGTACTGGTTGGCCGCCTCGTTCACCAGCTTGATGGCCTGGGCCTCGCCCTCGGCCGCCAGGATATGCGCCTGGCGGACGCCTTCGGCCTTCTTGATCTCCGCCCGCTTCTGGCCGTCGGCTTCCGTCTCCGTGGCCGTGGCGAAGTCGATGGCGGCGATCTTCTCGTTCTCGGCCTTGACCACCTTGTTCATCGTCTCCTGGACATCCTTGGGCGGGTCGATCTCTTTCAGCTCGGTGCGCACCACATCGATGCCCCAGCTGGCCGTTTCCGAAAGCAGCGTCTTGAGCAGCTCGGAATTGATCCTGCTGCGCTCGGAATTGGCCGACTTCAGCGTCATGGTGCCGATGATGTTGCGCAGCGTCGTGCGCGCCAGGTTGACGATCTGGTACTGGTAGTTGTTGACGTTGTACTGCGACCTTTTCACGCTCTCTTCATCGGACTTGACCTTGAAATAGACCTGGGCGTCGACCCGGGCGTTCAGGTTGTCGTTGGTGATGATCTCCTGCGGCAGGGCGTCGACCATCTGCTCGGTGGTGTTCACCTGGTACAGGCGGTCGATGCCGGGGATGATCCAGTTGAAGCCGGAGCGGGCGAAGCGCTTGTAGCGGCCCAGGCGCTCGACCAGTCCCCGGTGGGTGGGGCGGACGATGCGTATTCCCGAAAAGAACAGGATGATGATGAAAATCAGCAGGATGACCAGCAAGCCGGTCGCTTCGAATTCATGCATGGTTGTCTCCTCCAGCGGATATCAGTCAATGTATAGATGACCCGGGGGCAAATGTCAACTTGCCCCCGGTCTGCAGGGCGATCACGCCCCCCGTGGGATCATTTCTCCGGGCAGTTCATGCCCAGAAGTAGCCTGGCGAATTCCAGGCACTTGGCCTTGTCGGTGCGGTCGTAATTTTCGTAGGGCTGATTGACGCTCTTGTAGTAGCCTTCGAGGCCCTTGAAATCCTCGGGAGAAAGCAGCTCTTTCTTCATCCAGCCGCCGAACGCGCGGGCGAATTGCGGCTTGGCCCCGCACCGGGCGGCGAACTTCTCCAGGTAGCCACTGGCATAATCGGGCGGGGCGCCGCAGACGACGAAAAGGGCGAGCAGCTTGCCGCGCACCTCATCTCCCCGCTTTTCCAGGAAAGAGAGCATGTCCGCGTGCAGCATGTCGCCGTAGATCCCCGAGCCGAGGACGACCTTTTCATAGCCGCTGAGGTCGCCCGCTTCCTTCGCCGCCACCAGCACCGCTTTGCCCGCCATGCCCTCGGCGATCCACTCGGCCGTGCGCGCGGTGCTGCCGTAGCGCGAGCCATAGACGATCACCACGCTCTTCTGCCCCTCGGCCGGCACGGCAAGGATGCAAAGCCCGCAAAACAAGACCGCCAGTACTCCGATCAAAATGACCTTCATTCCTGCCTCCTTGCGCTCGCTGCGTTTCCCCTATGATAGACAAGAAACCCCATTAAATCAACCTGGCAGCGGCCTCAGGCCCGATCGAAATCGATAAAGCCTTTTCCACGTTGGTGGCGACCAGGCGCACGCCTACAGGTGCAAGCTGAGGGTGACGCCCAGGCAAAAGCCGCCGAGGTCCAGGGTGGTCCCGGGAATGGTCACGCTGCATGCCAGCTCGGGCAGCGGCGTCCGGCGGCGGATCGACCCGATCATCTCCTTTTCGCGGACGCGCAGCGGCAGGTAACGGAACCCCGCGTTCAGGGCCAGGGACCAGCGGCTGTTGACGTATTGCGCCGCCTCGGCTTCGACCAGGGCGCTGAGCGACGACGTCGGCCATAAGCTGGCAACAGCATCGTAGCTTATCACATCGGGTTCGGGATCACCGTCATCGGACCTTGCGAAAGCGCTTTCAGAGTATTTCAGGCTGGAGCGGTTCCAGCCCAGCCCGGCCCTGAGCCGCAGCGCCGTTTGCCGCAGGAAGCCGTCGGCGGCGACAAGGGAATAGGATGCCGTCAGGAAATAGGAATTGCTGGTGATCCCCATGTCCCACCAGGGTGACATTTCCTGCCCGGCGACGCGCAATGTCTTGTCGCCGGAGACCTGCGATGCCCGGCTGAACGGATCGAGCTGCATGCCGATCGCCAGGCGCCGGGTGAGGAAATATTCGAGGCGGATGTCGCTTACCCGCGCCCATCTGCCGATGCCACCCTCGTTGTAGCGCCATGGCGACCCTGTTCCGACGGGCGCAAGCGGGTCCCGGTAACCGAGGCTCTGGCTGAAGCCCAGGGCACGCTGATCGTAGGCGCGCGGCAGCTGGAGGAATGCCGCCCCCAGGCGCCAGCGCGCGAATTCCACTTTCCCCGGCTCGTCGGGAGCACGGCTGGCGGCAAGCGCGGACTCCGGGCCCGGGCCGCTCCTGGCCCCCCCGGACAGGAAGTCGCGGAAGCGGGCGAGGCGCTGCAGGCGGTTCAACAGAGCCGATCGCCAGGCTGCGTCCCTCTCCCGGCAGCTGATCATCTCGTTGCTGCTCGCCAGCAGGCCGGCCCCCGCGCCGACGACCGCGCCGGCGCCGCCGAACATGCTCCCGGCCATGCCCATCCACAGCAGGCCATAGCCTTCGTCATCGGCCAGCGCGGCGGTCAGCCCGATCAGGCTGCCGACCGCGAACCCGGCCGCAAGGCCGCGGACCAGCCCTTTGCCCACCCGGTTCCGGCGCACAATGCGCACCACCGCGACGTCCCCGATCGCAGCCTGCGCCTCGCAGCCGGAGTCTCCCAGCAGAAGCAGGATATCCCCTTTTACCGCCAGCAGCTCGCCCTGCAGCCTTCGGCCGTCCCGCAGGTCGAGGTGCAAAGTGGCGCCGTGTCTTTCAGCGGCCAGCCCGGTGGGCGCCGCCAGCAGCAGCGCCGCCAGCGCCCCCACGAGACCACGCGTTGTTGTTCCCATCGGCCCCTCCTTTCGTGATGATGTTCCCATGCTGCTGGAACACGAAAGGCCGGGTTATGGGTCACCACCGCGAAAACCCCGCCAGCTGGACGAGGCGGGGCGGTCCTGCGGATGTGGAGGCGGGGAAACGCCCGGGATGCGCGGCCTCAGGCCCGATCGAAATCGATGAAGCCCCTCTCCACGTTGGTGGCGACCAGGCGCACGCGCAGGTGGTCGCCGACCTTGAGTCGCTCGTCGCCGCGCAGCAGCTTGCCTTCCACCGGCGGGTTCTTGATGCGCACCCAGGTCCCCTTTTCGGAGCTGCCGGTGACCAGCGCCGGGAACACGCTGCCGCGCTTGTCTTCCAGCAGCTCGGCCGCCGCGCATTTTTTCACCTGGCGCTCCACCTTGTTGGCGGCGTCTTCCTGCTGGGTGCAGTGCCGGGCCAGGGATTGCAGGGCGGCCAGGGAATAGGCGCTCGTTTTCGCTCCGGCCAGCCCCCCAAGGGGACGGGCGCAAACGCCCAGCGCGGATTTCAGCAGGCGCTGGGTGACCAGGTCGGGGTAGCGGCGGTTGGGGGCGGTGGAATGGGCGTAATGGTTGAGCGCCAGGCCGAAATGGCCCGCGGGGATTCTGCCGCCGGGCAGGACATGGTATTCGCCGCGGCCGATCAGCTTGATCACGGCCAGGGAGAGATCCATGAATGCGTCCGGCTTGGCGAGGCGCGCCTTGCGCAAAAAGCCGGACAAGGCCCTGGCGTCGGGCTTCGCCGGCAACCTCGAGTGATACGTGGCGGCCAGCTCGACGATCCGCGACCAATGCTCGGGCTCCCGCACCACGCGGCTGAAGACCGGCAGGTCGCGCCCGGCCAGGAACGCGGCCGTGGACTGGTTGCAGGCCACCATCAGCTCCTCGATGATGCGCTCGGCCCGGTTCTGGCGGCGGCTGACGATGCGCTTCACGCGGCCGTCGCTGCCCATCTCGATGCGCGTGTCCAGGGTGGCGAACTCCAGCGCCCCGGCCGCCATGCGCACCCGGCGCAGGACGCGGGCCAGGCGGTCCTGCATCTCCACCTGCAGGCGCAGCTCACGGTCATGGGCCAGGGGCTCGGGCGCCCGGGCCTCACCCTCCAGCCAGGCGGCGATGGCGTCATAGCAGAGCTTGACCCGGTTCTGCACCAGGGACGGGAAGATGCGGCTGCGGACGATCTGCCCTTCGGCGCTGATGTGCATTTCCACGACCATGGCGCGGCGGCTCTTGCCGGCCAGCAGCGAGGTCAGGTCGATGGAAAGGCGCTCGGGCAGCATGGGAAAATTCTTCACCCCGGTGTACACCGAGGTGGTGTTGACCCTGGCGGCCTCGTCGATGGGCGAATGGGCGGGAACATAGATATCGACGTCGGCCACGGCCACCAGCAGCCGGTAGCCCTTGCCCTGCGCGAAGACGACCTCCAGCTGGTCCAGGTCCAGGGAATCGTCGTTGTCGATGGAGGTCCAGGGCAGGTCGCGCAGGTCGGCCACGCGCCCGGACCCATCGGGCTCGCCGCCCAGGTCGCGGCAGCGGGCGGCCTGCTGCCGTGCCGCCGCCGGGAAATCGACGATCAGCCCCTTTTCGCGCATGGCGCGCCGGGCGATGGTCGCCAGGTCCGGGACCGGGCCGGGCCGCGACGTTCTCTTTCCTCTTTTCATATTCATGGCTTGATCCAGCCCCCTGGGCCGGGGAGCGGGTCCACTGTACCTTTTCATGCCGTTAAAATCAAGCGCCGTGACCGGGCCCGCCTGCGGCGCTAGATCCTGGCCAGCGCCTGGTCCAGGTCGGCGATGATATCCTGCAGGTCCTCGATGCCCACCGCGAAGCGCACCAGGCCGTCGCTGATGCCCGCCTTCTCGCGGTTCTCCCGGGACATCTTGCTGTGGGTCATGCTGGCGGGATGTTGGATCAGGGTCTCGATGCCGCCAAGGGAAACGGCGAGCATGGCCAGCCTGACGTTGTCCATCAGGACCTTTCCCGCGCCCAGCCCGCCCTTGAGCTCGAAGCTGATCATGGCTCCCGGGCCGTCCATCTGCTTCTGGGCCAGCGCGTACTGGGGGTGGGATTTCAGGCCCGGATATTTCACCCAGGCGACCTTCGGGTGTCGTTCGAGATAGTCGGCGACCTGGATGGCGTTCTCCTGGGCCCGGGCCACGCGGATGGCGAGGGTCTTGACGCCCCTCAGGACCATGTAGGCCTGGTGCGGGTCCATGTTGCAGCCCATGCCCACCATGGCCGGCCGGATGGTCAGGTACAGCTCCTCGGTCTTGGCGATGATGATGCCGGCGACGATATCGGCATGCCCGTTGATGAACTTGGTCATGGAGTGGAACACGACGTCGGCGCCGAGCTCGATCGGGCGCTGGAGATACGGGCTGCTGAACGTGTTGTCGACCACCGCCACCAGGCCGTGCTCGTGGGCAATGGCGCAGCAAGCCTCGAGATCGGAGATCTCCATGGTCGGATTGGTCGGCGTCTCGATGTAGAGCATCCGCGTGTTCGGCCGGATGGCGCGGCGGACGGCATCGAGGTCCGACGTGTTGAGATACGTGCTTTCGACGCCGAACTTCCTGAAATACGATTCCATGATGCCCCGCGCCGGGCCGTACACGGCGTCGGTGCTGACGATATGGTCGCCCGACTTCAGGAAAGCCATGTAGATCGTCGACACGGCGGCCATGCCCGACGACGTGGCGATGGCGCCGAAGCCTTTTTCCAGGATGGCGATCTGCTTCTCCAGCGCGGCGATCGTCGGGTTGCCGATGCGTGTATAGATGTAGCCGTCGCTCTCGCCGGCAAAGCAGCGCGCCCCTTCGTCGACGTTGGCGAAAGCGAAGGTGGATGTCTGGTAGATCGGCACCGTGGCGCTGCCCAGCGGGTCCGCGCTCATGCCGCCGTGGATCAGAAGGCTGTTAAAGCCTAGTTCTTTCTCATGTTCCATGATTTGTCCTTTATTTTATTTGGGGGGAAATTATCGAGCCATATTCATGATACCTCAAAAACGGCTTGATTTCAAGCGATTTTATCTCGACGGCAGTGTCAGTGTCAGTGACAGTGGCAGCAAGAAGCTCAAGCGATTTCCAAGTGGTAGTGATAGTGGTAGCAGGAAACCTGACAGTAAGACTAAAATCCCAAATCACAAGCGCCAAATTCCAAATAAGCACCAAGTTCCAATGACCAAATGAACCAAACGAAGACGCTTTTACTGCAGCACCCGAACGTTCATTTTCTTCTCTTACTTTTGCCTTTTTACTTTTGCCTTTTGCCTTCTTCTTCAACATCGAACATCGAACTTCGAACATCGAACCTTATCTGTGTTAAAATATTACAATGTTGTCCCATCCTGTCCCCCAAGGGAACGCCGCGGCCAGGCCGTCGGCGGCCCGCCCGGTAATGGCCATCACCGCCGCCGGCACCCTGGCCATGGCCGGCTACGAGATGGTGCGCTCCTCTTCCTCCTCGGTCTTCCTGGCCCATCACTCGGCCGCTCGCCTGCCCGAGGCGCTGATGCTGGTCCCCCTGGCCATGTTCGCCTTCACCTGGCTGTTCAGCATTTCGCTGCGCCACCTGGGCCCGGCCCGCACCTTCATCTCCACCCTGCTGCTCTCCGCCCTGGTGCTGGCCGCAGCGGCGACGGCGGTGCTGCACGGCATCCCTGGCGCCCCCTTCCTGCTCTACATTTTCGGCCAGGCCTACATCGTCTTCATCGTCGAGGAGGTATGGGCCTTCATCAACAGCCTCTTCGTGCCCGACCAGGGCAAGCGCTGGAACGGCGTGATCATCGCCGTCAGCACGGCCGGCTCGGTGACGGGCGGCGTGCTCACCGGCCGCCTCTCGGTGGGGATCGGCTCGGAGCGTATCGTCTGGATCGCCGCCGGCCTCACCGCCTCCGCCTCCATCCTCGGCTGGCTGGCCTTTCGCCTGGCCGGGACACAGCCGACACCCCCGGACCGCCCGCCGGTCAAGCTGGCCGATCACTTCGCCTGGGACCTGCTGCGCACCGGCCCCACCATCCGCCGCCTGGCCCTGATCGTGGTCGCCGCCCAGTCGGTGGCGGTGCTGCTGGACATCGCCTTCCACCGCGCCCTGCAGGTCGCGGTTCCGGCGCAGGACCCGCGCACCGCCCTGCTCGGCTACTTCTGGTCGGCGGTCAACCTGTTCGCGCTGGTGCTGCAGCTGGGCGCCTGCCCGTTCCTGCTGTCACGCGTGCCGCTGCGGCGCGTGCACGGGGCCATCCCGCTTCTCTTCGGCCTCGCCGCCCTGGGCGCCGTGGCCTTTCCCGTCCTGCCGGTGCTGGCCATCGTCTTCTTCATCTCCAAGACGGTCGACTACTCGGTGTTCCGCGCCGCCAAGGAGGTCCTCTACATCCCCCTCTCCTTCACCGCCCGCTACCGCGCCAAGATGACCGTCGACGCCCTGATCTACCGCTCCTCCAAGGGCGTTGTCTCGGCCCTGCTCTCCCTGTCCGGCCGCGCCTTCGGCTTCCTGCCCCTGCGCCTCTACCCGCTGCTGGTGGTGCTCGTGTGCGGCGCCTGGAACCGCTTCACCCGCGGGCTGCCGGAGCCCAATGCGAAGGGCTGAAGCCGAAGAAAAGTTCGAAGTTCGAGGTTCGAAGTTTTAAGAATAGAGAGCGAAGCGATCGCTTTGCGTTCGAAGTTCAAGAAAACCGTACAAGTTCAAACCCTTTGCGCTTGATTCTTCACTCTTTAACGTCGAACATCGAACTTCAAACATCGAACCTTATTTTATCTCTTGGCATCTTCAAAACTATGAATTCCCATCTCGCGTAATAAGCAAAAAAGGATGCGCCAGTGAAATCCATTTTAATACTGTTAGCCATTGGCTTGCTCGTTCCCGGCGCCCTGCCCGCCCACGACACCCTCAAGCCGGCGCGCCTGACGGCCCCGCCGCTGATCGACGGCGTGCTCGACGACGCGGCCTGGCAGGAGGCGCAGGAGATCGGCGGCTTCCGCACTTTCATCCCCGACTTCAGCAAGGACCTGTCCGAGAAGACCTCGGTCTACATGGCTTACGATGCCGAGAACCTGTACTTCGCCTTCCGCTGCCACGACCGCACGCCGGACAGGATCAAGGCCAGCATGGCCAGCCGCGACACGATCATGACCGACGACTTCGTCTGCATCAACCTCGACAGCTTCAACGACCAGCAGGCGCTCTACGCCTTCTACGTCAACCCGCTGGGCATCCAGGGCGACAGCCGCTTCGCCAGCAACGTGGAGGATTTCAGCGCCGATTTCGTCTGGTCGAGCGCCGGCCGCCTCAATCCCGACGGCTACGCGGTGGAGATGCGCATCCCCTTCAAGACCATCCGCTACTCGGGCAGGGAGCGGGTGCGGATGGCGATCTTCTTCGAGCGCTATATCAGCCGCACCACCGAGCACGGCTCCGTGCCGGAGATGGACCCGGCCAAGGGCTACGCTTTTCTCTCGCAGATGCAGCCCCTCGAGCTCCGCGACATCCGCCGCTATACCCTGCTGGAGGCGCTCCCCTCCGTCGTGTACAACCTCAGGCATGAGCAGGGCGGGGGCCGCCTGCGGCAGAGTGAATCCCGGGGCGAGTTCGGCGTCACCGGCAAGCTGGGATTGACCTCCAAGCTGGTCCTCGACCTCGCCTGGAACCCGGATTTCAGCCAGGTGGAATCCGACGCCGGCCAGGTCGACGTCAACCTGCGCAGCGACCTCTACTTTTCCGAGAAGCGGCCGTTCTTCATGGAGGGCGGCGAGATCTTCCAGCTGGCCGGCTCCAGCCCCTTCGCGGCCGCCGTCCACACCCGGCGCATCGTCGACCCGCTCCTGGGGTTCAAGCTGTCCGGAAAACTGGGCGCCCGGAACACCCTGGCGGCCATATTCTCCGTGGACGAATCCGCGGACAGTCCCCTGCATTCGGGAGCGGGGGCGGCGAACGCCGCCTTCGCCGTATTCCGCTACAAGCGCGCCCTGAGCGCCGACGGCTTCCTGGGCGCGTTCTATACCGGCCGCGAGCAGGGCGACGATTTCAACCGCCTGGTAGGGGTCGACGGGCAGCTGCGCCTCTCGCGCTCGGAAATGCTCAGCTTCCACGGCTTCGCCTCCTTCACCGACAACCCGGTCATGGCCAGGACGGAGGGGCTGGCGCTGGACGCGTATTACACCTATTCGACGCGCGACCTGGACATCGCCGCGAGCGCATTCGCCATCGGCGGCGGCTTCTTCAGCGAGAGCGGCTACCTGACGCGCAGCGGCCTGAGCGGAGTCGAGGGCGAGATCGGCCCCAAGTTCTATCCGCGCTCGGGTTTCTTGCGCAAGATCAAGCCCCGCTTCACCGGCGCCGTGTATCGCGACCACGAGAGCCATATGAACGAGGCACTGGGCCGGCTCGGCCTCGACCTCCTGCTGCCGGGAAACGCCGGACTCACCCTGGAGGCCTGGGCGGCCAGCGAGATATTTCTCGGCCGCCGCTTCGACGTCAGCGCCTGCCGCCTGATCGCCAACAGCTGGCTGAGCAAGAAGCTGTATCTCTATCTCGCCCTGCGCCGCGGCAACCAGGTCCGCTACGTGCAGGAGCCTTTCCAGGGCTACGGGAATGCGCTGGCCGGCATCGTCCGCTACCTGCCCCACGAGAAGCTTCAGTGGGAGCTCCACCTCACCTATGCCGACCTGTTCGCCAGGGCAGACCGCCTCAAGGTCTACGACTATACGATCCTGCGCAACAAGCTCACCTACCAGGCCAACAAATACCTCTTTTTTCGCTCCGTGCTCGAGTACAACGACTACCGCAAAAAGCTGCTCACCGACCTCCTGGCCTCCTTCACCTATATCCCGGGCACGGTGATCCAGCTGGGCTACGGCTCGATCTACGAGAAGTTCCGCTGGGAAGAGGACGAATACCGCCCCGGCGACCGCTTTCTGGAGATGAAGCGCGGGCTATTCTTCAAGGCCTCATATCTATGGAGATTGTAGAAGCTCCTCAAGCGCTCTGTTGAGTGATCAGTGATCGACAACGGTTTCCTGTTGGCCACGGACCGCCCGACGGCAAAAACTTTCTTGTCCCCCGGCTGCGCCTTGCCAAATCCCGGCAATTCCCATATCATCTCACCACAGGTCCATTGTCAGTGGGGGCCAGGGAGGCAGCATGAAGGACGGCATCATCGTCGACGAACCCGGGTTCTATCGGGTCATCGCACTCAAGCCCTTCCGCAAGACCGCCGGCGTCTCCTTCGACCTCGTGCCCATGGAACACCTGCCGGCCATCAACGGCATCGACCGGGTGATCCACCAGCACGACGCCTCCTCCCCGGGGGCGGTGGCGGGAGTGAAGCGCCCATGGTACATGCACACCCAGCAGGAGGACAACCTGCTGGTGCTGCAGGGCCGGCGCACCGTGGAGATCTACACGGTCGAGCACGGCCGCGTGGAGACCTTCGTGGTCGAGCCGGAGAGGGTGACGCGCGCGGGCCGGGTGGTCTGCGACCGCCCGGCGATGCTGGTCTGGCCGCGCCGGGTGTTCCATCGCATCACTTCGGGCGAACAGGGCTCCATCTCGCTTAATTTCGCGGTGCGCGATCCCGACTGCGACATGAAGACCAACTTCAACATCTACGACCTTGACACGGAAAAAGGCGCCTTCACCCTGGTCCGCGAGGGACACCTGGACCAATCCTGAACTGGAACACAGGAAGCAAGCAAGGGAAGCGCCACGGGGTCACGCCCCGAGCATCACGCACGCGGGCGTGAGCCGCAGCGCCTGTTGATGGCCTTTTCTGACTTTTGCCTTTTTCGTTTTCTACCCGGCCACCGTCCGCCGTCGATCGTTTCCCGTAATCTTAATGGCCGGCATAGATCTTGTTGACGATCATCCAGCCTTCGGCGAAGCGGAAGAGGGAGAGGTAATCAGTATAAACGTGCTTGTCGCCGACCAGGAATCTCACCTTGACCATGGCCGCATTGCCGGTGATGTCGATGAGGGGGAATTCCATGCTGACCGGCACCTGGGGCGGGAACTTGCCGGCCGCCTTCTTCGCCTCGGTCATTTTCATCCAGTCGGCGATGGGCAGGATGGTCAGGGCGTTGTCCTTCATCCCCAGCAGGCGGAATTCCGGGTGGAATCCATTTTTGACCAGTCCGACGTCACCGACGTTGCACAGCCCGTCGCGATAGGCGCTCAATATGACCGCCTGGATGGCCGCTTCTTCATCCTGTTGCGGCGCGGCCCACATGCAGCCGCAACTCAAGATCGAGACCAGCACGACAGCAACGATTTTTTTCATTCATTCCTCCTCGAGGTCGGTTCAATCCGCAATGTCATTTTTTCACAGGCCCCGGCAGCGGTCACTTCCCGTAAAACTGCAGGGTTTTGGCGGCGTTGAGGTAATGGCCGGCCACGGAGCCGTACACGCGCTCATCCGCGGTCAGGATCAGGATGAACACCTTGTTCGCCCGGTAGGTGAGGAACTGCCGCTGGCGGATCCTGGCCCCTTCGTACGCGTACTCGGAATCCAGTTCCCGTCCTGTAAGCATGCCGGCCGTGGTCCAGGTATCGTTGCGGATGCGGCCCTTGAGCTCGCCGGTGATCTGGTCGATGAGCTGCTGGGCGACCAGGTTGATCGCTTCCTTGCTGAGGGAATCGCCGGCCCCGGTGACGGGCACGACCTGGACGTTCAGGCTGGAAACGGGGCTGTTTTCGGCATTGGCCAGGAACATGCAGATCACGCTAGGCTTCCCTTTTTCCCCTGCGACCCATGCGGCCGGGTATTGCATGGAAAACCCGTGGTCCGGGCTGGAGAACGTCCGGTAGGCGGGAGCCGGCGGCGCTGCCGCCTTGGCCGCCGCCACCGTGAAGCCGATGCTGCCATGATCCTTGCGATTCAGCTGGAAAACGGCCCTGTAGCTGCCGACGAACCAGCCCGCGGCCGGAGGGGTGATCTTCAATGAGAGGTAGCCGGTGCCGTAGACATCGGGGAATTCCTGGACGGCGATCTGCTGCGGCTGGCCGCCCGCCAGGAAATACGCCGTGATCTTGACCTGTGTTCCCGGCGGGGCGTCCGCAAGCTTGACCGTCAGGTAGATCGGCT
The DNA here is from genome assembly GCA_025456205.1 of Acidobacteriota bacterium. GTDB lineage: Bacteria > Acidobacteriota > Aminicenantia > UBA2199 > UBA2199 > UBA2199. The sequence continues at coordinate 32,738 of JALOLA010000002.1, read as the reverse complement.
TGGCTTCGGTGCCGAAGGTTTCGCTGACACCGACGGGGCTTTGCAGCTTGGGGTCCACGCCCCGCGACGCCCGCATCTCGCTGAGCCTGGCCGTGCTCTCCGCCGGGGCCAGCGCCGCCGCCCAAAGGCATATCATGACTGCCGCCGAAATCTTTTTCATGCCCGCACCTCCAGATCGATTTGCGCTCCCGAAAGCGCTAAAGGTATACACCAACGGTCCGGGGAATTCAAGTTCGAAACCGGGAGTGCGATTTCAAGCATTGTCCTGGGATCAGCGACGGTTCGTTCTTGCCACGCTCACCGCTCCAGAGCCGAAAAATCTTCTATCAGACCTTGCAGCGACGCATTCTCATCCAGGCTCCGCCCCCCATGGCTCGCTATGAGCCGGACCGCCGCCAGCAGCGGTTGCGCACCAGGTGGGCCAGCAGGAACATGAAGATGTCGCTGCGCCGCACCCGGCGAATGTCGTTGCCATGCACCTCGAACCAGAAGCGGGCCAGCTGCTCCACGGCGCCGCACAAGGCGGCGATGGCCGCCGCGGGATCGCTCTCGCCCCTGGCCAGCATGATCCTGAGCAGGCGGTTGATCATCAGGATCCGCTCATCGCAGTCGTCCTCGCCGCCGGCCTGGTGCAGGTCCTTGGCATGCGTATCCTGGAGCACGGCGTTCCTGACATCCGGCTCCAGCAGCTGGTCGACCTCGCTGACGACAAAGGAACGGAGCTGCTCCGCGGGATCGACCAGGTCCCGCCGCACCTCGTCCGCTGACGGGATGTGGCCCAGGAAAGCGAGCAGGTACTGGATGATGCAGCGCGCCCTCTCGATGCGCTCGCGCCGGCGGAAATAGCACAGCAGATTGTCGGGAGGCATCACATCCTTCATGCGCTCGGCAAGGGAATAATTGGGGTCGGCCTCCAGGATCTTCACCATGTACTCGGCCTCCTGGCGCACCCATTCCAGCTTGGTCGGGTCGCTGAAATTTTCCGGGGCGAACAGCTGGTCGATCTTCATGGCATTCGGCCGCCCGCGCTGGCGCACAACGCCGGGTCCGGGAGGACATGCGGGGGTCGGTCCGCGATCACCGTGCACTTCCCCGCTCTCGAAAAAGTCGAGCTCATCCTGTTCATCTCTCTCTCTGGATCCTGTCTGCATGCAACAATTTTTCAAGAAGTATGACTCGTCGCTGCCGTCCATGCAATCGGGGATTTCCCTATGGTGCGGTTCTAAATTCCCTTAAATCGGGGCCTGGATCGTGAACAAGCGCCCGACCTTCCTTTTCATCGCCTTCTGTCCGCATGATCACAGGCAATGTGCATCCACGTCGCCAGGATCCGAGCAACCGCGGTTTCCCCGGCCACTGCGCCTGCGCATGGACGGCAAGCAAGCAGTAGAACCCCCTATTCGCTGATGGAAAAATCATGCTTCAGCTTGGCTTGGAACGTGGTGATCTCCGCCAGGATCGCCTTCAAGGCCTGGACCTCCGCGGACGCCAGTTCATCCAGGGCAATGAAATGATCCGCCGGCTTTTGGGCTTGCAGCGCGCGCAATTGGCCGCGGAATTGCAGTCTCAGGAGAAAATCGCAGGCATAGTCGAGGTCCTGGAAAAAAGAGGCGGAGACCACCCCGCGTTCATGAAGGCGGCGCAGGCGCAGCATCGTATTCGTTTCCCCGATGTTGTGGGCCAGGGCGTAGAGCCGGACAAGGTTGACGATGACCCGCAGGGGATTCTTGATATTGATGCGGTTGGGACTCGCAGCGGACGACTCGGTTTGGATCCTGCCGAAAATGTTCAGCGGGATCTTGTATTGCAGGCACACGCGGGCCAGGTGACTGAAAAAGGCCGGGTTTTGCGCAAGCGTGCTGCGCACATGCTCGCGCAGCTCCTGCAGCAGCCCGGCTTCGCCGCAGACCGGACGAAGGTCCAGGAAGGTGGTGGATTCAAGGAGGTTCTGCGGGTCGGGCTGGAGGATCCACTCGTTGAAGATATGCTTCCAGTCCGCCAACGGCTGGTTCCAGCGCGGATTCCCGGCCATGACCTGGCCGGGACATGGGGCATAGCCCGTTTGCGCCAGCAAGCGGTTCATCCGTTCGCCGAATTCGCGGAAATAACGCCGGCAGGATTCCGCCTGGCCGGCGGCGGGATCGAGATAGACCAGGGCGTTGTCCTGATCGGTGAACAGGGTCGGCTCAGACCGACCCTCACTGCCCAAAACGAAGAAGGCGAACGGAACCGGCGGCGAGCCAAGCTCGCGGCCGACCATGGCGGCGACGGCGGCGGCGCTGCCGTCGGCCACGGCCGTGGTCAGTCCGGTCAGCCATTCGCTGCGGGCATGGCTGCGCACGAAGACTGCGAGCAGCTCCGGCAGCTTCAAGAACTGGGTGCGCAGATCGGCCAGGGACGGCGGCGGTTCGCCGGCGGCAGCCCGCAGGGGCCGGGGCTGCAGGAGGGCACAATCGAAATCATTGCGGGCGACCATGCCCCTGACCCCGCCGGCGGCGTCCCGGATCGCCAGGTGGCGGATGCCCAGCCGCCGCATTTCATCCCAGGCCCGGGCCAAAGACAGGGTTTCGTCGACGCCGTGCAGGGGCGAACTCATGACGGCATTCACGGCCAGCAACGGCTGGCGGCCGCCGGCGGCCGCGCGCCGCCGCAGGTCGCCGCCGGTCACGATGCCGACGGGGACTCCCGCCGCCGAGCGGACGAGCAGGGCATCGACTCCATGCAGGGCCATCAACTCGGCGGCGTCGCGGAGCGCCATATCGTCGGGACAAACCACGGCCTCGCGCATCACCTGGGCCGCGGGCTGCTGCAGCCGCATGAGGATGGCTTGCCAATCAGCGGCCAGTTCCTGCCCCGCTTGCAGGCGGAAATGCTGCGCGGACGCGTCTTCGATGATGCCGTCGCTGCCGCTGATGGCTCCCTGCTCATCGCGCCGCACCCGGGCCCAAACCCGGATGGAACGCAGCGAGCCGTCCCGGGCCCTGATCTGCAGCGGGAAACGGCTGACGATGCCGCGCTGATCCAGCTCGCGCAACAGGCCGTTCCATTCTCCGCGGTCGGGCACCAGAGAGGCGATGTTCATCGTGAGCAGTTCCGCCCGGTCGGTGTAACCCAGCAGCGCCATGGCGGCGGCATTGACATCCAGGAAACGGCCCTTCTTCCCCGGGGCCGCCTGGAAATAGCCGAAATCCCAGAGATCGGCCAGCTCGCGGGGAGCGCCGCTCGCTCCTCCCGGTCGGCTCAGCTCCTTGATGATGACGATATAGCCGCGCTTGCCGGAAAGGACGATCTTGGAAATGGAGAGCATGGCGTCGACCGCGGGTTCGCCGGCGGCCTGCAGGCGCGTTTCCAGGCGCAGGAACGTGTCCGCGCCGCGACTGAAGGCGCCGACCGCCCGGATCTCGTCCCGGCGCTCCGGGGCGATGACTTCACGAAAATCGTCGCTGATCGACCGCTGCTCGATGCCGGGGAGGATCTCGCCCAGCTTGCGATTGGCATAAATGGTGGCGCCGGCCAGGATCATCCACGTCCCTTCGGTGGAGGCGTCCACCAGGGCCTTGTATTTTTCCCGCGACGCCAGCAGGTCGCGCTCCGCCGTGCTGCGCTTCATTTCCGTCTTCAGGTTCTGGCGGACGATAAAACTGAGGAGCAGCGCCATCACGCCTGAGATCAGCAGCAGCACCAGCAGCAGGCGTTTCTTGATGCCGGCGATCTCCTGGCGGATATCCTCGATGTAGATGCCGGTGCCGATGATCCAGCCCCAGGGCGCAAAGCCGCGGACATAGGAGATCTTGGGGACGATGCGCCCGGGATCGTCCATCCACTGCCACATGTAGTCAACGTAGCCGGAGCCGCTGCGTTCGACCACGCGCACCATTTCCACGAAGAGCGGCTTGCCCTGGGGATCGCGAAAGCCGCCGAGGTCGGTGCCGTTCAAGTCAGGGCGGTAGGGATGGCGGATCATGCGCGGCCGCATATCGGTGATCCAGCAATAATCCTTGTTGCCGGCCCCATAGCGGATATTGCCGATCTGCAGGATGGCCGCGGCCTTGGCGGCGGCCTCGCTCAGTTCCCCGGCCAGGGCCTGCTGCCGGCAGGTGGCGGCGATGCTGACGCTGGAACTGACCACTTCGCGGATCATTTCCTTTTTCTGCAGCAGCATGTTCAGTTCGAAATAGGGAATGATGAAGCGGAAGATCAGCAGTATGAACAAGCCGATGGTCAGGAGCGTGGGGAGGACGATCGTCCAAAAAAAACGCTTGACGTTGATGCGCAATTTCCCCTCCGCTCTCAGCGGAAACCAACGGCCCGGCCCCGGTGGGACCTCACCGCCGCCGCCTCCAAGGTCAAGCCGGCAACGTCCAGGACCAGGAAACCGCTTTTCCCCGAAATGCCGGCCGTGCTTGGACATACGTATTGTACCAGATCGGGAGAGATCCGGTAAGTGCGAAAGCGCGAAAAGGCAAAACGTCCCGCGGCGGCCACGGCGATGCCGTTGGGGTGCAGGTGGCCGCAAATACCGATCCGGCACCCCTGCGCCTTGAGCAACCTGAAATGGCGATGAAAATCCCAGTGATCCTGCGGACGCCAGGTCAGGGTGCCGCTCAGGTCGGGGAACAGGGCATGCGAAAACAAGACGTTCACTCCGTCCAGCTCCACGGCAAGCGAGAGAGGCAGGGACGCGAGATAGTCCCGGTCTCTTGCCGACAGCAGCGCCGGCAGCTCCTGGTTCTCGAACAGCCAGACCTGCTCCCCGGCCAGGCGTTTCCGCTCCGGGAAATCGAGCTGGTACCAGTCGGCGGGGAAGGCGAAGCAGCCGTTGACATCGGGGAGCTTGCGGATGGCGAAAAGGTCGTGGTTGCCGGCCACCACCCAGCGGCAGCTGCGGCGCACCGTTTCCAGGCAATACGAGGCGTCGCGGGTCGACAGGTGCCGGTAATGGAGGACATCGAAGCCGACCACGTCTCCCAGGCAGGCGATCTCGTCGACCCCGCGCTTTTCCATGGCCGCCAGGACTTCGCGCAGACCGATACCATCCTCGTGAATGTCGCTGAGGATCCCGATCTTCATCCTTTTCCCTCCCTGGATGCTCCTGGGCTCCGGCGGCGCAGTACGGCTCAGAGCTTCAGCAGTGCGACGGAAAAAATGCTTTTCGTCATGCCTGCTCCGCAGCGACGGTCTTGCGCTTCTTGGTCAGCAGCGAGACGACGATGAGGGTGATGAATCCCAGGGGGATGGAGATGATGCCGGGGTTCTGCAGCGGGAAAGGGGCGCTGGCCGGGGGCAGTCCGTAGATCTCGTAGAGCGTGGGCGAAAAAAGGATCAGGATGAGGGCGGTCAGCATGCCGACGACGATCGCCGCCGCAATGCCCTTGGACGTGGTCCGCTTCCAGAAAAGGAGCATGAGGATGGCCGGCAGGTTGGCGGAAGCGGCGATGGCGAAGGCCAGCCCCACCAGGAAGTTGACGTTCTGCTTTTCGAACAGGATGCCCAGCAGGATGGCCACGACGCCGACGCCGACGGCGGCGATGCGGCCGGCGCGCACCTTGCCCTTCTCGGTCATCTCGATCTTCAGGTACTTGTCCATCAGGTCATGGGCTACGGCGCCGGAAGAGGCGACGATCAGGCCGCTGACCGTTCCCAGAATGGTGGCAAAGGCGATGGCCGAGATGATGGAGAAAAGCGTGATGCCGAAGGTCTTGGCCAACAGCGGCGCCGCCATGTTGGAGCTGCCGACGTCCAGGCCGCCGTTGATCATGGCCCCGGTGCCCATGAACAGGGTGAGGATGTAGAAGAGGCCGATGGCGGCAATGGCCACGATGGTCGACTTGCGGGCCGCCCGCTGGCTGGGGACGGTGTAGTAGCGGATCAGGATATGGGGCAGGGCCGACGTGCCCAGGAACAGGGCCAGCATCAGGGAGATGAAGTCGAGGCGCGACCAGAGGGTCGCCCCCTTGTCCAGCTTGTAATACAGGCCCGGCTTCATGATGTCGGCGCCGGAAGTGACGTTCTGGTAGTAGAGGGTGACCTTTTCTCCCGCGAAGCCGAAGGCCTGCTTGCTGAAGCGCACAACCTCGGAGGCGGCGAGGGTCTTGATATATTTGAAGGGGCCGAGAGGGCCGGTTTTTTCCACTTCCCGGCCGTTGACCACGACCTTGCTCATGTGGCCGACCTGATAGAATTTTCCGGCTTCCTTCGGTTCGCCGTTATAGAGGGTGTCACCGGCGCTGGTCACCACCACCGACAGCGTCTCCTCGAGATCCGCAGTCGCCCCGGCAACGCGCAATTTCCACCAGGAGGCGATCCCCGCCTTGGCCAGCTTGACGAAAACGATTTCCTTCTCCGCCACTTGCCCCAGGACCTGGTACGAGCCGTCGGCAACCGTTGTCACCCGGCCGTCGGAGAGCGTCGCCGCCAGGACCATGGGCATGTGGTAGCTGGAGCTGGGGGTGCGCTGGATGCCCTTGTTCAGCACCAGGACCACGAGGATCAGCGAAAAGACGATCAGCAGGCCGCCCTTGATGAACTGCACGTAGGTGGTGGAGGTCATGCCGGCGGTGGCCACGATCAGGATGACGATCGAGCCCACCAGGACGACGCCCACCCAGTGGGGCAGCCCCAGGAGGGGCATGACGATGGCGCCGGCGCCGACCATCTGCGGGATCAGGTAGAAGATCGAGACCACCAGGGTGCTGATGGCGGCGGTCAGCTTGATGGCGCGGGAGTTGAACTTGGCGTCCAGGGCATCGGCGAAGGTATACTTGCCGAGCCGCTTCAGGGGTTCCGCCACCAGGAACAGGGCCACCACCCAGCCGGCCAGGTAGCCGATCGAGTAGAGGAAGCCGTCATAGCCGAAAAAGGCGATCATGCCGCAGATGCCCAGGAACGAGGCGGCGGACAGGTAGTCGCCGGCAAAGGCGATGCCGTTGACGGCCCAGTGGATCTGGCCGCCGGCCGCATAGTAGCCGCTGGCCGACTGGGTCTTGCGGGCAAAAAAGAAGGAAAGCCCGAGGACCGTCAGCACGAAGAATATGAAGATGCCGATGGCGGTGGAAGACACCTGGTAGATCATGATTGCTCCTCTTCATTCATCCTGTCCTCCAGCCGCGTGCACAGGAAGTTGTAGATCAACCCCATGACCGCGGCCAGGACGATCAGCCCCATGCCGTACAGGAAAGCCAGGTTCTGGCCGCCGGCCAACCGGGCGCCCAGGGCCTTGGGGAACCGCGCGCCGATGAAGACGAACCCGGCGTAGATGACCATGTAGATGATGAACATCACCACGCCCAGCCTGGTTTTCTTGGGAACCGACCTGTCCTTGCCCAGTTCCACCGATGGTCCATGCAGCATGCGAGCCTCCTTGTCAAAAAAGTTCCACTTCAATCTATCCTGAACGATCCTTTCCGCTGGTTTTCACGAAAAATGGCGACGGAGAACTATAGTATATATCCTAATTACAAGTCAAGGCTTTTCGCCGCGGCGGCCGCGCAAGGTTGAAGAAAGAAGTTCAAAACTCGAAGTTCGCGGTTGAAGAAGCGGAATCCGCCGCGAAGGGGCTTCCATGGACTCCGGAAAACTCTGGCAGCCGTACGATCTCTTGATACTTCAGTCCACCGCGGGCTTTCACGGCCTTCATTGACACGCATTCCATCTTGATGCAGAATGGCGCCGGCATGGAAAAGAGTAAAAAGAGGAAAATTATTTTTTGGATCATCGTTTTCGCCGCATTGCCGGTCGCGTTTCTCGCCTACATCCCGTTTGCGATGATGGGCCCAATGGTCGACCGGCACGTCGACTACGACGAGGTCTGGTCGGCTGCCGACTTCGGAATTACCGCCGAGCCGTTCTTCGTCACCACCCGCGACGGGCTGCGCATTGCCGCTCACGAGGTCACGACAAGCGGTCCCAAGGCGGTGATCGTCTGCCTCTCCGGGATCCACAACCCGTCCGTGACCGCTTTTTTCGGGCATGCCCGCCTCTTCCAGGAGCATGGCTATGCCAGCGTGCTGGTCGATCTGCGCGCGCACGGGGCCAGCGGCGGTGACGTCATCTGCCTGGGCTACAAGGAGCACCTGGACGTGAGGGCGGTGGTCGAATGGATCGAGGCGCAGGCGGCCTACCGCGGCCTCCCGATCGTGGTTTTCGGCCTTTCCATGGGCGGGGCGAGCGCCATCATCGCCACCGGGAAGATCGCGGCCATCGATGGCCTGATCAGCCTGTCGGCCTATTCGTCATGGCAGGACGTCTTTTATGAAGGCATGGCGGCGCAGGCTCCGGCCCTCCTGGCCAGGATCGTAAAGCCGTTCTCGGTGCTGGCGGCGTCGATCAAGTTCGGCGTGAACGGCTGGCGGCTCAGCCCCAGGATCGAGATCAATAATCTGGGAAAGAGGCCGGCCCTGCTGATGCACAGCCGGGGAGATTCCCAGGTCCCGTTCGCCTGCTTTGAAAGGCTCAGGCGGAGCGCCCCGGCGCATGTGGAGACGTTCGTGCGCCAGGGAGACCGGCATTTCCTGACCGACCACTTCACCGCCCCCGAGAAAGACCCGGAGTACGCGCAAACGCTGCTGGGATTTCTCGAAAGGCATTTCCCCGGAGAATGATCCTGTAAGCGGCCATTCTCCCCGCCGTCTCTGTGGTTCCCGGAGTCGCCAGCGCCTGGAAAAACGATCTCCGTCCCTGAGCCTTTGCCGCTGATCCCCCCCTCGATCCTCTCCCGGAACAGATCCGGCTCTCACCGCCCCCGGATCACTCCCAGCGGCTGACGATGGTCAGGTTCCGGGGATTGACGATGGGCTTGCCCTCGGCGGTGAAGAGGTGATCGATGCGGCTGCGATAGAAATCCTCGATGCGGCCGCGGACCATCTTCATGGTCGAGTTCAGGAAGCGGTTCTGCTCGGTGAAACCCTCGCCGAGCACGGCCACCGCCGCCGGCAGCCAGCGCGAAGGAAAGAGGCCGGCGTGGGCGCCGTCGTCACGGAAGGCGTTGATCTCCGCCTGCAGGAGCCGCAGCGCGGCTTCCTGGCCATCCCGGGCGGCGCAGGACAGTCCCTGTTCGTGAAGCCGGCGCAGGAGCGCCTCCTTGTTGGGCACCAGCAATGCCACCGTGTAGGGCGACTGGTTGTTGTGGAGCATGAGCTGCTCGATGTACGGCGAGCGGCTGCAGATGGTCTCCTCGATGACCTCCGGGCTGAACTTCTCGCCATCGTCGGCGATCAGCAGGCTCTTGTTGCGGCCGAGGACGAAGAGGAAGCCGTCCCGGTCCAGGTAGCCGATGTCGCCGGTGTACAGCCAGCCGTCGCGCAGGGCCTCCCGCGTCGCCTTCTCGTTCCTCCAATAGCCGGCCATGACGTTCTCGCCGCGGATCACGATCTCGCCCCGGCTGCCAGGCGGCAGCGAGTTGCCCTGCTCGTCGCAGATGCGCACATCCAGGTTCGCCACCGGCCGGCCCGAGGACCCCAGCTTGTGGTGCCGGGGTGGCGTAAAAGAACCGCTGCAGCTCGATGTCCAGCAGCGCGGCGCCGCCGACGAAATACTCGAGACGGCCGCCGAAATTGCGGCGGATCTTGCTGAAGATCAGCCGGTCATAGAGGAGCAGGAGCGGCTTCCTGATCTTTTTCAGCCCATGGCCGCGGTTCCAGCCCTCGCCGTTGTAGTCATAGGCCAGGCGCAGCGCCCGGCGGAACAGCGACTCCACGCCGGCGCCCTTCTCCTGGACGCCTTTCTCGATGTTCTTGCGGAAGTTCCTGGCCAGGGCCGGGGCGCTCAGCAGGATGGTGGGCCGGATCTCGCGGATGTTCTGCGGGATGTTCTTCAGCGTCTCCAGGCCGGTCTTTCCCTGCTGCACCGCGGCCAGGGCGGCGCCGTTCTTCATCATGGCGTAGATGCCGCAGGTATGGGCGAAGGCATGGTCCCAGGGCAGGATGAGCAGGGTCACGTAGCGCGGCGGGCAGGGGATGAGGGAGTTGGCCTGCTCGATGTTGGCCGTATAGTTGCGGTGGGTGAGAATGATGCCCTTGGGCTCGGCGGTCGTTCCCGACGTGTAGCTGATGGTGGCGTAGTCGCCCTCGCCCACGGACTGCCAGCGGTCGGTGAACTCCCTTTCGCTGCCGGCCAGGAATTCGCCGCCCAGGCGCCGGACGTCGTCGCCGGTCAGCTCGTCCTTCTGCAGGTCCTCCGGGGGATCGAGGGCGATGGTTTTTTCCAGTTCCGGCAGGTCGTTCTTTATCTGCCGGACCTTGGCCAGCTGGCTGCGCGACACCACCGCCAGCCGGCAGCCCGAGTGGGCAAGGCGGAACTTGAGTTCCGACAGCTCGTCGACGCGGACCGATATGGGGACGTTCACCGCCCCGGCGAGGAGGATGCCGAGCTCGCTCCACACCCAGTCGGCGCGGCCTTCGGAGATGAGGGCGATGCGATCCCCTTTGCGGACGCCGAGGCGCATGAGCCCGGCGCCGAAGCGCTGCGCCTGCTCGCGCATTTCGGCATAGGTGATCCCCTCGTAGCGCGGCCCCCTTTTTTCCCAAAGCAGGACGCGGCCGGGAAATCTCTCAACGCTCTCGACAAATAGGCGGTTCAGCGTGCGGGACATCGTCACCCCCTGATCATTGGTTCCGGATCCATCCTGGAATCAGTTCCTGGCATTGGGAATTAAAAAAGTCGGGCGCTTATGCCGCATGGGGGCAGTCTATACCGCCAGGGCCGCGATATCAAGCGCCGACCCCGATACGATCTTCTCTTCTGCCGTCCGCCAGTGATTTTTTTTTGCTTTTCACTTTCCACTTTCATCTTTTTCCTTTACATTGAGAGTCCGTGCTTGCGTATAAGCACCGTCGCCAAAATTCCCGAATTCCGAAGCGGGGCCGATGGTGCCGATGATCTTCGTGCGCGGAAAAAGCCTCCTGCTATAGACCCGTAGCTAGTGCCGCATCATTTCTCGATCGCTTGATCATCTTTTCCAATTCCACGGCCATAAATACTACGCTTGAAAGCAGAATCGTTACAGCAAGTTCCCCGGCAGTGAGTGGTTCGGTTTTGAAAATCGGGTTCAAGAACGGCACATAGATAGTGGCCATCTGCAGGGCAAAGGTCAGCAAGACAGCCCCAAGAAGCGGCAGATTGGTCTTCTGCTTGAAGAAAGATTCCTGTTCGGAGCGAATGGCCAGCACGTGTCCCATTTGACTCAAGCAGAGGACGGTGAAAACCATGGTTTGCCAGGGGGTCTGGCTTTCGTCGATGAACATGGCCTGGGTCAGGATGGAAACCGCGCCCATGAGCAGTCCGACCCAGATGATGTGGGCTCCCAAACCCTTGGAGAAAATGCTTTCCTGCGGATGTCGGGGAGGACGGCGCATAATGTTCTTTTCACCCGACTCGGCGGCCAGGGCCAAGCCGGGAATGCCGTCGGTCACCAGATTGATCCAAAGGATATGGATCGGCAGCAAGGGAATGGGCAGCCCGAGAAACGGCGCCAAAAAAATGGCGGAGATCTCGCCCCAGTTGCTGGTCATGGTGTATTTGATGAACTTGCGGATGTTGTCGAAGATGCGCCGGCCTTCCCTGACGGCCTTGATGATCGTGGCAAAGTTATCGTCGAGCAGGATCATGTGCGAGGCTTCCTTGGACACATCGGTGCCGGTAATGCCCATGGCCACGCCGATATCCGCGCGTTTCAATGCAGGGGCATCGTTCACCCCATCCCCCGTCATAGCCACAAAATGCCCTTTATCCTGCAGTGCGATGACGATCTTGAGTTTTTGTTCGGGAGCGACCCGGGCGTAAACGCTTATCTTTTCCACCTTGTCTTCGAATTCCTCCAAGCTAAGCTGCGCCAGTTCCCGGCCGGTCATGACGGCCCCGCTCTGCCCGTGAATGATCCCGACCCTCCTGGCAATCACATTGGCAGTCAGCGGATGGTCCCCGGTGATCATTACCGGACGGATGCCTGCGGACCGGCACATGGCGACCGACTCCTTTGCCTCGGGCCGGGGCGGGTCCATCATGCCAACGATCCCGATCAGGACCAACTCCTTTTCCGCTTGCTCGGAAGTCGGTGGATCGGGAAGTTTATCCCAGACCCGCATGGCGAAACCCAATGCTCTCAAACCGTCACCGGCGATTCCTTCGGCGGTTTCCAGAATTCTGCGGCGGTCAATTTCTTCCTGACCTTGGTGGGCAAGGACCTTTACGGAACGTTCCACAATTTCCTCAACCGCCCCTTTGGTGAAAGAAACGACCCGGCCGTTTTCCCATGGATGGAATGTGGTCATGAGCTTCCGCTCAGAGTCGAATGGAATTTCTCCCAGTCTATGATATTTTTCGCCCAATCCCTCCCGAAGAAAGCCTTTTTTGCGGGATAGATCGAACAAGGCCGTTTCGGTCGGATCACCGATAAGGGTGCCGGAGCCATCCACGCGGGTGTCATTGCAAAGGGCAAGGGCGCTGAACAGCAGATCAAAGAGGTTCTTCCCGCCGTGCAAGCCGTCTTTCGCCTGATCGTGGCCTGAGGGCAGTTCGTCGGTCCGTAGCAGCCGCCCGTCAGCATAAACCTTTTCCACGGTCATGCGGTTCAATGTCAGGGTTCCTGTCTTATCGGAGCAGATATAGGTGACCGATCCCAGGGTTTCCACCGCCGGCAGTTTCCGAATCAATGCTTGCCGCTTGACCATCTTCTTGGCCCCCAAGGCCAGGGAAATGGTAATGACGGCAGGCAGGGCTTCCGGAATGGCGGCCACAGCCAAAGAGATGGCCGTGAGCAGAATCAACAGCGGAGGTTCTCCCCGCAGGAGACCGGTCAAAAAAACAATCGTGCAGATGGCAAGAACCGCGTAAGTAAGCTTCTGACCGAAGGAGGCCAGCCGTTTCTGAAGTGGCGTGCGTCTCTCGTCCTGCGCTTGGAGCAGAGCGGCGATCCGTCCCAGTTCCGTGCGCATCCCGGTGTCCGCCACCAGGCCTCGCCCGCGGCCATAGGCGACCACCGTTCCCTTATAGGCCATGTTTTTGCGGTCGCCGATTGACAGGCCGGTTTCGCTCAGCACTGAGGTGTCTTTTTCAACCGGCTCGGATTCACCGGTCAAAGCCGCTTCATCGATTCGAAGCTGGGCCACTTCCATCAGCCGGATATCGGCCGGCACCACGTTGCCGGCCTCCAGGATCACCATGTCTCCGGGCACAAGCCGTTCCGCAGTGATCGATTCAGGCGCACCGCCCCGAATGACGGTCGCCGAAGGGGCTGCCAGCTTTTTCAGAGCGGCCATGGCTTTTTCGGCACGGTATTCCTGGACGAACCCAAGCACGGCATTCACCAGCACAATCACGGCGATGGCGATGGCATCCACGGGGTCACCGATCACGCCGGCCACAACGGCGGCGGCGATCAGCACCAGGATCATGAAATCCTTGAACTGATCAAAAAACATCATCCATAACGATTTGTGTTTTTTCTCGATCAGTTCGTTGGGACCATAGTGCTCGAAGCGTCGATGGGCCTCTTCGGAAACAAGGCCCATAGCGGATGATTGCAGTTTCTCCAACACCATCTTAAGATCAAGCTGGTGCCAGTGAATCGATTCATTCCCCTTTGCATTCATGGGATCCATTGTCTTCTCCTTGCAAGTCCAGAGAGAGCTAGCCGCGGCGGAAAAGGCGCTTGAGAAATCCGAAGATGCCCCGCCCGGATCGCCGTTGGGAAGCGCCGGTCAGGCCGTCCAGGGCCGCGAGGATCGCTTCGGTGTCGACCTCCCGGGCCACCATGCTGATGATGGAGGCGATCTTTTCGTTTTCCTCGGGCTCGATCTTGAACAGGCCGCGGGAAAGCTTCAGCGCCGAGCCCTCCAGGCTGCTGCCGGTGAAGAAGAGCGGGATCCCCGCCGCGCTGCAGGCGGCCTGCCGCCGCTGGTCGGGAGCGCCGCCGCAGACCACGATGACCGGAGGGCAGGGGCCTCCCGAGAGCCGTGACACGATCAGGGCATCGATCAGTTCGGGCCGGGACTGGCTCACCAGCAGGGCCTTGCCTGCCCCCGTTTCTATTTTCCGCAGCACCTCTTCCGAAGAATCGAAGGCGGTGATGAACCCTGACCCCGTGCCCGCGGGGGCGGCAGCGGACGGGAAGAGCGGCGCGGCGCCGATCTCGCGCGTGATCGTGGCGATCGATGGCCGGGCGATCGGCTCTTCAAAGGGGAGGATGCCGAAAACGGGGATGCCCCTCGCGCCGAACCACATGCGCAACACCTGGGACACCGATTCCATTTTCGCCGGCAGAACGCGATTGATCACCACCCCCAGCAGGGGAACGCCATGGGTCTTGAACATGTCGTGACAAAGGCAGAAGCTGTCGATGGTGCTTCCCACCCCGCCATCCAGGACCAGGATGACCGGGATCCCCAGTATGGAGGCCACCCTGGCGTTCCCGAGGTCGAACACCGAACCCACGCCCGGGTGCCCGGTGCCCTCGACCAGGACCAGGCCGTTGTTTTTCTGCAAGTCCCTGAATGCCCGTTTAATGGCGTCCTTCATCCCCTGCGGCTCGCCGCTGCGCACATACCTCTCGGCCGCGCCCCGGGATGCCAGCAGGGGGGTCGATTCCCCTGATGGGATGGAAAGCCCGAGGGCCCTGGAAATGAACCAGGCATCCTGCCCGACCGATTCGCCATTGACCACCGTGATCTTCTGGCCCAGCGGCTTGAAAAATGAAACGCCGCCCTCGACGCGGGCGTTGAACGCACCGGCCAGCCCCAGGCACAGGGTCGTCTTTCCGGCATCCTTGCCCGCGCCGGCGACAAAGATCCCCCGGGTCATGCCTTGCCCGGCGAAGAAGAAAAACTGCTGAATACGCCCGCCATTCCCAGCGGCAAGACCATGGTGCACCTCCGCATGGGTCGGATTGTAGCGGAAAGATGCCGCCCGCGCAACGGCTCTCCCCTTCTTGCTGAAAATCGTCCTTTTCGTCATCCAGTATTCTTTCGTTGCCATGCCGACATCTCAACGATTGATATCCGCTCCCATTTGGATTACCCTGTGAGCGGAGGCGCGAAGCAATGAATGGCCAGCTGCCCGACTGCCTGACCTGCGGCCTGTGCTGCCGCAAGCCGGTCGGCCCGCCCGCTGCCTACCCCGAGGACCTCGAGCGCTGGGCGCATGAGGGGATGGCGGAGATCGGCAACCGCCTCGACGGCTGCCGCGATGCCGTTTGCCCGTTCCTGGTCGTCGGCCCGGGCTTCCGCTGCGCCATCTACCCTACCCGGCCGCTGGTGTGCCGCCACTTCGCGGCCGGCGGCTCGGCCTGCCTCGAGCTGCGCCTGGCAAATTCCCGGAGGTGATCCCATGAAGCGTATCTGGCTGGCATGCACCCTGTCTTGCCTGCTTTCACTGGCAGCGGCGGGAAGCGCTGTGGTGAAGAGCGGGATCGCCGCCCTGGAAAACCCTCCCCCCAGGGGCAATCTCTTTTCCGCCATCCTGTTCGGCGCCACGCCGCTCGGCCGACGCTGGGCCGCGCTGCGGCCGCAAGCGGAAAAGCTTTTTCCCGCCCTCAAAATGAAGGCGGTCGAAGACCTCCATGTCACCGTGGTCTACATCGGCAGGGATTGGGCGGCCGAAAACCTGCCGCTGCTGCGCCGGGCCATGGCCGATGTGATCAGCGCGCCGGTCCGGCTGGCGCCCGGGATCGCCATCATCGGCCGCAACCGGCACGTGGTGGTGGTCGACCTGAAGGGACTGCCGCAGCCCATGCATGACCGGGTCGTCAGGATCAAGGAGGAGCTGAACCGGGCCGGGCTGAAAAAGCCCGAAGCCTATGACGCCTCGTTCCGGCCGCACGTGACGCTGGCCGAAGCCGGGGACAAACCGCCGACCGAGGAGCAGGCGCAGCAGCTGAACGCCTTCCAGGCATGGATCGCCGGCCGGCTCGATCTTTCGACGCTGGACATTGTCCTGGACCCCGCGCTGCCGGTCCAGCTGCTCCTGGCCGAAGCGTCCCGGCCGGCCCCCATTCCCGAGTACATCACCGTCGAAAGCTTCCTGGAGACGAGCCGTTAGGCGCAAGCGGTCCGGTATACAGGCAAAGTTCCCAAAAGGAGCTCGTTTTCCCTTGCTGTCATTGAGGTAGCGTGCTACATTTTATCTGCAGCGCGTTGCCGGCAAAACAGGATTTCAGCCATGGCCTCGGCCGCGTTCGTCAGCGTGGAGGTCCGATGAAGATCACCCGGAAACATTTTATTCGTTCCCTGGCGGGGATCGCGGGAGCGGGTTTCTGCTTGCCAAAAGCCACCAGGGCGGACGGGAAAAAGGATCCGCTGGCAATGAAGGACCTGGGCAAGACGGGCATGCGTGTCACGGCCCTTGGCCTGGGAGCTTCCCGAACCCTGGAACCCGCATTGATCCAGGCAGCCGTTGAGCGGGGCATCCGCTTTATCGATACGGGACGGTCGTACATGAACGGGAAAAATGAGGAGATGCTCGGCCGGGCGCTGCAGGGGAAACGCCAACAGGTGCGCATCCAGTCAAAGATCAAATTGCCGAAGGGCTTATCCGGCACCCTGCCCGGCAAAGAGGTTGCGGCGCGCTTGGAAATGCAGTTGGACCAGAGCTTGAAGGCCCTGCAGACCGATTGGCTGGATGTGATGCTGCTGCATGGGATCGAGGAGGAATCGATCCTTGAACAAAACGACATACAGGATTTTTTCCGCCGGGCCAAGGCGGCGGGCAAGATCCGTGCCTGCGGTTTTTCCACCCATAAAAACCATGTGGCGCTCCTGGAAAAAACGCTGAGAAGCGGATTTTTCGAAGTGGTCATGCTGCCATTCAATCCCTTTGGCGGCTTCCGGCATTCCATCGGCGGTTGGGCGTCTGAATGGGACCAGGACAGGCTGATCATGGCCATGGGACGAGCCCACGCAGTGGGCATTGCCATTGTGGCCATGAAAACCTGTTCGGCGCAGGCCTATGCCCTGCGGGAGGGTGAGGCGCCATCGCAGGCCGGGGCCGTGCGCTGGGTGACGGACAAACCTTATATCGCCAGCGCCGTCCCCGCCATGGCGAATTTTTCCCAGCTGGAAGAGCACCTCGCCATGCATCGGGCCTGAGTCGTCAAACCCGGCATCTTCCCCGTCATACCACCGTTTTTGCCATGCAGGCTTTCCTTTACAATTGCACCCGTCTGAGCCTGAGCGAATTGCTGATCACGAAAACGAGCTGAAACGGATAAATGAAAGTCCAAAGTCCTAATTCTAATATTGCAAGCGTCCCCAAAAGTCGGGACCCCGTCGGAGTGGGGCGGGGCGGCTTTCAGGGTAACACCGGGCTCGAATAACCCTATGCCCTTCTGGCAATTCCCGCCAGCACGATGGCGGCGGTCGCCGAAAGGATCAGGATGATGATGGTCGGGGCGGCCCAGCGCTCCCATTCCCGGCCGTAGGCCGCGTCGCTGTCAGGAGGCGGGGCAAAGACGGAGAAACGGTAGAGGCTGAAGACGATCAGGCCGGAATTGAGGGCCAGGACCAGCCAGTCGAGCGCCGGCCGCCATGAGGACGGGCGGGAGAACGCCGGGAGCAGCGGCGTTGCCAGGAACCAGGCCAGCCCCACCGCCGGCAGCAGGGCCAGCAGGGCGGCCAGCCTGGCGCGCGGGGAGCCGATCCGCCGGCGGCTGGCCATCACGGCCATGATGGCGGCCAGCACGATCAGGGCCGCCAGGGTGGCGAAAAACACCGCATACGCCGCTGCCGTGAACGAGCCGCCCGAAACGACCAGGGAGGTGAACTGGGCAATGGTGCCGCCGACCAGGAGCGCTCCCCCTTTCAGGGTCAGGGGGAAACGGGCCATGGAGAGCAGCGCCTGAGCGATCAGCCAGAAGATAAGAAAGAGGGCGCCGACGAGACCCAGCAACAGCGTCGGCAGGATCCCGGCGATGCCGCGCGTACCGGCCAGCGGCCAGCGGATCGCCGGCGATACGGCATGCAGGGCTGCCAGGGGCAGGATCAGGGCCTGCAGCAGCAGCCACAGCCATTTGATGGCGCGATACGACCTGTTCCCCAGTTCATTGCTCATGGAGAGATGATAGCATAGGAGAGAGGAATAAGGGCATGCGGACCACGGATAGAAAAAGGGAGGAAGGGGGAGAAGGGGGACGGTGGTTTTCTCGCCGGGTCAGCGGCTCAAGCGCCGTCCGCGGCGCTTTTCCTCCGCATCGCCATCACCGCGCAGACGACGCCGTTCTCTAAAAAGGCGTTCTCCTCGACCTGCCGGCGGACATAGCCGGCGAATAGCTCCCTGCGATCGGGATGCCGCGCCATCAGTTCTTCGCACCTTGCCTTCAGCCCCGGAAAGATCGCCTGGTTCATCTTCCTGATATCGCCGGGGTTAAACAAAATAATTATTTCAAGACCTGGCCCTGATACCCGACCCATAACGTGACGGAACGCTCCCGGATATGTCAGCCTCTCCCTGCGCATAGCTCCAGTTTTTGCCGCCAAAGTGACAAAGTAAAGCATCGTTCCTAATTGTCTGCGCTATGGTCCAGTGACCGACTACAGATAGGGTTGAATGGAAACAATTTCGAAAAAACCCCCGATTTTTTCCACCATGATCAGATATTCTCTATTACTGAACACAGCCCGGGCCAGCTTTTCGGCCAAGGGAGTCAAGCTGCCAAAAACAGTTTTCCCCAGGAAATGATTGCCGGAGCCCATGGAGGTGACAGTAATTGTCCCAACGCTCATTCCGGCAAGCGGATTCTTTAAAATCAGGCCTGGCTGCTCATCCGCATTCAAAGTCCTGTCTACCCATGCCGTTTCCCCGGCACCCACATGAGTATGGGAAGCGGCTATGTTCAAATGAATGGCCAGTTTGTTGAACTCAGGATCGATGAGGATACTTCCCCCTTTGCAGCGCCGCAGATAGGCTGTGCCGAAAACCAGGGTCTGACCGACGAAGAGCAGTACAACGACAAATGAAACCAATCGCCATTTTTCTTCTTTCATTTTGCCTCCTTGTTCGCCTCCGTTGCTGATTATATAGATGGTAAAAGCAAATTATCTCAATGACTGCCAAAAACGTTCTAAAGGATCCCGGGCGAATGTCTAATATCGAGGCCTGACTCCGGAGGTTTCCCGATTTTGAGACCTTGGCCCAGAGATCTCATTTCGCCGAAGTAACACAGTCCAGCACCGTTCCCGATTGCCCCCCGATTCCCTCTAAAAAGTCTGCTTATTTTGCGACCTGGCGGGCGAGCCAGACGTAGCCGTATTCCTCCCAAACGCGTTTGCCTTTGCGATGGCTGCCTTTCTGCTGGAATTCGGCGACATGGATGGTTCCGGGGCCCTGGCGGATGATGCCGTCCCCCTCGATGAACGGGGACCAGCAGGGGAAGCTGGCCTCGGTTTTCACCTTGTTGACCTCGTATTCGGCGACCAGGGTGTTGTCGGGTTCTCCGCCCATCAGCGTAAAATTCAGCACTTCATCCAGCGAGATCAGGAAGCCCCCGAGGTCCTTCCCCTCGCTGTTCTTGTACGTGCCCTGGTGGACCGTCCCCGTGAACTTGAAATGCCGGATCTCAGGCCCGTTCTTCAAGTGCGGGGCATCGTACTGGATCTTGGTCACCCCCTTGACGTCGGTAGCCTGTTCGCCGGCCTTTTTTGTCGCCTCGCCGAACCCCCCTTTCACGCCGATCTCGGGGACCTGCGCCAGACCCATCAGCGAATGGACACCGGCGACAAGGTCATCCAGGCCGGAGGTGTTTCTTTCCAGGTCGTACTCTATGGTCCCCTCGCCCTCGACCTTGCCACCCTTGTCGACCTGGAAGACGAATTCGGCTTTGTGCTTGACGGTGAGCACCAGCATCCCGTTCTTGTCCCTGAACCTTACTTCCTCGCCCGCCCCATGACCCGTCCAGGTTCCGGCAAAGCGGGCAAGGCCCGAGTTGTCCGGACCCGCCTTTTCCCCTGGCCAGCCTCCGGCGCGAGCCGCAGGCCCAAGGATGCAGAAGATGAATATCGCCAGGAATCCCGCGCGCAAGATCATCTTTTTCATGGATAAATTGTAGGAGCAATCCAGGTTAATTGCAACTGTTCACGGGCATCCAAAAACAGCCTGGCTGGCGAATTCATTTTGTCAGATCAAATGCAATCATGAAAGACCCGACCTCAATGCCCTGTGATGGAATACCCCCCGCGAAGATCAGCCTTCTTCTTCTCATAAAATCAGAGTGACACCCTAAAAACATATAGCCAAGCACTGTCCCCCAGTCTGTCCCTGGATTTATTGGCCGAATATATAGGCGGCGGCCGATTTAAATTGTTCTGTGGAATCGAGGGGGACTGGCGGTCCCATTTCAGGAATGACGATGTAGCGATGCACAAGGCCCATCTCCTTGAACAGCGCGCTCATTTCTTCGGACACCACCAGGAGGGTCTTGTCCCCCTCCCCGGTCAGGATCGTGCCGCGAACTCCACGCATCGCCGCCCGCTTGACTGTTTCCTTGTCCAGATTTTCCGACTTCAACGGACGGCAGACAAAAAAGCCCCTGGCCGGCACGGTATTGCGAACGGCGGCGTCGATCGCCATCTGTCCGCCCTGATACATGCCCATCAGGATGACCTGATTGGCGTCAACCGGATATTTTTGAATGATCTGGTCGTAAAGTTCCCGGATGTCCTTCCTGGCTTTTTCGGGATCATCCCAATTGTAGCAGTTCGTTTCAAATACCTGGGATGATTGAAGAAAAGCGAAAATGAACCCTTCCTGCAATTCCTTCAATTGATCGGCCTTCCAGAACGTCTTGTCGTGCAGGATACTGCCGCTGCCGCTATGCAGCACCAGGACCAGAGGATGCTTCTGGTCCGCTGCATAGTCCCGGGGGGTCATGATCTCGTATGTCGCCCTGTTGTTGGCCAGGCTTCTTGCATTGAATTCCCTGTCCTCTGCCACCACCTTGCCATCCTTGTACTCCCGTTCGGTAAACCTCTCGCCTTGTTGGTCCCAGGAGGTCCATTTGCCGGTTCGCTTGTCGTTACTGAGGCGCCCGGCTATGGCTTTTTTACCGTTCTCATGCCACCAGGTGAAGGCTCCATCGCGTACGCCCTCGTTGAATTCGACTTCTTCTAACAGCTTTCCGTCCGGGTTGAATTCCCTGTATGTACCGTGAAATTTTCCGTTTTTCAGGGATACTTCCGCGTGCTTCGCCCCGGACCTGTGCCAGAATACATGGGTGCCGATACCTGTTCCGTTTTCGTATTCCCCCTTGCCGCGCGGCTTGCCGTCATCATACCAGAAGAGCCACAGGCCGTGAATTTTCCCGTTCTTGTATTGCCCCTCCTCGCTTTTGGCGCCATTGGGATGCCATTCGACATAAGGCCCTTCATACTTGCCGTTCTTGAAAATTCCTTCGCTTTTTTTGGCGCCATTCTCATAATACGTGATCTTCTTTTCGGCCTTGGATTCATCTGTTGGGGAAGTATTTTGCCGGCCAAAAGCAAAAAAACAAAGCAGCATCAATGCTGGAACAAAAACATGTATTTTCATTGGCCCTCCTTTGTCTCTGTCTTCAGCCGCGATGCAGCCGGCAGGAAAACCGCCTTGTCCATGATCGAATTCTAAAGAATAGTGATGGGAATTTCAAACAGAGGGCGTCCCCAGAGGCCCGGCCTGAGGCCAAACCCTGGCTTTCCAGACTGGCGCGGACGGCGGCGGCAGATGTAGTATTTATCCTTGTCGTCCTGGGAAAGAAAATCGAAGGCTTTCTTCAGCAACGATTCCAGTTCCTTGCGGAAGGGATAGCGCGGATCGAGCCCGTACAGGCGCACCTTGCCCCGCAATTGGCTGTAGAGGATGCCGGCGGCCTCCATTTTTTCAGCTGGTAAAGTACGGTCGTGAAATTTCAGGCGAAGTTGCGGGCGATATCTCTGGGGTATGAGTCCCTTCATTGAGCCTTATCGCAGGCGACGCCGGCGGGATATTTGGCGAAGGACAGCCTGAGTTCCAGCGGCAGCGCCTTGAGGAAGTTTACGTTTTCCCACACGCTTTCGATCAGTTTCAAATTGCTCGCGTAGTCGCTGGCCTTGAAATCCGCGACCGCATTGGCGTTTTCCTCGATGTCGACGAACAGTTTGCCGGCGGCGCAGGAGAAATCAAAGAGATCCAGGGAGAGACGGCGCAGGCTTGGGTTGGTGCGCGTATGGTAGTGGATCGCCCTGTTTTTCAGGTCATAGACGATGCTCCATTGCGTGCCGCCATGGGAAACGCTTTTTAAAATGGCGAACGTCTGGTCCAGGGCCGGGGCGCTGCCCGGCCGGAAGGCCTCGACCATGCCGGCCGCGATGGCGAAACGGTTGAACGGAGCGCTGCCCGCAGCGGGGGCGGTGTCGGCGGCCGCAGCATCCAGCGTCGCCTTGACGGCCAGGGAAATGTCATAGGTCGTGTTGGCCAGCACCGGGTACTTCAAGTCTTTGCCGGTATGGACGACCATCTTTCCGTTCACGTACTCGATGACGGCCACGTCGCCGCCGGCGTCGGCAGCAAGGAAATGAAGCGGCACCACCGAAGTAAAGGAGACGCGCACCGTTTTGTCGCTGGCAATGACGTCCGCGACCGAGGCGGAAACATCCAGCTGGTACTGGATCCACTGCAGTTCGGCCAAACCGAACCGGTCGTCCAGGATGGGATACTTCGCTTCCTCATTTTCATGCATCATCTGCTCGATGACCAGTCCGGCCTCGTTCATGCCGCCGTAGGGAAATTCCCGGCCGTTCTGGTTGAAGCTGATGCTGCCGTACCTGGATATCCAGGTGAGCGATTTTTCCGGCGCGTCGATCATGGCCGTTTTCAGCTGGTTTTTCTGATTGACGTGAATATGCCCCTGGCCGACAGGGAAATCGAAGTTGCGGCCGTAAAACAGGTTCCCGTTTTTTTCCTTCAGGCAAAGGGTGGTGCAGGCGCCGCCGTCCAGTGGCAGCAGCCCGGCCAGCACGACCAGGCAAATGACGGATTGAATTCTGGTTTTCATAAAACGTCTCCTGACGATGCGTTGCCATTCACAATACTCAGAACGCAGCCCGGCAGCGATTAGTTCCGGATGCGGGCGAGGAAAGGCCGGAAACAACACTCGGCGAAAAGTGTAAGGGAAGAAAAAAGCAGCCGGCGTGAGGCTTATGGTAAGAGAAAACAGCAACCGACACGATCACTGGCACTACGACTGTCGGCTCGGTTAAAGCCTGATACTTGCTGCCCGGGGCTGAACCTTATATAATTTTTCTGGAGGTATACCATCGTTGCCTGCCCGATCTGTGGTCCGCTCAAGGACACTGAGACTTCCTTTGCCAAATACCTGGCGCCGGAGCAGGATCGTCCCCTGCCGGAAGCGGCGCAGCGGCTGATCGTCCTGCCGGTCATTGACCCAACGGCCGATCCCGAAAAGGCGCACGCGCGCCGCTGCCCGCAATGCGGCACGTTCTATGGTTATCTCCAGAGCCACGAGTACATGATCAACGGCAGCGAGGACCAGGAGGAACTGGCCCGCATGTCCCCCTCCCAGGCGACGGCTTTTTGCCTGGAGCAGGCCGTGCTGCTGGAGCGACTGCGCCGCGAGATCGACGACCTGCAGGGTGCCGCCGGCAGCCTGGGCGACTACATCGACCACGGCCGGCCCAACCCGGCCGAGGAGAAGGAGGCCCGCGAGACCATGGATCGCCACCGGCAGGACGCCGGCCGGCTGCGTGCCAGGCTCCAGGCCCTGGTGGAGGCGCTGCGCCGCGCCGGCCCGGAGATCCTTGCCGTTTGGGCGAACGCCCATGCCCGCGTCTGCCGCTCCCTCCTCTTTACCCTGCCCGACAAAAGCGATGATGACAAAACGGCGCGCTTCGTCGCCCGCTCCATACTGGAAGCCTGGGAGAAATTCCCCAACGGCGGCGAGGCGTGCATCGGCATCAGCACCCCGTGGCTGGAAGGCTACCTGGAGCTGCTCGACCGTGAACTCGCGCCGGGGAAATTGAAATAACAGCGGAGGCAGTCATGGAATTCGCATGGCCTTGTTTCAGCGAACCTATTGTCATCGATCCATCCCGCTCGTGGACGGCAGGGTTCGACAGCTACGACCAGCGCAACGACAACTGTTATTACATTGTCACGCTGCTCGAAAGCGGCAAGGCGCCGCGGCGCTTCATGGCCCAGGTCGATATCGGCTGGGCCGGCAGCGACTGGACCGTGCCGGAGTTCGCCGCGCGGCTCAGGGATCGCGTCGGCTGGGTGGCGCGGGACGGGGAGAGCAATACCAGCTACAGCGGGTCGTTATAAACAGCAAGAGAGTGGTAGTGGCAGGAAAAACAAGCGAAATAATATAAATTTGCTATATTGCGGCTGCTGACACGATCACTATCACAACCACTGAGTTCGGTCAGATCCTGGGCTTGAGCCCCAAATAGCTTGCCGGCAACGCGCGGAAATCGCTCAACGGCATATAGGGGATCTTGGGAGCCTGCAGTACCCGATAGATGGGAAAAATGTCGCCTTTTTCCAGGCCCAGGTCGAAGCTGCGGAAGCGGATCAGGCCGAGGTCCGACTGCGGCTCGAGCAGCAGGGGCACCAGGTTGGCGGCCGGCTGGTCGAGGGGAACATGGAAGTCGCCGCGGCTCACCGGCAGCTGCAGGGGGCTGAAGGTGACTGTGATGCGCTGCGGCGGGATGTAATCGCCCGTGCCCTGGATGATATCGTCCACCCGGCAGGCCTCGACCGCCAGCATGCCGCCGCGGTCGAAGCAGTAGATCCGGACACCCAGCTTCTGCAGGAGGATGATGACGTCGCGGCGGCTGGCGGGGATGACATAGCCCAGCGGCCGGGCGCAGGTGACCAGCGATTCAACGCGCGGGAACCAGTTCTTGAACTCGATCTCCTCCACCCGCGGCCTACGGCCGGGGCGCTGCAGGTCGTTGCGGCTGACGGGTTCCTGGGCCTTGATGTCGCGGGCGGCGATGCCGATGACGCCGGCGTCCTCCTTGACGTAGTTCTTGCGCTTGAGGACCGGCTGCTGCGGGTCGCGGGCGTAGATGGTGCGCAGGTGGACGGGGTCGGCAACGTCGCGGTTTTTGGCCTTGCGCAGCAGGTCGGCACGGCACTGGGCGACGAGGGCCTTGATCTCGCGGCTGCTGTCGTAGACCGTCCTGAGAAAGGCGCTCAGCCCCTCGAACGCCCAGCGGCTGCGGTCACGGTAGCCGTCGAGGTCGTTGTTGCCGGAGATCTCCTGGATGAAGGAGAGGGTGTTGAAGATGCCGAAGCTGTTGCGGCCGTCGTTGATGTCGGTGGTGCTGCGGCGGAAGATCTCCTCGCCGGGGTCGGTCAGGCCCTCGGGCACGGCGCCGCTGGAGGGCAGGTCGTCCATGGTGGTCTGGATCAGGTATTCGCAGGCCGGGGTGGCGCCGACGCCCTTGAAGACGGCGGGCAGGATCACCCGGTAGGAGTACTCCTCGATGCGCCGGTCGATGTTGAGGTTGGTGACCGTGCCGATGTTGATCTTGAAATAGGCGTCGCCCTTCTCGTGCATGTCGAAGGTCACCTCGGGATAGAGGGCGGTGAAGACGCGGTGCATGGCCTCGGCCCCGGGGGTCTCGAGCTTGCTGTGATCGCGGTTCATGTCCAGCCCCTGCTCGTTGACGCGGACATTGTTCTCGTTGCCGTAGGGGTTGACCTGGGGAAAGACCACCAGGTCCAGGCGTTCCAGCAGGAAGTCAAGCTTGCCGGCGACGATCTGCGCCAGGAGCTTCTGGACGGCATCGACGCCCGACTGCTCGTTGCCGTGGGGCGTGGCCTGGAGCTGGACCAGGACCTTGTCGCCGGCGCGCTTGGGATCGCTGACCACGACGCAGAGCAGGTCGCGACCCACGCGTTCCTCGGCGGCGTTCTCCAGGGTGCGGCCGACCACCTGGACCCTGATCCGCTGGTCCAGCGCCTGGAGGCGGTTCAGGAAGGCGGCCATTTCATTGTAAGTGGTGTAGGTGGCGTATTGCTTCTCTTCCGCCGTGGTCTTGAGGTCGACGGCGGAGAGCAAGAGGGCGGTCAGGAAGCACAGAAGGAAGATGACGGATGTTTTTTTCATGGCGACTCCTTTAGGGGGATCAGGGGCTATTATAAGGAATAAAGATGAAATATTAAAGAGGAAGGTTCGATGTTCGAAGTGCGATGTTCGATGTTAGACGCGAGAAATCAATTGCCTTCCACCTGATGCCGTTTTCTTCTTTTACTTTTGCCCTTTGCCTTTTTCTTTTTCTTCCCTTCCACCGTACACCGTCTACCGTCAACCGAATTCCGTTCTCTTCTCTTCCACTAACACTGACACTTCTTATTTTTTTTGTAAGGAAACCCTCCGGAACGGCGACTCATAGGGTGAACGCGGATTGCCTGAAGGACCGCGAAGCGACTGGAGGACACATGAAGGAAAATACACGTACCTGGCTTATGGTGGTTGGCGTGGCGGCCTTGCTGGCCTTCGCCGCCCTGATCTACTTTCTGTTCCCCGGGATCATCGCCCCGACGAGGCTGGGGGGAGAGGACCTGGGGGGCGGGGTCGCGGCGGCGCTCATCCTGTGGCTGGTGCTGCGCAAGCAGCAGCCCATGACGCAGCGCACCCGCCAGGTGCTGGGCTCCGCGGTGGCGCTGGGGCTGCTCCTGGGAGTGGCCGTATTCTTCATGTCCTGAGCCCGGGACTATCGGCGCGGCGGGCGGCGGAGTAGAATAAGGGCATGAGCGAAGACGCGGACAAGCAGAGGGAAGCGGCCTATCTGGAGCTCCTGGGCCGGCACGGCCGCATCGCCCCGGCCGTGGCCCGGCTCTACACCCGAGCGGGGGAGGATGCGGCCGACCTGGAGCAGGAGATCCGCCTGCAATGGTGGCGCTCGCTCACCGGCTTTTCCGGCCGCGCCAGGGCGAGCACCTGGATGTACCAGGTCGCATTGCATACCGCCCTGACCTTCCTGCGCCGGCGTCAGCGGAGATTGCGCGCCGATCCCCTGGAACATGCCGGAAACATGGCCGACCCGGCCCCCCATGCCGGCGGTCGCGAGGACCAACGGCGCACGGCGCTGCACGGGGCCCTGGCGCGGCTGGCACCCGGCGAGCGGGCGCTGGCCTACCTGTGGCTGGAAGAGCTGAGCCACGAGGAGATCGCCACGGTCAGCGGCATGAACGCCAACGCGGTGGGAGTGCGTTTGCATCGCATCCGCCAGCGGCTGAAGGAGCTGCTAACGGCCGGAAAGGAGGGAAAATGAATCCGCAAAGGGACGAACTGCAGGAGCTGTGGCGAACGGAAAACGCTGCCGCCGGGGATGCCGCCGCAGCCTCCGGCGCACTGCCCCGGGGCGAAGCCTCAGGAAGGGCGCAGGAAGACCGCTTGCGCCGCCGCATCCGCCTGGACGGCCGGCTCAAGATCAGCGCCGTCATATTCCTGGGAGCCGCTTTGCCGCTGTTCGCCGGCCGCTTCAGCGCCGCGGCCTGGGGCGTATTTGCCTTCGCGCTCCTGGCCATCGCGCTGGGGGTCTTCCAGTTGGCCTGGAGCAACCGCTGGCGCATGGGAAAAGAAGCCCGCCCTCTCTCTCTTAGCCTGGCGGCTGACCTGGAGCTCTGGCGCCGGCGCCGGTTGGCGCTGGCCATTCTGCTGGGAGCCACGCCGGCGCTGGCATGGCAGGTCTACCAGCTGGCCTACCTGGCCATGAACCCGGGCCGCTCCGCGCGGCTGCTGAACCTGCTTTTCCTGGTTGCCGGCGGGCCCGTGCTCTGGATGCTGGCTTCATGGCGGCAATGGGCGCGCCTCGGCGCCTGGCTGCTGCAGATCGAGGGAGCGCTGGCGGAGTTCGACGAGCAGGTAGCGGCGCGCTGCGAGCGGGCGCGCAGGCAGGCCGGGCGGCGCACGGGGCTCATCGCGGCCCTCTTCCTGCTGCTGCTGCTCGCAGGGATCCTGCTATTCTGGATGGGCAGATAAGAGAAGAAATTGTTAGTGGTAGTGGTAGTGTTAGAGGAAGATAAGAATATGTCAGTGGCAGCGAGCAAAGGATGTTTGGCACAAGACGCCAGACGTTAGATGCTAGACGTTAGCAAGAAAATAGCATTTGCAGGCAAGGGCGATCGCAATGAACTCGCGGGCATCACGCATCACGGAGTTCTGGAAGTTCATTCACGCATCACGATCTTGGTTTTTTTCTTTCGCGTCACGCGTCACGTGTCACGCGTCACGTGTTACGCGTCACGTGTTACGCGTCACGTGTTACGCGTCACGTGTTACGCGTCACGTGTTACGCGTCACGTGTTACGCGTCACGTATTTCTATTCTTTCAGATTTTAGTCGCGGGTGCTTGGATTTTGGAATTTCAGTCTTATTGCCCTATATCCTGCAACCACTAGCACTATCACTACCACTTGTAAATCACTCGAGCTTCCTGCTGTCACTGCCACTGACGCTGTCACTGTCACTGACTGTTTACAAGACACACTAGCGCTTTCAAGTTAGTGATTTTTAATTTATACTTCGCCTGATCGCCTGAAAGATATCTACTGAGGAATGGGATAATGCCAAGATGCCGCAAGAAGGACTTGCTGCTGTTGTTGCTGCTGATCGGATGTTGCGCTCCGGCGGCGTTCGCCGCTGAAGACGGCCCGATCATCGCCATCAAAGCCGGCGAACCGATCATGATCGACGGGGCCCTGGACGAGGCGGTTTGGCGGCAGGCGCCCATCTCCCGCGAGTTCATCACCTTTCACCCCTTGGTCGGCCGTCCACTGGGCCTGGCCACCGACATCTGGGTTGCCTATTCCGGCAAAACCCTCTACTTCGCCTTCAAGTGCCACGACAACCGCCCCGGCGAGATCAAGACCTCGATCGCCAAGCGCGACAATTGCAGCAAGGACGACTGGATCGGCGTGATCCTCGACCCCCTGGACAACCGCCAGTCGAGCGTCGAGTTCTATGTCAACCCCAACGGCTGCCAGACCGACGGGCTGACCTCGGCCGTGGACGGCGTGAATTTCGATCCCTCCCCGGACTACGTCTGGGAGAGCGCCGGCCGCATCGCCGCCGACGGCTACACCGTCGAGATGGCCATCCCCCTGGAGAGCTTGCGCTACAAGAGCGGCGAGCAGGTACGCATGGGCGTCGTCTTCATGCGCCACGCCGCCCGGCTGGGAGCGATGAGCGCCTGGCCCGAGCTGAAGGCGGGCGAGTCCCAGTTCAACGCCATGACCGGCATCGAATACCGCGACCTGCGCAAGGGGCTGATGCTGGAGGTGCTGCCCAACTTCACCGTGAACCGCGACCGCGCGCGGGCGAGTGACGGCGCATGGGGCAGAGGCGAGACCGATCCCCTGCTGGGGGTCTCGCTGAAGTACGGCATCACCTCCTCCCTCACCGCCGAGGCCACCATCCGTCCCGATTTCAGCCAGGTGGAGAGCGATGCCTTCCAGGTGGAGGTCAACCAGCGCTACCCCATTTTTTACGTGGAGAAGCGCCCATTCTTCATGGAGGGGACGAACGCCATCGACTTCGGCCTGGTCGCCGGCGGCATGATGTCGGCGGCGGTCTACAGCCGCAGCATCGCCGACCCGGAATGGGCCGCCAAGGTGAGCGGCACGGCGGGGAAAAACCTGTTCGCCGTCCTGGCGGCCGACGAGCGCCTGCCGGAACCCGCCGGCGGCAGCGGCCATGCCTTGTGGGGCGTCGCCCGCGTCAAGCGCTCGCTGGGCAGCGACAATTCCATCGGCATGCTCTACAGCGGGCGCTACGCCGGCGAGGACAAAAACAGCGTGCTCGGCGCCGACCTGCAGTACCGCTTTTTCGGCAAGCTGCGGCTGACCGCCTCGGGGCTCTTCAGCAGCACGCAGCTCGCCGGCAGCGAAAAAGCCGACAGCGGCTTCGGCCTGAACGCCATGCTGCTCTACGGCGTGCCGACGCTTGACGCCTCGCTGGCCTACGAGCGCTACAGCGGCGACTTCGCCATGGCCTCTTCGTTCCTTATGCGCCGCGACTTCGAGCAGCTGCAGTTTTTCCTGGGGCCGAACCTGACGCCCCGCGCCGGCCAATTCGCCGGCTGGGTGAAGCGGGTGCAACCCTACCTGCGCGGCTCACTGATCCACGACCTGGGCACGCGGATGGACGACCGCCTCCTGAAGACCGGGGTGAATGTCTACACCCGCTGGAGCGGCACGCTGAAGCTGGAGTACCGCCAGGGCCGGGAAGCCTGGAACGGCGTCAGTTTCCGCCGCAATGCCGCCTGTATGCAGGCCTCCCTTCGGCCCTGGAGCTGGCTCTCCCTCGGGGCCAGCGCCAATTTCGGCGACCGCATCTACTACGACCCCCTGGCCCCATTTGCCGGGCG
The DNA here is from genome assembly GCA_025456205.1 of Acidobacteriota bacterium. Classification (GTDB taxonomy): domain Bacteria; phylum Acidobacteriota; class Aminicenantia; order UBA2199; family UBA2199; genus UBA2199. The sequence continues at coordinate 2,406 of JALOLA010000002.1, read as the reverse complement.
CGGGCGGACACTGAGCTTCGCCGCGACCGTGCAGCCCGGCGTGCGCAGCAACCTGGGCCTGGAGCTGCTGTACGACGCGCTGGAGCGCCGGCCGGCGGACGGCGGCGGGCGCGTCTACGCCCTGAACATCGCCAACCTGACGGCCGCCTACCAGTTCAACCGCTTTTTTCTGGTGCGCGGGGCGCTGCGCTACAACGACTACGAGCGCAACCTGGCGACCGACCTGCTGGCATCGTTCACGCTGATCCCCGGGACGGTCGTCCACCTGGGCTACGGGTCGCTCTACGAGGAAGGCGCATGGCGCAAGGAGACCTGGCAGCCCGGCAACGACAGGCTGCTGAACATGAAGAACAGCCTGTTCTTCAAGGTCAGTTACCTGTGGAGAGTGCACTAGGACACGTGCAGAGTGGAAGGCAGAAATCAGACGATAGATGTTAGACGTTAGACGTTAGACGTTAGACGTCAGCAAGAAACTCGTATGGATTACAAGTGGTAGCGATAGTTGTAGTGGCTGCGGGAGACTGGGCAACAAGACTAAAAGAGTAGAAATACGTGACATGAAATATGTGACGCGTGACGTGAAAGAAGAAAACCAAGATCGTTATGCGTGAATGAATTTCCAGATAAACCGCCCCACTTCTCGACTTGACAATCACTTTGCGATGGGCTGTAATATGTTCATCTTATGATGAGGGGAGGGAGAGAAACAATGAAAAAAACACTGGTATTCATCTGCCTGATGCTGCTTTTCTGCCTGGCCTTGAGCGCGCAGGAAAAAGCCGCCCCGGGAGCATGCGAGAAGAAGGCCCAGGTCCTCCTGGAAAAGGTGCTGGAGCTGTGGAACAAGGGCAACCTGGCCCTGATCCCGGAGCTGTATTGCGCCGACGCCGTGGTCATGACCAGCTCGATGCCTGAGCCCTACGTCGGCCATGAAGGGGTCAGGAAGTGGATCGAGAATACGCGCGCGATGCTGCCCGACATGGCCATGACTTTTCCCGAGGTTATCGCCCAGGGCGACAAGATCGCCACCGTCTGGACGCTGAGCGGCACCAACACCGGCCCCATGGTCATGCCCGGCGGCACGATGCCGCCATCCGGAAAAAAGGTCAGCATCACCGGCCTGTCCATCGACTATCTCAGGGATGGCAAGTTCGTCAAGGAGGTCGTCGTCTTCAATCTCCTGGAGATGCTCATGCCGATGGGGTTTAGCTTGAACCCGCCGAAAATGGAATAGAAACCGGCATGCCGTAGACGGTGGACAATTAACGGTAAGATAAATTCAAGGCAAAAGAAAAAAGGCAAAAGTGAAGAAAGCAGCACTCAGCGGAAGAAGAAAGTGACAAGTGACGAGTGACGCGAAAGAAGAAAACCAAGATCCCGATACGTGAAGGAACTTCCAGAACTCCGTGATGCGTGAGGCCTACGAGTTCATCGCGATTGCCATTACATATAAATGCCGTATTTCTTGCTGACGTCTAACGTCTAACGTCTAACGTCTGAGACCTACCGTCTGTGCCTCTAGACCTCGTCCCACGAGGTCAACCGTCCTTCGATGTCAAAGCTGGCGTTGCCGCCGCGCGAGTCGGGATAATACCAGATGTCGCCGTAGTGGGTGTTGGGCACCACCTTGGGCGGCGTGCCGAGGACGCGCTCGACCTCGGTCTTGCTCATCCCCTTCTTCAGCAGCCGCCAGCTGGCTTTCTCTTTCCAGCGGTCAGGCAGGCTGCTGACCGGCTTCACCTGTGTCTTCTGCAGCTCGACGATGATCCCCTCCAGCTGCTGGATGCGCAGTTCCAGCTGCGCTGTCTTTTTTTCGAGTTCCTTCAGCCGCTGGTCGATCGTCTGGGAAAGGAGCGGCGCGGAGAACAGCAGCGACAGGACGACGAGGATCGCCCGCCAGCAGAACAAGCTTTTCTTACTCATGTCTCACTCCTCCAGATCCCCGATTATATATCAATTCAAGTGCGTTTTTTTCTTTTTCTTCAACATCGAACCTCGAACCTCGAACTTTCTTTTGACTGAAGCTAACGCAGCCTCTGGATCAGCCTGAGCGCCGCCATGCCGTCGGTGACCGCCCAGACCGAGATGATGTCCGCGTGGGACGCCAGGTCGATCAGCGCCCTGGCCGCGGGCTCGCTGGCCAGGATCTCGGGGCCGACCTCCAGCGCCACCTCACAGTCCGGATTGACCCCGCGCACCAGGTCGATGCGCCGCCGCGTCTCGCGGGCGAAGGCCAGCGCATCGCGGCTGCCGGCAAAGGCGGGCAGCGCCACTTGGATGCCGTCGACGAAGTGCGCCATGCGCAGCAGCTCGCCGGCGCTGCGCCGGATCATCTCCTCATCGGGCATCCACATCACCTTCCAGCCGCCGGCGTGGGCGGCCCGGGCGAATTGTTCGACGGCATAG
>JALOLA010000019.1 GCA_025456205.1 Acidobacteriota bacterium | reverse complement strand
CCGCCCTTTCGGTGATGAGCGTGCCATTGGTTAAAATATTGAACCGCATTTTGTTTTCTACAATTCCATGGATCAACTCAAAAATATCTTTTCGGACAAAAACTTCGCCCCCGCTCAGGGTTATCTTCATCACCCCGGCTTCTTTGGCTTCAGAAAAAAAATCAAGCCAGCTTTTGGTAGGCAAATCTTGTAGAGCCACCATCTCATCCGCATAGAAGCAATATTTGCAGGACAGATTACAGCGGCCAGTAATGGCGACGGTGATTGATTCTGGCGATTTGAGCGGCTTCAGGACCATCGCTCAAACTCCCTTGGATTTCTTAGTTCTTATAATTTCGATGAACCCGATCTCGGTCATTTCATCCAGGAATTGCTTAATGTCCTCGTTCACCTGCTCTTCGGGCACATCACTGAACTCCCGCTTGACGGCTTCGGAAATCTCAAGCGAAGTTTTCCCCTCAGAACACAGTTGCCAAATGAAAAAACCCGTGTTGTTCAGTAATTGAATGCGGTTGCTGTCTGGATTAAAAAGGAGCGCGCCGTCTTCATCTTCTTCCCTCAAATTAACAGCCGGATTTTGGATATATTTGCCTTTCATAAACTCCCCTCGATCAAAAATTAATTTCTTTTTTAAAAGATCATTATACATCCGGTTGATATGCTTATCAACCCTGCTTTGCGAAACATGCATTCTATCAATTAAACTGGTTTTAATGTCTTTTTCTGACTTGCTGCTTTTTATTTGCATTAACAACCAGCTTTCATCGGCAGAAATCTCGAATAATTCTCTTGTTTTAATATTCAACACCAAGGAACCATCAACAAAAACCTCTATTTGTAAATTGGGGTTAATGATTAAATCTGACATGTTTTCCATTTTTACATCATACCATAAAATTCTTACTCCAAGTTTTGAAATAACTCCTCCAAGAAGTTAATTTCCTTCAGTTGAGAAATTGGTTTATAATTGCATTTGATGAAATCCTGGTTCTCATACTTGAAGGACTCCCTGGCCCGGCAGCAGCCTGCCGACAAGCTTTCCGCGGTGCCGAAAAAAGACCGCTTGCGCGCCAACCTGAAGAACCTCGCCCCGTTCATCAAGCGCCACTGGAAGAAAGGCGCCCTGGGGGCAACGCTCATCCTGCTGACCTCGCTGCTGGCCTTTCCCGGGCCGCTGATCACCCGCTACCTGATCGACAAGGTCATTCTGGGCAGGCAGCTCTCGCTGCTGCTGGGGGCGATCCTGCTTCTGGCCGGCATCAAGATCGCCGGAGTCGTGTTCGGCCTCCTGCAGCAGTTCTATTTCACCCGCTTCGAGCAGGAGGTGATGCTGGACATCCAGCAGACCCTGCTCGACCGCACCCTGCACTTGCCCAAGGCCTTTTTCGACGACAAGGAGACCGGCTACCTGATGTCGCGCCTGCTCGGCGACGTGGGGGGCCTGCGCTGGTTCTTCTCCTCTTCGATCGTTCATATGATCACTTCGGTTCTGCGCTTTGCCGGCGGCATTGTTTTTTTGCTTTATCTCAACTGGCGCCTGGCCCTGGCAGTTCTTGTGGTATTGCCAGTGATGTTCCTGGCGGTGCGCTTTTTCGGCAACAAACTGCGCGTGCTCAGCCACCACGGCATGGAGCGCCAGGCCGAGGTCTACCAGTCGGTGCAGGAATCGCTGGCGCAGACCTCGCTGATCAAGGCCTATGCCACCGAGAAGCGCACGCTGAACACCCTGGCGGGAAAGCTGCGCGCCTCTCTGCAGGTGAACATGGAGCAGACCACCCTGGGCTCTTTGGCCAGCCTGGCCATCAACGCCGCCCCCGACCTGGCCCACCTGATCGTCCTGGCCGGCGGCGCCTGGCTGATCATCCGCGGCGAATGGAGTGTGGGCTCGCTGCTGGCCTTCCAATCCTATGTCGGTTTTGTTTACGGCCCGGCCCAGTTCCTGGCCACGGCCAACTTCCAGTGGCAGCACGCCGTGGCTTCTCTGGAGCGGGTTTCGGCTCTGTTCGATGTCGTGCCGGAGGAGCACGCCGGCGTGGGCCTGAAAGCGGATCACCTGCGCGGCGATGTGGAATTCAGGAACGTCTCGTTCTCCTACAATCGCCGCGAGACTGTCCTGGAAGACATCTCCTTCGTTGTCGGCGCCGGCGAGCACATGGCCATTGTCGGCCCCAGCGGCGTGGGCAAGACCACCCTGGTCAGCGAGTACGAGCTGCACTCGCTGCGCCGGCACATCGGCTACGTGCCGCAGTCGCCGACGCTGCTCAGCGGCACCATCGCCGACAACCTGCGCTACGGCGATCCCGAGGCTACTGATGACGAAGTGGAAAAAGCGGCCCGCGCCGCCGGCATCCACGCCTTTATCTCTTCCCTGCCCAACGGTTATCAAACCCAGGTGGGCGAACGCGGCGTCAATTTCTCCGAGGGACAGAAGCAGCGCCTGGCCATCGCCCGCGCCCTTGTCAAGGACCCCGACATCGTGATCCTGGACGAGCCGACCTCGGCGCTCGATTCGCAAACCGAAGCTTCGATCTTCTCCCAGTTGCCCAAGCGGCTGCGCGGCAAAACGCTTTTTGTCATCGCCCATCGCCTGAGCACCATCCGCCAGAGTGACCGCATCCTCTGCTTCAACGACAAAGGATTGGTCGGCGTGGGCAGCCACGATCTGCTCAAAGAAGCCTGCCCGTATTACCAGGAGTTGCTGAGGAGCCAGAACGTCCATAACTGAGTAAGACGAGTGTAAGTGATAGTGTTAGTGTTAGTGAAGAAAAGAATCCGATCGACTGCCTGAAATAAGCATAAATCTACAGCAGGTTCAGTATTCAAGGTCCTGCTTGTCTCTTACCGTTTACCGTATACCGTCAACCGTACACCAATTATTAAAAACCCAGCAATGAATTGACCAGCCGGGCGACCGGCTGGGTGATGAAATCGAAGAAATTGAAATAAACCCCGGCCAGGATCAGGATGAACCCGTAGGGCTTGATATCCTCGAATGCCGAGAGGGCATCGCCATCCAGGAAAAGCTCGGCCGCCGCGGCCCCGGCCAGCGGCGGGATGGGCAGCAGGTTGAAAATCCCCAGGCAGGCGTTGGCCAGGCAGAAGCCCGGCAGCACCTGGAGCAGGAAGGGCGACGTCATCCAGCCGGCGGCGTTCAAGCCCCGGAGGAGCAGGATGCCCGCCAGGGCCAGCAGGAGGTTGGCAAGGGGGCCGGCGGCAGCGATCAGCAGGCCGTCACGGCAGGGGCGGCGCAGCTTCTCGACGTCCAGTTCCAGGGGCTTGACCCAGCCCAGCACCGGGAGGTGGCGCCAGAGCAGAAAAGCGGGCAGCAGCACGCTGCCGATCCAGTCGACGCGGGCGAAAGGGTTGTCGGCGGAACGCTGCCGGGCAGCGGCCTCGCGATCGCCGCACAGGCCAGCCATGCCGACGCGCGCCTTGTCATGGAGCCAGAGGGAGAACAGGACCAGGGAAAAATTCAACCCGAGATAAAGGTAACCCCTCACTGGCGGATCGCGACGCGAGCGTTCAGCGGAGCGCTATTTGTCCTGGCCGAACAGCGTGATCTGGTCCTTGATGGAATCGGGGATCTTGGAGCCGTACAGGGCATCATGGGAGAGATCGGCGACGTTCTCCTGGATCTTGGCCTGGGTGTTCTTCCTGAACGTGAATTTGCGGTTCTTGGCGAAAAGATTGCCGATCGGGCCGCAGCCTTTCTGCACCTTGCACACGTCCGTTTCCGGCACGGGGAAGCCCATGATGACGTCCTGTTTCTTTTTTTCGTCGTAGAAGCGGATGATGATCAGGTCGGACGTCACCGACAGCAGCTCGCCCTTGAAATCCTTGTTCTGTATGTCGACCTTGGCCTGGCGGCCTTCGGGCAGCCCGCCCAGAACCGGCTTGCAGATGCAGGCCGAGAAAATCACTATGACAGAAAGCAGTAACAGAATTTTTTTCATTGCGAACCTCCCGTTTCGCTTATTAAGTAACATAAACAGATCCTTTTTGCAAGTTAAGGCGGGGTTTGCCAAAAAATCCCGCTGCAAGTACAATCCCCGCTGAGGAGGAGTCATGAAACGAAGCCCGCTCTCCCCGGCCCATGTCGCCGCGTTGGCACTGCAGCGGCTCGCCGCCATGGCCGACAGCGAAAGAGCCCGCCAGGTACAGAGATATTTCAAGGAAACAGTACGCTCCTTCGGCGTCGGCTCGCCGCAGGTGCGGGAGCTGGCCCGGGAACTTTATGGGACGGTGCGCGGAAGCTGGACGGTCGCGGACGCCATCTCCCTTTGCGACCGGCTGCTGCAGCGCCCCGAGCTCGAGGCCAAGAGCGTGGGCACCCTGGTCCTGCTGCGCTTCCACAAGGATTTTCCCCGGAGGCTCTTCGCCACGATACGCGGCTGGCTGGCCAGGGACCGCCTGGACAACTGGGCCTCAGTGGACGTTTTCTGCCCGCAGGCGCTGGCGACGCTCCTGACGCGGTTCCCGGAGCTGCTGACCGCGATCGAAGGATGGGCCCGGGACCGCAACCGCTGGGTGCGGCGGGCCTCCATCGTCGCGTTCCTCAAGCTGGTCAAGCTCCAGGAATGCCTGGGACCGGCCTACGCCATGGCCGCGAGGCATTTCGACTCCAAGGACGACCTGGTGCAAAAAGCCGCCGGCTGGCTGCTGCGCGAGGCCGGGAAGCGCGACATGGAGCGCCTGGAAAAATTCCTTTTGCAGCATGGCCCCACCATTCCGCGCACCACCCTGCGCTATGCCATCGAGCGTTTTCCGGAGGGAAAAAGAAAGCGCCTGCTCGCCCTGACCCGGGAAAAAGCCGACTGAAAGCGCCGGCGGCTGCCGCCGCCCGGGCTATTCCTGCTCCAGTACGTCGAGGAAGGAGATCAGTTCCAGTACACGCCTGCGCACCAGCTCGACCCGGTCGGCGGCGAGCATGTTGCGGTACATGCTGCCGTCGAGCCCGCCATAGAACTTCGCCAGCCAGGCCAGTTCCCCGTCGCGGAAGGCGACCCAGGCGCGCTGCGCCTCGCGCAAGGCGGGCCGCAGGCCTTCGTCCAGCCTGCCGCCCAGCTCGCGGTACGCCCGGTTCAGCTCCGCGTCCCACTTCTCATAGGCCTGCCCGAGGCACTGGTTCATGCCCTGGGCAGAGGGGTCCTTTTCCTGGCAGGCGGCCAGCCAGGAATCGACGGAGTGGGCCGCAGCCGGCGCCGGCAAGGCATCGTCAAAACTCAGCAGGAACAACCGCTGCCAATAGGCGGCTTCGCGCAGGATCGCCACCGCATCCTGCGCTTCCGGGGACGCTTCCTTGCCAAGCAGGCGCAGCAGGGGCTTGCCGTCCCTGAAATAGATCCTCTCCTCGCCACTGGCGCCGTCGCCCGGCCCCGCGGCGCGGAAATAGAACGCCAGGCCCCCGTTCATGAAAAAGAACTCGCGGTACCGGGTGACGGCCGCCGCCGTTTCCCGCACCTCCACCTTGACCAGCGTCGATTTCGCCTCGCGGCCGGCCGCGGCCGCGAATTCGGGTTGCTCGCTGAACCACAACCCGGCCTTGCGGGAATAACTGCCGACCGCCCGCCAGGAGCCGCCATGGCTGTTGCTGAGCACTTCGTTGCAGTACAGGCCTCCCCCTTCGCCCTTGCGCGCCAGGGCGATGGCCGCCGCCGTCTCCGCGTAGGAGCGCCTGATCTCCGCGATGACCGCGTCATCGGCCGCAAGGACCGCGGCCGGAAAGATCATCAGGGCCATGATACCGACTTTCAACTTGTTCATTGTTCGCTCCAGGAGGGCGGCCGATCGCGTTCTTCCCAAGAGGGGCCAGCAGCCGCGCTCTTTCCTTAGCACAGGGGGGAAAAGAATGCAATTCCGCGGCCCGCCCCCCCTTGGGCGCATTGTAATCATCGCCCGGACAGGTTATAATTCAATGTCTTCCGGACATCACTCAAGGAGCCGCCATGCGCACCAAAATATTCTGCTTGCCTGTCCTGCTCGCCGCCCTGGCCCTGCCCGCCGCCGAGGGCATGTTCCCCATGAACGGCATGACGCCGGCCATCGCCGCCGACATGAAAGCCCTGGGCTGCCGCTTCGACCCCGCCGACCTGTGGCGGCCGGGACAAAAATGCCTGGCCATGGCCGTGGTCAACCTGGGCGCCACCGGCTCGTTCGTCTCGGCCGACGGCCTGATCATCACCAACCACCATGTGGCCTTCGGCGCCGTGCAGAGCCTCTCCTCGCCCGAGCGCAATTACATCCGCGACGGCTTCCTGGCCGCCGGCCGCGAGCAGGAGGTTCCCGCCCCCGGCTACAGCGTGCGGGTCATGACCGGCTTCGAGAACGTCACCCAGCGCTTCCGCAGCGCCCTGCGCCCGGGGCTGGCCGCAGAAAAGCGCCGGTTCCTGGTGGAAAAGATCTCCAAGCAGCTGGTCGCCGCAGGTGAAAGGACCCCGGGCAACGAATGCGCCGTGGCGGCCTTCTACGGCGGCCTGGAGTTTTACCTGGCGACGTATTTCAAGGTCCGCGACATGCGCGTGGTCTACGTGCCGGCGCGCTCCGTGGGCGAGTACGGCGGCGAGGTCGACAACTGGATGTGGCCGCGCCACACCGGCGATTTCTCCTTCCTGCGCGCCTACGTCGGCAAGGACGGCCGCCCCGCGGATTACTCCCGGGACAACGTCCCCTTCCGGCCGCTGCATTTTTTCCCCATCGCCAGGACGCCGCTGCGCGAGGGCGATTTCACCCTGATCCTGGGCTATCCCGGCACCACCAAGCGCTGGCACACCGCCGCCGAAGTGGCCAACGAGGTCCAGGCCGTCTACCCGCAGCGCATCGCCCTGCTGGAGCGCTACATCGGGCTGCTGGAAAAGGCGTCGCAAGCCGACGACGGGGTGAGGATCAAGAACGCCGGCGTGCTCAAGGGGCTGTACAACTCCATCAAGAACAACCGCGGCCTGCTGGCCGGCCTGGAGCGCGAAGCCGTGCTCGAGCAGCGGCTGCGGATCGAGAGCGAGCTCGCCGCCTGGATCGACGCCGCCCCCGGGAGGAAGAAAAAGTACGGCCGCCTGCTGGCGGATATCGGGCGCCTGGCCGCCGAAGAGCGCGAGGTCGCTGGCCTGGGAACGATCAGCGGCTGGCTGACCCGCGGCTGCCGGCTGCTCGACTGGGCCCTGACCCTGAACAAGTGGGGACAGGAGAAAACCAAGAAGGACCTGGAGCGCGAGCCGGGCTTCCTGGACCGCGATATGGCCAACCGCATGGCGCGGCTGCCCATCAGCCAGAGGAACCTCGACCTGGCTTCTGACAAGGCCGTCTTCGCCTTCTTCCTCGAGCAGCTGCTGGCGGCCGACAACCCGGGGATCTTCGCCAGGCTACGGAATGAGGTCGAGCGCGCGCCGGGCCGCGACCGCGGCGAAAAGATCGCCGCCTTCATCGCCGCCCTCTACCAGGGCACGCGCTTGGGCGTGCTCAAGTTCAAGGAGGAGATGTTCGCAGCCGACGCCAAGGCCATGGCCGCAAGCGGCGATCCCTTCCTGGCCCTGGCCGCCAGGATCCAGCCCGACTTCGCCGCCCTCGACCGCCGCCGCAGCGCCATCGCCGGGGGCTGGCTGGCGCTGAAGCCGCTCTACGTCGAAGCCATGAGGCAGGCGCGGCCGCAGGCGCTGCCGTACCCGGACGCCAACCGTACGCTGCGCTTCAGCTACGGCCGCGTCGAGGGCTACGCCCCGCGCGACGCCGTGCGCTACGCCCCCTTCACCACCCTGGCCGGCGTGCTGGCCAAGCACAGCGGCGAAGCCCCCTTCAACCTCAATCCCGCGTACATCGCCGCCGCCGGCGGCGACGGCCGCCGCCTTCACGCCGACCCGGGGCTGGGCGACGTCCCCGTCAACTTCCTTACCAGCAACGACTCGACGGGGGGCAACTCGGGCAGCCCGGTGCTCAACGCCGACGGCGAGCTCGTGGGCGTGCTCTTTGACGGCAACTACGAGTCGCTGGGCAGCGACTTCCTCTATCATCCCGCCGTCAACCGCTCCATCCACGTCGACATGCGTTATGTGCGCTTCGTCGCCGATCAGGTCGACCAGGCCGCCGCCGTGCTGCGCGAGCTGGGCCTGGAGCGATGAACAAAACGGCGGTCCTGTTCAATCCCAGCGCCGGCAAGGGCCGGGCGGCACAGAACCGCCGCGCCCTGCAGCGCTGCCTGAAGGAGCAGGGCGTCGCCCACGACTGGTTCGAGTCTCGCCACGAGGACGACCTGCGCGACCTGGTGGCCGTGACCGCGGCGGACTACCCCACCCTGGTCGCCGCCGGCGGCGACACCACGCTGCTGATCGTGATCAACGAGATGATGCGCCTGGGGGCGGACAACGCCCTGGGCATGATCGGCCTGGGCTCGTGCAACGACGTGGTGCGGGAGTTCGGCATCCACACCATGAAGAAGGCCTGCCAGGCCATCCGCCGCCACCGTACCCGGCTCATCGACCTGGGCGCGGCGCGCGAGGGCAGGAAGGTCCTGCGCTACTACCCGGGGCAGGCGTCCATCGGTTTGGCCGTGCTGATCAACCAGTACGTCGGCCAGGTGGTGCGGCGCAGCCCGCGCCTGGGCAAGTACCAGACCATCTCCGGCATCCGCGGCGGCTGGCAGGCCTGCCGCTCCGCCGAGATGCCGATCCACCTGGAGGTGGAGCACGCGAACGGCCGCGTGAGCGGAGAATTCATGCTGGCCGTCTTCGACAACATCCGCTATTATGCCGCCGGCAGGAAGGCCCTGCCCCTGGCGCGCACCGACGACGGCCTGCTCGACGCCCTGCTGATCCGCAAGTGCTCGTTCTCGCGCCTGGCCTACCTCGCCCTGCTGACGCCGCCCGCCGCCTACGCCGAGAAAAAGGAAGCCATCGTCCTGCAGTCGCCCGGCTTCCATGTCCGCGCCGACAAGCCGTTCACGGTGCAGATCGACGGCGAGGTCCTGGCCCAGGGCGACCGGCCGCGCTCCTTCCGCAGCCTGGAGTTCGTCTCGGTGCCGCGGGCGCTGAAGATCATTTCCTGATCGCTGCGGCTGTGCTATAATCCGCGGCGAAGGCAAGGGGGTATTCAATGAAATACAAGATGTTCACCGGCCAGGGGGCCGACCTGGAAAAGAAGATCAACGACTGGCTCACGCCCAACATCGAGCCCCTGCATATCGCCCAGAGCACGGTCAGCGCCATGGTGGGCGACAAGAACGTCCCCTATACCATCCTCTCCGTTTTTTTCAATGAACGGGGCATCGTCGAGCAGCGCAATCTGGATTAGGGCGCAGGCACTTGGCGTTATGCGTTATGCAATTGGGAAAGAATGGACCTTCGTGACGCGTGACGCGTGACGCGAAAGCAAATCCATTGATCGTCATTTTTGGTAGCCATCACGGTCATTGCCCCGATGGATCATTGGACCGCTGGACAGACCAGCGAGAAATGCCGGAGAAGGGAATCGAACCCTTACGAGGGAAATCCTCGTCAGATTTTGAGTCTGATGCGTCTGCCAATTCCGCCACTCCGGCCCGCTAGCAGGAATGCATTATAGTCAGAGCCCCGTTTTTTGTCAACGCCAGAGACAAGAAATGTCAGTGACAGTGTCAGTGTCAGCAAGAACTTAAACGATATCCCAGTGTTAGTGTTAGTGATAGTGTTAGTAACCGCAACGTAACGAACTCTTCACCAATAACCCATTACCCATAACCCAGTGCTTTTTCCTGACTTTTGCCTTTTTACTTTTGCCTTTTGCCTTTTTCTTGCCGTCTACCGTCCACCGTATACCGTTCACCGAAAATCTTTTTCTCCTTTTCCTTTTACCTTTTACCTTTAAAGGGATTATAATCGACCCTAAGGAGGCGTCATGAAAAAAACGCTGCTTGTCATCCTGCTCCTGTCCGCGCTGGTTGCTCCGGCCCAGTCCCTGCAGACCCCCGACCAGTTCCTGGGCTTCCAGCTGGGCGGCGACGGCAATCTGGCCCGCTACGACCGGATCAAAGCCTATTTCGAGCTGCTGGCCAAGAATTCGCCGCGCGTGCGCACCGTGAACCTGGGCAAGACCACCCTGGGCAACGACCTGTTCATGGCGCTGATCTCCGAGGAAGCCAACCTGAAGGACATCGATAAATTGAAGGCCGTCACCCGCGCCCTGTCCCAGGGCGAGGTCGATGCCGCCGAGGCCGGGCGCCTGGCCGCAGCCGGCAAGGCCATCGTCGTCATCACCTGCAACCTGCACTCCACCGAGATCGCCTCCTCGCAGATGGCCATGGAGCTGGGCTACCGCCTGGCCGCCGGCGGCGCCGACGTCCAGGAGATCCTGGGCAACGTCGTCCTGGCGCTGTTCCCCTCGGTCAATCCCGACGGCCAGATCATGGAAGTGGACTGGTTCAACAAGACGCGGGGCACGGAATACGAGGGCACGGGCGCGCCCTACCTCTATCATTGGTACGCCGGCCATGACAACAACCGCGACTGGTTCAAGGCCAGTCTGAAGGAGACAGGGCTCATCCTCAAGGCGCTCTATCACGACCTGTACCCGCAGGTGCTGGTCGACGAGCACCAGATGGGCAGCAGCGGCGACCGGCTGTTCATCCCGCCCTACCAGGACCCGCCCACACCCGGCCTGCACCCCCTGGTCTGGCGCAGCATCAACCTCATCGGCTCGCGCATCGCCTACGACCTGGAACGGCTCGGACTGAAGGGCGTGGCGTCGCGCGGCGACTTCAGCGGCTGGTGGATCGGCTCTCTCGACGACACGGCCTGGTTCCACAACATCCCGGGCATCCTCTTCGAGGGAGCGTCGGTGCGCCTGGCGGCGCCGATCTTTATCGAGCCCGAGGAGGTGCGGAGCGCCGAAAGCTTCCGCAACGAAGAGCGGGTGTTCAGCCCCAACCCCTGGAAGGGAGGCTGGTGGCGCCTTTCCGACCTGGTCCATTACGGCCTTCAGGCCTCGCTCTCGGTGCTGGCCACGGCGGCGCGCCAGAGGGAGGAGCTGCTGTTGAACACGTACCAGGTGGCCCGCGAGAACATCGCCCGCGGCGAAAGCGAAGCGCCAACCGCCTTCATTGTCCCGCGCCAGCAGCACGACCCGGTCGTCGCCGAGCGCTTCATCCAGGCGCTGCTCAAGTCCAACATCCGCGTCTTCCAGCTCACCCACCCGGTGCGCGTCGGCGACAGCCTGTTCGACAAGCGCTCGTACGTCGTCCCCCTGGCCCAGCCCTACCGCGCTTTCGTCAGGAACATTTTCGACCGCCAGCGCTACCCCGACATCCGCAAGAGCCGCAAGGCCGAGCCCGAGCTGCCCTACGACATGGCCGCCTGGACGCTGCCCCTGGGCATGGGCGTGCGCACGGCCGCGGTCAACGAGCCGCTGAAGGCCCTGATGGAGCCGGTGAGCGGGGAACAGCTCGCCCAGCGCCCCTTTCCTGAGGAACTCGACGAGTACATCGTCCTCGATAGCCGCCATAATTCATCCTACCGCGCCGCCTTCGAGCTGCTCGCCAAGGGGCTGGCGGTCTACCGCAACGCCGACTGCCCCGATTTCGCCGCCGGCTCCTTCGCCTTCAGGAAGAGCGAGGCGCTGGCGCTGCTCAAGGGTATCCACGCCGAGGCCCCGCTGGCCCCGGTCTCCAGGAAGGAACTGCCGCTGGCCAGGTTCCGCCGCCTGCGCCCGTTCAAGGCCGGGCTGTACCAGAACTGGGGGCACAACATGACCGAGGGCTGGCTGCGCTACGTCTTCGACGAATATCGCATCCCCTATGAAACGGTCCGCCCCAAGGACGCCGCCCGCAAGGACTGGGAAAAGAAGTTCGACGTCATGGTCTTCGCCGGCGCCTCGGAAACCGAGATCGAGAGCGGCAAGCCGCCGAAAAAATGGGAGAAGTGGTCCACGCCGGCCCCGCCGGAATACTCGGGGGGCATCGGCGAGCAGGGCCAGAAGCTGCTGCAGGATATGGTCAAGAAGGGCAAGACGCTGGTGTTCATGGAAGAATCGTGCAACTACGCCATCGCCAAGTTCAAGCTGCCCGTGACCAACGTCATCGAGGATAATGAAAAAGTGGTCTGCCCGGGCTCCTACCTGCGAGCGGAAGTGAAGGAGTCGCCCCTGACCCTGGGCATGGACAGGAGCGCCGCCGTCTTCTTCCGCTCCACGCCGACCTTCGAGACGCGCCTGCCGCGCGTCGCCGGCGAAAGCCGCTCCACCCCCCTGGTCTTCGCCGACCATGACCTGCTGCTCTCCGGCTGGCTGGAGGGCGAGGCGGAACTGGCGCGCAGATCTTTGCTCGTCGACTACCGCCGGGGCAAGGGCCGCATCATCCTCATCGGCCCCGACGTCATCCACCGCACCCACGGCGAGGGGACGTACAAGATCATGTTCAATTCTTTACTCGCCGCGGCGGAGGAATAGAGAAGAAGGCATTTCGTGACGCGAGACGCGAAACGCGTGACGCGAAAGAAAAGCAACAGACGATTTTTTGAGCTATCGTGATTTTTGACGAGGAGCGGTAGACTATAATTCCAAATCCCAAGCACCAAATTACAAATAAGCACCAATATCCAATGACCGAATGACCAAACGAAGAAAAGGCGCTGGAAGGGCCTTCGTTTTGGAAATTGGAACTTGAATTTATTTGGAATTTGGTGCTTGGATTTTGGTGCTTGAATTCCTACCGTACACCGTCTTCCGTACACCGATCACTTCAATCTCTTGCTGTCACTGACACTGCCACTGTCACTAAGAGATTCTTTCTCGACGCTTACGGTGGTGGCCTATCGCCCGGCGGTGGACCTCGTCGCGGACGTTCTGCAGCAGGTGCCTCAGCAGCGAGCCGCTTGGGGGCACAAGGGACGTGCCGTCCTCCAGGAATAACCGCTCTTCGCCCTTGGCCAGCGCCAGCAGGTCGCAGGACAGCCCCAGGTCGGCCTTGACCTGGCGCGCCGCCCCCAGCTGCGGCACGCCGCCGTCGATAAGCAGCAGGTCGGGGAACGAAGGGTCCCCGGCGAAGCGCCGCCGCAGGACCTCCGTCAGCGCTTCGGTGTCGCCGGGAGCGGCGGCGCGGATGATATAGCTGCGGTACAGCCGCTTCTCGGGCCGCCCCTCGCTGAAAACCACCCGGGCGCCCACTCGGTCGCGCTCCCCCAGGTGCGAGATGTCGTAGCCCTCGATGCGGGCGGGGAAATTGCGCAGGCGCAGGGCCTGCATCACCTCCTCGCCCAGCCGGCGAAAATCGCTCTTCTGCACGAAGATGGCCAGGTTCTTCTGCGCCAGTTCGAGGACGCGCCGGCGCTCGCCGCGGCAGGCGGTGCGGACCTGCACGCGCCGCCCCGCCCGCTCGGAGAACAGGGCGGCCAGCCCGGCGGATTGCGCCGGCAGCCGGGCAACGACGATCTCCCCGGGCAGGGGCCGGAGGCGGTAAAAATCGCCAAGGAACTCGGCCAGGGCCTCTTCCTCGGAATCGTGCAGGGTGGGCCGGTGGAAATAGCCGCTCTTGCTCACCTTGCCGCCGCTCACGGAGAAGTACGCGAAGAAGGCCTCATGCCCCAGCAGGCTGGCGGCGATGACGTCGCGATCGCCGCTGCCGCGGGTGGTGATGTAGGTGCGCAGCGAAAAGCCCCCCAGCGCCTCCAAGTCTTCCTTGACCCGCTGCGCGCCCTCGAAATCCAGCTGCGCCGCCAGCGAGCGCATGCGCTGGCGCAGCCTGGCCGAGACCTTGCCCTTGCGTCCCTTGAGCAGGTCGACGGCGTCGGTTGCCTGCCGGCGGTACTGCTCGCGGCCGAGCTTGCCGGCGCAGGGGGCGGAGCAGCGCTCGATGTGATGGAAAAGGCAGGGGATGCCCTTCTTGAAGATACCGGCGCCGCAGGTGCGCAGGCGGAAAAGCCGGGTGACGGTATCGATCAGGCGCCTGGCCTTGCGGGCATCGACCAGCGGGCCCAGCGCGAAGCTGCCGGCGGCGACGCGCCGGGAATAAAAAATGCCGGGGACATCGTCGGCCAGCGTGATCTCGATGAAAGGGAAGCTCTTGTCGTCCTTCAGCCGGACGTTGAACGGCGGCAGGTAGCTGTGGACCAGGTTGCTCTCCAGCAGCAGGGCATCGCTCTCGGCTTCGGTGACAATGGTCTCCAGGGAAGCGGCCTGCTCCAGCAGGCGCTGCAGGAATGGATCGTCCCTTTTCTGGAAATACTGGGCGATGCGCTTCTTGAGGTTGGCCGCCTTGCCGATGTAGAGCGCCCGGCCGGCGGCGGACTTGAAAATATAGACGCCGGGCTTTTCCGGGAAGCCCCGTCGGAGCAGGGAGGGGCGGCTGCCGCTATTTTTCAGCACCGGGAGCCGCATCGCCCCCGGCGTCGCGGGGCGGTTCGGCCGGCGACGGCGGGGCGGGCTTCTTTTCCCTGGCCGCCCGGCGGTTGAGCTTGACGATCTGGCGCTGGGCCTTCCTGGCGAACTTTGACTTGCCATGGCTGCCGATCAGGCGCTGGAAGAACGAGAGGGCCGACTCGCTGTTGCCCATGGCGGCATAGGTCCGGCCGGCATAATAAAGGAGCTTGTCGTTGCCGGCGAAATCGGGATACTCGTCGATGACCTGCTTGAAGCGGGCGATGGCCCCGTCGAAGGATTTCATCAGGTAATTGTAGTAGCCGATGCGGAAAAAGTGCGTGGCCAGGGTCTGGCGGCATTCGGCGATCTTTTTCCGGGCCTCCTCGGCCTCCGGGGTGCCGGGATACTGCTGGATCACGCCCTCGAAGGACTTGATGGCCGTGAACGTGTTGGTCTGGTCGCGCTCCGGCTTGCGCACCTGCTTGTAATAGCACATGCCGATCTGGTACTTGGCATACACGGCGTCGGGGGAGTAAGGGTAGAGGTTGACGTACTCCTGGTACTCGGCGGCGGCCATGACCAGCGACGCCGAGTCGCGCTCCTTGAAATAGGAGTCGCCGATGCCCAGCTTGGCCTTGTTGGCGTAAATGGAGTCGGGGTAGAGCTGCCCGACCTCCTTGAAGAGCAGGCGCGCCTTTTCCGGGTCCTTGGAGATGTATCTCATGGCGTTATCGTACATCTTCTTGTCCGAGCCCCTTTCGCTCGGGTCGAGACTGACGGTCTTCTTGGAACGGCAGCCGGTCCAGGCGACCAGCAGCACCAGCGCGAGAAGCAAAGCGGTTTTTTTCATGATCGGCTCCAGTGCAGTTGATTTGAGAATTGGTGGATCTTGTCCCCGATGTCGTCGGCGTTGAACAGCGACGTGCCCACCACGAACAGGTCGGCGCCGGCCGCGCGCAGCTGGGCGGCGATCAGCGGCTGGATGCCCCCGTCCACCTGCAGCAGGCAGGCACTGTCCATGCCGCCGAGCTGTTTTTTCAGCAGCGCCACCCGCTCCAGTGTGCCGGGGATGAACGACTGCCCCCCGTAGCCGGGGAAGACGCTCATCAGCAGGATATAGTCCAGCGCACCCAGGTAGGGCTGCAGCCGCTCCAGCGGGGTGTCGGGATTGAGGACCAGGCCGGCGCGGCAACCGGCATCGCGGATCTGGCGCAGCAGCCCGGCGGGCTCGGCGGCGGCCTCGGCATGGAAGGAGATCCAGTCCGCCCCGGCGCGGATGAAATGCGGGACCGCTTTTTCCGGGTTGCTGACCATCAGGTGGGCGTCGAGGCCGAAGGGGAATTTCTCCTTGATGGCCCGCGCCAGCGAGGGCCCGAAAGAGATCTGGTCGACGAAATGGCCGTCCATGACGTCCAGGTGGATGAAGTCGATGCCATGCGCCGCGAAGGCGCGCAGCTTGTCCTCGAGGTTGAAAAAGTTGGTGGCGAGGATCGACGGGAAGACCGGGTTCATTTGCTGACCTGGATGCCGATCTGGTTCTTGGCGCTGATCTCGAAACCCGGCGCCGGGAACTGCTTGAGGATGACGCCCGGCTTCAGCCCGAAATAGGGCACCTCTTCGATCTTCGATATCTTCAGCCCGCGGCCCTCGAAAAAAACCAGGACCTTGACCGCATCCTTGCCGATCAGGTCGGGCATGATGAACGAGCGGCTCTCGCCGCCCTTGGACAGCAGCAGGTCGATGGCCGCGCCTTCGCCCAGGTGGCTGCCGGCCGGGGCCGACTGGCTGATGACGCTGTCGGGCATGACGTCGGCGGCGCTGACGAAGGCGGTGTGGCCTTTTTTCAGCTTGTTTTTCTTGAGCAGCGCCTCGCTCTCCTTCTGGCCCAGCCCCACCAGCTGGGGCACGACCGTCTGCCCCACTTCCGAGGCGACGAAGATCTTGACGACCGACTTTTCCTTGACGCTGGTCTGCGGCGCCGGAAACTGGCTGACCACCGTGTTGGGGGCGTAGGCGCCGCCGAAGTCGCCGACGACTTTCTTCAGGTAGACCCCTTTCCTGGCGGCGGCGGCGTAGGCGTCCTGGAGGGACATTCCGGTCAGGTCGGGTGCGCTCACCTCGCCGCCCTTGACCAGCAGGCTGACGGTGAAAAAAACGGCCAGGACCAGGACCAGGGAATAGCCGGCTGCGATCCCGATGACCTTTCCGGCCAGTACCACTTTCTTGTTCATCAGGGCCTTAATCTATCATATCGACGCCGCAAAAGCAAACCGGCCGGGCCCCAAACCCCTTGCCCCACGGTCATTTCCGCAGGCGCAGCAGCCTCTCCGCCTTGGAGAAAGCGCAGCCGCAGTAGTCCTGGTGCCGGACTCCCAGTTCCGCCGCCAGCGCGCAGGCGCCGCGCCAGCCGTCGCGTTTCTTGAAGTTTTCCGCCAGGAATTCGACGCCGTATTCCCGGGCCAGGGCCTGGCCCTGCTCGTTGATCTGCGCCGCCGCCTTGTAGGGGCTGATCGACAGGGTGGAGGCCACGGCGGCGAAGCCGTTCTCGCGGGCATGGCGGAAAGCCTTTTCCAGCCGGAAGCGGAAGCAGACGGCGCAGCGCCGCCCGCGCTCGGGCTCGCGCTCCAGGCCGCGCACGGCGGCGAACCACTCCCTCATGTCGTAAGGGGCGTACACCACATCCCATTCCAGCTTTCCGGCCAGGCGCGCCACTTCGAGGCGGCGGAATTCGTATTCGCGGTAGGGCTGGATGTTGGGATTGCAAAAAAAACCGCTGACCTGGAAATCCGCCCGCAGCATCTGCAGCACGTAGGGCGCGCAGGGCCCGCAGCAGACGTGGAGCAGGAGCTTCTTCACCGGCCGCGCAGGCGCCGCAGCTCGTGCATCATGATGCAGGCGCTGACGGCGACGTTCAGGGAATCGATGCGCGCCTCCTGGTCCAGGCGCACCTGGGGGAAGCGCTCGAGCAGGCGCGGCTCCAGCCCCCGGCCCTCGTTGCCGAACAGCAGCAGGCAGGGGAACTGCATCTCCGCCAGCGGCAGGGAGGCCCGGCCGGGACGCGCCGCGGTGACATAGACGCGGGCATTGGCCTGCAGGGCCTCGGCCGCCAGCTCATCCACGTCGCGGAAAACCTGGAACGGAACGTCGAGCAGGGCGGTCTGGGCGGCGCGCACGACCTTGGGGTGGTTGGGCCTGGCGCATTCGCCGGCCAGGGCCAGAGCTGCGCCGCCAAAGGCCGAGGCGCAGCGGAAGGCCGTGCCCACGTTGCCCGGGTCCTGGACGTCGACCAGTCCCACGGTGACGCCCGGACGACTGAAGTCGATCGCGGCCGCGGGCAGTCCCATGACGGCCAGCAGCAACGGCGGGCTTTTCAACCCGGAGACCCTGGCCAGCACCGGGGGACTCACCCGCCAGCGCTCCCCTACCTTGGCGGCGGCGTCGGGGAGGTCTTCCTCCAGGGCGGTGCTGACCAGCAGCTTGTCCACCGCGAGCGGGCGGGCCAGGATGTCGCGGACCAGCTTGTCGCCGGCAAAGAAGAGCAAGCGCTCGCCTGCGGCCAGCAGGTCCTTCAGCCGGGGGTTGGCCATCGACGTGATCTCAATTTTCATTTTTAAAGGTGACCGCCGTGCGGCGCAGGCAGGAGGTCCATTTCCGCTCCGGGTCCAGCAGCTTGTAGATGCGGGCGAAGCGCTCCTGGCCCTGGTGGGCGAAATCCATTTTCAGGTCCAGGCCTTCCTCGCCGAAGCGCAGGCTGTCGCCGGCAGAGAGCAGGGCCGTGATCTCCTCCTGCCCGGGCAGCGCCACCGGTCGCGAAGAGCCTTGCCGAAGGGGCAGGGAAAAATGGAATTCCACAACCTGCAGCGCCTTGTGGAAGGAGGTCTCGCCGCGGACGAAGTCGGCCCGGATGAAGCGCAGGTCCGTGAGCCCCCGGTTCAGGGCGGCCAGGATCCCCTCCGCCTCGAGGTCCCCGGACACGAAGACCTCGATCACCTCGTCCTCGCCGACGGCTCCGACCGGCAGCGGAGGCAGGGCGGCCATCTTGATGCGCGGGTGGAACCCTTGGCTGTACTGGAACAGCAGGCCGGACCTGCGCAGCAGGCGCTCGAGATACTGCATCATCGCCAGATGCGACAGGAAGCGCAGGTCGCCCTTTTTATCGTAATGCAGGCGCAGCCGGCGATAGGCCACCGGAGGAACGGCCGCCGCCCCCGCGGCTTTCGCCCAGGAGGCGGGCAGGAATTCCCGGCGGCCGAAGGCGCAGCCGGCGCAGCCGGCGCAGTCCTGCTCGGCGCAGGAGGGCGTCGCCTCGCCGGCGCGGCTGCGCCGGTATTCCTCGGCCAGGTAGGCCTCGTGGAAATTGAGCTGGATGAAGCCCCAGGGCAGCTCGGCGTCCAGCGGCAGCTCGGAGAGGAAATCGGCGCCGCCCAGCAGGGGCAGGGCCTCCTCCCAGACCGCCAGGTGGAAATGGGCGTCCCAGGCGGTGAAAGCCTCCCCGCGCCGGTAGACCTCGAGCAGCAGGTCGCCGACGCGGGCGTCGCCGCGGGCCAGGATGGTCTCGATCATGCTGCGCCCCGGCTGGTGGAAATCCAGGTCGAGGTTCTTGTGGCGCCGCAGCCGGGCGCGCAGGAATGCCGACTTCTCCTCCAGCTCGGCGATGGGGGCCCGGGCCGCCCATTGCAGCGGCGTATGCGCCTTGGGAACGAATGAGGAAAAGGAGGCGTGGATGGCCACCCGCGCCCTGCGCCCCCGCGCCGCGGCCAGGATCTTCTCCAGCAGCAGGGCGATCGCTTCGATGTCAGCGGCGGTCTCGCCCGGCAGGCCGATCATGAAGTACATCTTCACTTTCTGCCAGCCATGCTTCCAGGCGATGTCCAGGGCGTGGAAGATCTCGGCGTCGGTGACGTTCTTGTTGATGGAGCGGCGCAGCCGCTCGCTGCCGGCCTCGGGGACGATGGTGATGCCGGTCTTGCGGAACATGGCCAGGGTGGCGAGCAGTTCCTCGCTCAGCGTCGATGGGCGCAGCGAGGGGACGGAGAAGGAAATGTCGGGCTGGATGGCGGCGGGGATGCGGCGCAGCAGCTCCGGCAGGTCGGGATAGTCGCCGGAGCTCAGCGAGGCCAGGGAGAACATTTCATAGCCGGTGGCGCCCAGGGCTTTGCCGATGAAGTCCAGCGTGGGCGCCGCGGCCCGGACGCGGAAGGGGGCATAATAGGACTTGGCCTGGCAGAAGCGGCAATTCTGCGGGCAGCCGCGGGCGATCTCCACGTTCAGGCGGTTGAAGACCACATCGCAGACGGGCACGATCTCCGCCGGCTCGGCCTTGATGCGGTCCAGGTCGGGGCAGATCCGCTTGCGCACCTTTCTGCCGCCGAGGTCCGGCACCAGGAAAGGTCCCCTTTTTTTCAACGGGTAGCGGGCGGGAACGTAAACGCCATCGATGCGGTCGAATTCCTCCAGGATGGCGGCCCGGTCCGCCCGCGGCCGCCGGGCCCTGCGCAGCACGTCGACCAGGTCGGGGAAGACGGCCTCGCCGTCGCCGAAGGCGAACAGGTCGATGAAGGCGCGCAGGGGCTCGGGGTTGGCCGCGGCGATGCCGCCGGCCGCCACCCAGGGCTGGCCCTGGCGGCGCTGGGCGGAGAGCAGCGGCAGGCCGGCCAGGTCGAGCGCCAGGAGCACGTTGGTGTAGTTCAGCTCGCTCAGCAGCGACAGGCCGACCATATCGAAGGCGGCCAGCGGCGTTCGGGTCTCCAGGGAGAAAAGCGCCATGCCGTGCTCGCGGAAGAGCGGGATGTTCTCGGGATCGGGCAGGAAGGCCCGCTGGGCATGGACGCCGTCGAGGCCGTTGAGCAGGTGGTAGAGTATCTTGACCCCGGCATGGCTCATGCCGATGGCGTAGGTGTCGGGAAAGACCAGGCAGATGTTGATGTCGCCGGGTTCGAATTCCCGGCGGCAGGAGTTGATCTCCCGGCCGATATAGGCCTGGGGATTTTTCAGCAGTCCGAGGAATTCATCGGTGTTCATGCCAGGTAGTTGTTGATCTTGATGCGGAAGACGATGGCCGCGCCGATAAAGAACGAGAGCAGCGAAGACCCCCCGTAGGAAACGAAGGGCAGGGAGATGCCCAGCACCGGGAAGAAGCCGATGGCCATCGACACGTTGACCAGGAACTGGAAGAGCATCAGGCCGTTGAATAGATAGACGAAATAGAACTCCTCGTCGGTCTGGAAATTGAAGCGGAACTGGCGGTAGAAGACGATGAAGAAGATGAAGAACAGCAGGCTGGTGCCGATGAACCCGTGCTCCTCGCCGACCACCGAGATGATGAAGTCGGTATGCCGCGCCGGCAGGAACTGGTAGCGCGACTGCGAACCCTTCAGGTAGCCCTTGCCGGCCAGCCCGCCCGAGCCGATGGCGATCTTCGACTGGATGATGTGGTAGCCGGTGGAGTCCTTGTACTGCGTGGGGTTCAGGAAGGAGACGATGCGGTCCTTCTGGTAGGGCTTCAGCAGCGAATGCCAGCCGATGAGCCCGCCGAGAACCATCAGCAGGACGGTGACGACCAGCAGCGCCGGCCGCACCTTTTTCAGCAGGACGACCAGCGGCAGGAAGCCGCAGAGAATGAACGACACACCCATGTCGGGCTGGAGGACGATCAGGCCCACGGGAGCGAAAATGACGGCCAGTATCTTTACGAACGCCCTGGCGTCGACGCTCTCGATCTGGGCCAGGACCTTGGCCAGGTACAGGGCCAGGGGCACCTTCACGAACTCGGAGAACTGGAAGCCGATGCCCCAGAGGCGGAACCAGCTCTTGGTGCGGGCGACGGTGCCGCCGACCGCCACCTGCAGCGCCAGGATGGCCAGCAGCACCAGCAGGACGGCGAAGGCCTTGCGGAAGATGAAGTCGGTCTTCAGCGCGAAGACGGCGAAAAAAGCCAGCAGGGAGACGCCCAGCCAGCCCGCCTGCTTCAGGTAGTTGGTCTCGGCGCTGGAATGGCCGGCGCTGTATACCAGGGATATGCCGGCCAGCACCAGCAGCAGCAGCAGGGCGAACGTGAACTTGTCGAAATATTTAACGTAGTCCTTCATCGGCAAAGTATTTCTGGTAGATCCGTGCCGCCAGGGGCGCGGCGATCGCCCCGGCGTCGCCGCCGTTCTCCACCAGCACGACCATGGCCAGGCGGGGGTTCTCGCGCGGGGCGAAGGAGACGAACCAGGAGTGGGGCATGAACTTCTTCTCCTGGGTCAACCGCTTGTAATGCGGGTTCTCCTTGGCGATGATCTGCGCCGTGCCGGTCTTGCCGCAGATGTCCAGCCCGGCGATGGCCGCCGCCCGTCCCGTCCCCTCCTGGTTGACCACGCGGAACAGCCCCTCGATCACCTGCTCGAAATGCTCCTCGGCGATGGGCACGCGCCGGAACTCGGGAAGGGACTCGCGGACGACCTTCCCCTGCCGCTCGATGCGCTGCAGCAGATGCAGCCTGGGCATGCGCCCGCGCAGGGCCACGGTCGCGATCAGCTTGAGCATCTGTGCCGGGGTCACGTTCAGGCTGCCGTGGCCGATGGCCACCGAGATGGTCTCCCCGGGGAACCAGCGCTGGCGGAACGCCTCGAGCTTCCAGGCGCTGTCCGGCACCAGCCCCGGCTTTTCATTGGGCAGGTCGATGCCGCTCGCCGCGCCCAGGCCCAGCAGGCGCGCGTAGCGGGCGATGGTGTCGATGTCCAGCCGCCGGCCCAGGTTGTAAAAATAGATGTTGCAGGAATTCTGCAGGGCGCTGAAAAGGTTCATCGTCCCGTGCCCGCCCAGGTTCCAGCAGTGGAAAACGCGGTCGTAAAAGACCTGACTTCCCGTGCAGGTGAGGGTGAGTCCCGGCGAGATCAGCTTCTCCTGCAGGCCGGCCAGGGCCATGACGATCTTGAAGACGGAGCCCGGCGAATAGATCCCCTGCAGGAACTTGTTCTGCAGCGGCTTCTGCGGATCGTTGCTGATCGCCAGCCACTCATCGCGCGTCATCTCCAGCGAAAAGGCCTCGGGGTCATAGGCGGGCTTGCTGACCAGGGCGAGGATGCCGCCGGTCCGCAGGTCAAGGACGCCGACCACGCCGGTCTCCTCGCCGAGCAGCTCTTCGCTGAAGCGCTGCAACCCCAGGTCCAGGGTCAGGACGACGGTGGCGCCGATCAGCGGCTGGGTCTCGGCACTCACCTCCTGGATCTTCTCCACGCTGTTCTTGATGACGGTCCGGCTCCCCTTCTCCCCCTTGAGGAAGGCCTCGTACTGCTTCTCGATGCCGCTGCGGCCGATGGCGTCCCCGGGGCTGTAGGCGCCGGTGGCCATCGCGTCCAGCTCCGCCTCGCTGACCTCGGACAGGTGGCCGAGCACGTGGGCGGCGCTTTCGGCCAGCGGGAAGGTGCGGCTGGGCTGCATGCCGATCTCGAACTCCGGGAATTCATCCTGGCGGCTCTGGATGAAGATGACCGTGCCCTGCGGCAGGTTGCTGCGGATGGGGATGCGGTAGAACATGGCGTATTTCTTGTACCTGGCGATGATCTCCTGGACCTCGGCGACGGTCCTGCCGGAAAAAAAGCTGGCGCGGCGGATCGTCTTGTCCAGGTTCTCCACGTTTTCCCGCACCAGGTACAGGGTGAAATTGATCTTGTTCTCCGCCAGCACCGTACCGGAGCGGTCGACGATCACGCCGCGCGGGGCCGGCAGGTCGATCGTGCGCGTGATGTTGCGGATGGCCAGCCGCAGGTACTCCTCGTGGCGCAGGACCTGGATGCTCCAGAAGGCCACGAAAATGAGGGTGAAGAGAATGACGAGAAAAAAAGTGGAGACGACGGCGGCTTTTTTCACGAAATCCGGGGTCAGCTTCCTTTTGCTAAGATACATCCAGCAGGGATTTCGCTTTTTTCGAGCCCAGGATGATCGTGCCCAACAGCGCCGTCGACAGCGGCTGGATGACCAGCAGGCTGAACGTGATCTGGTAGCGGAAGATCAGCACCAGAAAGCCGAAGGCCGCCAGGTTCGACAGGAACAGGGAGAACAGGATGAGCAGGAAGATGAAAATGTTCTTCTTGAGGTCGAGGAAGCGGGCGACGGCGTTGAGGGAGAAGGCGGCCAGTGTGCGCGAGAACGAAAAAACGCCCATGACCCCGCCGCTGAGGTAATCGGAGCAGAAGCCGATCAGGGCGGCGCTGAGGATGGAGGTCATGAAACCCGAGCGGATGGCGATGAAAAAAATGACCAGGAAGAGCAGGTCGACCGTGAAGCGCAGCGAGTGATAATGGCGGGCGAAGGCGACCTGGCCGACGGCCAGCAGGATGAACAGGATGGTGCGCCAGCGGTTATTCATGGACCAGGACCACCAGCTTGCGAATGGGCTTGTCGACGAAGAACGGGCGCACGGTGATCTTCTGGGTCAGGTAATCCTGGCCGATCGCCGTCACCTTGCCGATCGGCAGGTAGCTGGGATAGATCAGGTCGGTGCCCGAGGTGATCACCCGGTCCCCCATGCGCACCGGCTTGTTGGCCAGCAGGTAGCGGAAGCCGCACTCGGCCCCGTTGCCGCCCTTGAGCAGGCCTTCCAGCATGTTGCTCTCGATGGCGGCCCCGGTGCCGCCGATGGGACAGGTGACCAGGCGCACCTGGGCCGAGAACGCGGTCAGCGGCCGGGTGATCTTGCCGACCAGCTCGGCGTCGGTGTTCAGCACCACGTCGTTCTCCACCAGCCCGGCGCGCGTTCCCAGGTCGATCACCAGCGAAGAATAGGGGAAGTTGATGTCGACGGAGATCACGTTGGCCAGCCGGAAGCGGTTGAATCTCCGCTTCACCCCGGCCAGCGCCCCCAGGTCGCGCAACTGCCGCTTCAGGGCGTAGTTCTCCACGCGCAGGTTCACATGCTGTTGCTTGAGCCGCTGGTATTTCTTGAAGACGCCGCGCAAAAAAACATAGCGGTCCAGCTCGGAGCCGGCAAAATCACTGGCCTTCTGGAACGTGAGCTGCAGGGGCATGACCATGTTGGCGATGACCGACTGCAGCAGCGACTGCCGGCTCTTGAGCATGATCTGCGACGAGATCAGGATCAAGTCGACGAACAGGACCAGGACCAGGACGGCCGATCTTTTTTCTGTGCTGAGCCCGCCGGAGCCGGCACTAAAGCGCATTGCCGATCTTTTCCAGCAGCGGCAGGTTTTCCAGGATCTTCCCGGCCCCCAGCACCACGGAGGACAGGGGGTCGTCGGCGATGAAGATGGGCAGCGACGTCTCTTCGCGCAGGCGCTTGTCCAGGTTCTTGAGCAGCGCCCCGCCGCCGCAGAGGATGATGCCGCGGTCGACGATATCGGCCGCCAGCTCGGGCGGCGTTTTCTCCAAGGTGTTCTTGACCACCTCGATCACCGTCTGCACGACGCC
Source organism: Acidobacteriota bacterium (assembly GCA_025456205.1). GTDB lineage: Bacteria > Acidobacteriota > Aminicenantia > UBA2199 > UBA2199 > UBA2199. The sequence continues at coordinate 8,773 of JALOLA010000019.1, read as the reverse complement.
CTCCAGGGCTTCGCGCACCTCGCTGTCGTTGATGTTGAGCGTCTTGGGAATGCCGTAGGTCAGGTCCCTGCCCTTGATCTCCATCTCCAGGGGCTCGTCCAGGGGGAAGGCCGACCCGATCTTGATCTTGACCTGCTCGGCCGTGCGCTCGCCGATGAGCAGGTTGTACTTCTTCTTGATGTACTGGATGATGGCCTCGTCCATCTCGTTGCTGGCGATGCGCACCGACTTGGCGATCACCACGCCGGAGAGGGAGATGACCGCCACGTCGGTGGTGCCGCCGCCGATGTCGACGATCATGTTGCCGCCGGGCTCGGTGATGGGCAGATCGGCGCCGATGGCCGCGGCCATGGCCTGCTCGATCAGGAAGACCTCGTTGGCCCGGGCGCGCAGCGCGGCATCGCGCACGGCCCGGCGCTCGACCTCGGTGATCTCGGAGGGGATGCCGATCACGATGCGCGGCTTGAGGAACTGGTTGCCGGTCCGCGTCTTCTTGATGAAGTATTGCAGCATTTTTTCAGTGATCTCGAAGTCGGCGATCACGCCGTCCTTCATCGGCCGGATGGCGCGGATATTGGCCGGCGTCTTGCCCAGCATGCCCTTGGCTTCCAGCCCGACCGCCTGGATGCGGCCGTTGCGGTCATCCACCACCACCATGGAAGGCTCGCGCAGGACGATGCCCCGCCCGCGGATGTACACCAGCGTGTTGGCCGTGCCCAGGTCGATCGCCAGGTCGGAGGAAAAATAGTTGTACATGTTCGCAAACAACCCCATGCTCATGCTCCTTTAAATGCTTCCGGCCACGCCTGGCCATTATTCCTCAAAGATGGTCACCTGCTTTTTCAGGACCGCTTCCAGTCCCGACGGGGCCACCGCCCTGAAAACGATCTCCTTGACCCCGATGCTCTTGTAGGAGATGGTATGGATGAAGCGGCCTTCGCCGTCCAGCTTGACGGCGACGCCGTCGATGAACAACTGGGCGTTGGGGTCGGTGCCGCCCTTGATCAGCACCATCTCGCCGCTGACCGACAGGGAGCCGACCTCGATGCGCGGCGGCTGGGGCAGCATCCCTTTCTTCAGGAGCGAGCTGCTGATGGTGATCACCCCCATGCGCGCCGGCGCCGACTCGATGCGCCTCGCCGCGTCGAAGGCGGCCACTTCCCAATGCAGCTCGCTGTACTCGATGAACGGCATGATGTCCAGCGTAACGGCATTCTCGGCCACCACCTTGCTCAGCAGCAGGTTCTCGCGCAGCGAGGAGGGGTAGAGCTTCAGCACGTAGTCCCGCGCTCCCTGGACATTCTTCCACTTGAACTGGACGATGGTGTCGTTGGGGTTGGTCAGGGCGAGGGTCTCGGCCTCGGGCGAAATGAAGGGCGGGGCGGGGAACAGGGCGGCGGGGGGGACCCTGCCGCCGTCGCGGCTGTTCATGTAGCGCCGCTCGTCCAGGCGGTACAGCTTGCCGTCGAAATCGAAGTCGAGCTGCCCCGAGTAGTTCCAGATCTCCAGCGCCCTCCCGCCCAGGCGGATGCGGCCGGCGGCGGAAAGCTTGAAGATGTTGCCGCCGCTGAACAGGGAGATCTCGACCTTCTGCCCTGTCAGTTTCCGCTCCCAGTAGAATTCGCCTTTCTCCAGTATCAGTTCGCGGGTCTGCGGGGTGAAGCGGATGGCGCTCCCTGGCAGCGCCGTGAACAGGAAGCCCTCGAAAAAGAATTCCCAGGCCGTTTGGGCGTCGGAATGCAGGTGGGTCTCGGACACGAAGATCAGCGTCTTGATGTCCACCGGGCGGGACTCATCGCTGTCCATCCAGACATTGCCCTTCTCCGAGATGCCGGTGACCTGGAAGCCGGAGGCCCCCATGCCGGGCTTGCCACCGGCTTGCGGGAACGAAACGTCGGGGTGATGCAGGAACAGGAAAGCGCCGGCAGCGAGAAGGAGGGCGCCGGCCAGGAAGATCACCCTGGGTTTGTTCATGACGTCATGGTAGCAAAAACCCCCGATAAAATCAATGAGGAGGGGATCGTTAAAAAAACTTCTAGCGGCCGATGAAACCGATCGTTTTGAGGTACTTGACCACCAGCACCGCGATGACGAAGAGCGAGTAGAACAGAACGCGGTATTCCCTGTTTTTCATGTACAGGGCGATGTTGAAGTTGAATTTCCTGATCTTTTTGATCCTGGGGAAAAACAGGTTGGCGTCCCTGGCCCAGGCCTCGTAGCGAGACCCGAAACGCGCCTTCATCCTCTTCCTCTCGACGGCGATCAGGAAGGTGAAAAAGAAGACATAATACGCGGCGCAGATCAGTGCGGTCAGCCAGTTGTTGGCGGCGATGGCGATGCCGCTGGCGATGAGCAGGTTGCCGAAATAGAGAGGGTTGCGCGTCAGCGCGTAGGGGCCTTCGGTGGCCAGTTCCCTGTCCTTGTCGATGTAGCCGGAGGACCAGCCGCGGAAGAACATGCCGACCATCATGAAAAAAAAGCCGATGAAGATGCCGCGGGCGCTGGGCGTGGCCAGCCACAGAACGACGATCAGGCAGACGATCCCGATCAGCGAGCGGTATTTAATCAAAGCTTCGGTCGCGTTGCGCATCGATCCTTCGTGCCGCCTGGATGATATCCTCGATCACAATGCCCTGCAGGCAATCCATTGTATCACACTTGCGCCGGTAACAGAAGCTGCAGCCAAGACGGCGGTGAACGGTCCGGCTGGCCGGAAGGAGCGGGCCGTTGCGCTCCGGGGAGCTGGGCCCGAATATCCCGACGGCGGGAGTGCGCGTCAGGTCGGCCAGGTGCAGGGCCAGGGTATCTCCCGAGATGACCAGCCGCGCCCCGGCGATGAAGGCGAGCAGGTCCCCGAATTCCAGGAACGGGGCCAGGCGCGCGCCGCTTTGCCGGGCGATCTCCGTGGCGGTCGCCTTTTCCTTCTCGGTGCCCCAAAGCAGCACCAGCGCGTGGTCGCTCTTCAAGCCGGCGGCGACCTGCAGCCATTGCGCCGCGCTCAGCAGCTTGCTGGGCCAGCCGCCGCCGACGTTGAGGATGGTCCAGCCGCCGGCCAGGCCCTCGCGCTCAAGATAGGCGGCCAGCCGGGGCGACGGCGTCCACGGCCGCTGCGGGTACTCCACGACGGGGGCGGCGATCCCCAGGAGCGAGAGCAGGTGCAGGTTCTTGTGGATGACGTGGCGCTCCTCGGGAAAAACGGGGGCGCGCCGCGAATAGAAGGCTGCGGCCAGCGGCTCGCGCGCGTTGCAGCGCCCGAAGCCGAGGCGCGTCCCGCCCAGCAGGAAGGCCAGCAGCGCCGACTTGATCAGGCCCTGGAAATCGAGCACCAGGCCGAAGCGCCGGTGCCAGCGGCGCCGGAAGCGCAGCAGGTACAGGAGCTTGCCCGACAGGCCGCGCTGGGATTTCAGCTCGAAGGGGATGACCTCGTCGATGCCCGGGAAATTCTTCAGCAGCGCCGCGCCGGCAGGCTCGGCGATCCAGCTGATGCGCGCGGCCGGATAGGCGCGGCGCAGGGCCTGGAAGGCCGGCAGGGTGTGCACAATGTCTCCCAGCGAGGACAGGCGGACAATGGCGATCGGTTCCAATTTAGCCGTACAATTCCTTGATGCGCCGGATCACCAGCGAGGTGGAGCGCACCTTTTCGCCGCCGACGATGGCCAGCTGCCCGCCGTAGCCACGGACGACGTCCCGCTCCGGGATGGAGTCCAGGGAATAATCCGAGCCCTTGCAGTGGAGGTGGGGCTGGATGGCCCGCAGCACGGCCTCGACCGTCCGCTCGGCGAAAAGGGTCACATAGTCCACGCAGGCCAGGGCGCCGATGATCCGCGCCCGGCCCTGCTCGTCGATCAACGCGCGGCCGGCCCCCTTCAATCCCTTCAGCGAGGAATCGGAGTTCAGGGCGACCACCAGGACGTCCCCCAGCGCCTTGGCCTGCTGCAGGTAGCGGACATGGCCGACGTGGATGAGGTCGAAGCCGCCGTTGGCCAGGACGATGGTCTTCCCCGCGCTCTTTTCCCGGGCGACGGCCTCGGCCAGCTGCGGCAGGGGAAGATCGCTAGCGCAGGGCATTCTGGAGTTCCCGGCGGCGGACGGGGTAGGCCCCTTCATGCATGACCACGATGCCGCCGGCGATGTTGGCCAGCCGGGCCGAGTCGAGCAGCGAAGCCCCGCTGGCCAGGCCCAGGCCCAGTACCGCCAGGACGGTGTCGCCGGCGCCGGTGACGTCGACGATCTGCGACGTCCCGAAAATGCCCAGGGCGGACGGCTTTTCGCCGCGGCCGAAGACCAGCATCCCCCGGTGCCCCCGCTTCAGGACCACCCCGCGCGCGTCCAGCCGGCCCAGCAGCTCGCTGCCGGCGCGCAGAAAATCGCCTTCCTCCAGGAACTTGTGGCCCGGGAAAAGGCTCTTGATCTCGGGCTCGTTGGGCGTGGCCAGGGTCACGCCGGGAAAATCCAGCAGGTTGTTGCGCGAATCCGCGACGCTGGGAGTATGAGGGAATTTTTTCCTGACGGCATGAAAGACCCCAGGGATGACGGCCTGGGCCAGGTAGTCGGAAAGGACCAGCAGGTCGCTCACCGCCAGCGCCGCATGGAGGGCCTTGACCAGCTTGAGCCGGGCCCGCTCGCCGGCCGGTCCCGGGGGCAGGGTGTCGATGCGCAGGATCTGCTGCTTTTTGGTATTGTCGCCCCCGGACAGGATGCGGCTTTTCAGCGGCGTCTGGAAACCGTCGGCCGTCACCAGGTGCCCGGTGGCGATCCCCTGCTCGCGCAGCAGTCCCAGCAGGATGCCGCCCGGGGCGTCCTTGCCGACGAAGCCCACGGGCAGCGGCTGCGCCCCCAGAGTCAGCAGGTTCATCACCACGTTGCCGGCGCCGCCCAGGCGGTATTCATTCTTCTCGAACTCGGTGACCAGCACCGGCGCCTCGCGCGATACCCGGCCGGCCGAGGTGAACACGTACTGGTCGAGGATCAGGTCGCCCCAGACGGCCACCTTCTTGTTCTTGAAGCGGGAAACGATGGATGACAGCGAGGTCTGCATCGAAAAATAGTAGCAAATCGCCGGCGGGGAGTCAAGTAAAATGCCGGGACGCGGAATCGAACCACGGACGCGCAGATTTTCAGTCTACCGCTCTACCTACTGAGCTATCCCGGCATTGACGTGCATCATAGCGTAAAAAAAACGATTAGTCAAGAGTCGCCGGCCGGCCGCCGTTGCGGAAAAACTGATTGACTTTTCATAATCCCTGTGATAGAAAATTGCCGAGATGGGTAAAATATTAGGGATCGACCTCGGCACCACAAAATCAGCCATCGCCTACCTGGAAGGCACGACCCCGGAGATCATCCTCACGCCGGAAGGACACCGCCTGCTGCCGTCGATCGTCGCCTTCACCGCCGGCGGCGAACGGCTGGTCGGCCAGCCGGCAAAGAGCCAGATGATCACCAATCCGCTCAACACCATCTCGTCGGTCAAGACCCTGATGGGGAAAAAATTCTCGGAAGTGGAACCCTACCTGCAGGAGTTCCCCTTCCACATTATCCGCCACGGCGACGACCTGCTGCGCATCGAGATCAACAACCAGATCTTTTCCCCGGAAGAGATATCGGCCATGATCCTGATCAAGCTCAAGGACGCGGCCGACCGCTACCTGAGCGACCCCATCGACAGCGTGATCGTCACCGTCCCGGCCTACTTCAACGACTCCCAGCGCCAGGCCACCAAGGACGCCGGCAGCATCGCCGGTCTCAACGTCAAGCGCATCATCAACGAGCCCACGGCGGCTTCGCTGGCCTATTCCATCGACCTGAAGAAAAAGGCCAAGATCATCGTCTATGATTTCGGCGGCGGCACCATCGACATCTCGGTGCTGGACGTGCAGAACGGCATCATCAAGGTGCTGGCCACGGCCGGCAACACCCACCTGGGCGGCAACAACTTCGACATCGCCCTGACCCAGAAGCTGACCCGGGAATTCGCCACCGAGCACCATATCGACCTGGGGCGGGACAAGGCGGCGCTGCAGCGCATCCGCGAGGCGGCAGAGAACGCCAAGATCGAACTGTCGGCGGTCGAGGAGTGCGAGATCAACCTGCCCTTCATCGCCGAGTCCGAGGACGGCCCCCTGCACCTGATCAAGTACCTGCGCCGCACCGAGTTCGAGAACCTGGTCAAGAAGGATGTGGAGTCGACGCTGGAGATCTGCGCCCGCGCCCTGCAGAACGCCAACCTGCGCATCAACGACATCGACGAGTTCCTGCTGGTCGGCGGCTCGACGCGCATCCCCCTGGTCCAGCACAAGGTGAAGGAGTTCTTCAAGCGCGAGCCCAACCGCAAGGTCAATCCCGACGAGATCGTGGCCATGGGCGCCGCGATGCAGGGCTCGATCATCAAGGGCGACAGCAAGGACATCCTGCTGCTCGACGTCACGCCGCTCTCGCTGGGCGTCAAGACCTTCGGCGGCGCCTTCACGCGCATCATCAACGCCAACACCACCATCCCCACCAGCCGCAGCCTGGTCTTCTCCACGGCCGAGGACAACCAGAGCGAGGTCGACATCGAGATCTACCAGGGCGAGCGCGAGATCGCCGAAGAGAACAAGATGCTCGGGAAGTTCACCCTGCTGGACATCAAGCGCGCGCCGCGCGGCGTCCCGCGCATCGAGGTCACGTTCAGCATCAATATCAACGGCATCATGAATGTCTCGGCCATGGACCTGTCCAGCAAGAACAAGAAGGAGATCCTGATCTCCCAGTCGGGCCTGCTGAGCAAGGAAGAGGTGGAAAAGCTCCGCGAAGAAGCGAAAAAGCTGTCGGACCTCGACCTGAAGAAGCGCGAGGCCATCCACAAGAAGAACAAGGTCATCAACCAGATCTATGCCCTCAACCAGCTGAGCCGCGGCAGCGGCCTGCCCGGGGAGGTCAAGGGCGAGATCGCCGCCCTGGTCCGCGAGGCCGAGAGGGAGATCGAAAAAGAGAGCATCCCGGTCATGGAGGCCATCGAAAGGAAGCTGCTGGAGATGTGGCAGCGGGCCAGCGCCATCGCCGGCGGCAGCGAGCCCATGCCGACCCGGGTCGAAGCCTCCGAGGAAATCGGACCCGGCAAGGCCGGCAAGCCCGAAAAAGAGAAAAAGGAAGACACCAAGCCGCTCAAGATCACCTTCTAGCGCCGCGCTTCCGGCCCGCCACGCTTTTTCCCGGCCGCCCGTTTTGTGCTATAATCCGGGTCTCGCGCAAGGCAACAGGAGAGCGCCATGGACAAATTTTACCTGACCACCCCGATCTACTACGTGAACGACGTCCCGCACATCGGCCACGCCTACACCACCATCCTGGCCGACGTCATCAAGCGCTACCGCCAGCTGCGCGGCCAGCGCGTGCTGTTCCTGACCGGGACCGACGAGCATGGCCAGAAGATCGAGCGCAGCGCCGCCAGGCAGGGGCTGACGCCGAAGGGGCTCGCCGATTCCATGGTCGAGCATTTCAAGGAGCTGTGGCGCATCCTGAACATCGACTACGACGTCTTCATCCGCACCACCGACGACGTTCATGTCAAGGGCGTGCAGAAGATCTTCTCGCGGGTCATGGAAAGGGGCGACATCTATCTGGGCGAGTACGCCGGCCACTACTGCATCTCCTGCGAGAACTTCATCCCCGACAGCGTCGAGGAGACGGCCGACGGCAAGAGGACCTGCTCCGAATGCGGCCGCCCCACCGACAACCGCGTCAAGGAAAAATGTTATTTTTTCCGCCTCTCGGCCTACGGCGGCAGGCTGCTGAAATTCTACGAGGAGAACCCCGACTTCGTCACGCCGCGCTCGCGGATGAACGAGGTGATCTCGTTCGTCAAGATGGGACTGCGCGACCTGAGCGTCACGCGCTCCACCGTCAAGTGGGGGATCCCGGTCCCCGGCGACCCGCAGCAGACGATCTACGTCTGGTTCGACGCGCTCTCCAACTACGTCACCGCCATCGACTACCTCGACGAGGGCGAGCGCTTCAGGACGTTCTGGCCGGCCGACCTGCACATCATGGCCAAGGACATCCTCAAGTACCATGCCGTGTACTGGCCGGCGTTCCTGATGGCCGCCGGGCTGCCGCTGCCCCGCAAGGAACTGATCCACGGCTGGTGGCTGAAGGATGAGAAGAAGATGTCCAAGTCCAGCGGCAACGTCCTTGACCCCCATATCCTGCTCAAGCACTTCAATGCTGACGCCATCCGCTATTTCCTGATGCGCGAAGCCTCCATCGGCGCCGACGGCAATTTTTCCCACGAGGGGTTCATCAGCCGCGTCAATACCGACCTGACCAACGACTGGGCCAACCTGGTATCGCGCACCACCGGCATGATCGAGAAGTATTTCGCCAATTCCTTCCAGGGCGCCGCCCTTTACGCGGAGAAGGAAAACGGGATCCGCGACCGCTACGTCGAGCTGGAAAAAACGGTCCTGGACCATTTCGACCAGTACCAGTTCAACCGCGGCCTGGAATGCATCTTTGAATACGTCAACGGCCTGAACCGCTACATCGTCGAGGCCCAGCCGTGGCACCTGGCCAAGGAAGAGGCGGACCGGCCGCGCCTGGCCGGCGTGCTCAAGACCCTGTGCCGGGCCATCCTGAGCGTCAACGCCCTGCTCTCGCCGATCCTGACCGAGACCTCGGCCAGGGTGCGCGCCGTTTTCCGCTGCGCTGACCCGGGGCTGGGCTGGAAGGAGCTGCCCGAGGATCTTGCCATCGGCCAGGGGACGCAGCTCTTTCCCCGCGTCGACAGCAAGGC